>NZ_JBHTUD010000012.1:0-249645 GCF_042794235.1 Nocardia sp. NPDC056541
TTCCTCGACCAGGGCCCCGGCTCGACGGTCAACAACGTTGTGCTGCAGGAAGGGTGCGAGCAGGACATCTCCGATCACCTGACGATGATGTACTCGCCGCGTGCTTTGTCGATCGCGCTGCGCGCGCTCGATCCGGTCCAGAACCCGAACCTGACCTGCACGTTCAATCCGTGGCTGATCGGGGGTGGTGGCTCCCTGTAGACGAGCGGACGATTCGGGTGCATCGCGGCACGGCTTGGTCGCGATGCACCCGATTTTCGTGTGTTCAGGGGACGAGCAGCGCGGCGGCGCGTTCCCAATAGGTGTGCATGTCCTGCTCCCAGTAGCCCCACGAATGCGTGCCCGCCGGGCGGAAATCGAAGGTCGCCGGGATATCCAGGGCGGCCAGGCGGTCACGCAGCAACGCGGTGCACACCACGGTGATCCCGTCGAGTACGCCGCCGATGAGCAGCTGATCGAGCAGTTTCACCGGATTGCGCTGGATACCAGGGCCGTTCAAGGTGTCCAGCGGGCCGGGCAGGCCGTTGCCGGTGCTCACATACACCTGAACTCCGCGTAGCTTCTCGGCATTGAGGGCGGCGTCATTGGCCGTCCAGGCCGGATCGGTGGGTGGTCCCCACATGTTGAGCGGGTTGCCGCGGCGCGCGGTGACGATCGAGGCCACCATCGCCTGTCCGGCCGGGTTGCTGGTCTGGATGCAGCCGCTGAACGAGCCGACCATCTGAAACCGCTGCGGTGCTTGCTGTGCCATCCGGAAGACCGCCGAGCTGGCCATCGAGAGTCCGGCGACGGCGTCGCGGCCGGTCCCGTGGAAGGCCGAATCGATGATCGGCGGCAGTTCGGTGGTGAGGAAGGTCAGCCAGCGGTTGCGTCCGGTACCGGGATCGTCGGCCTGCCAGTCGGTGTAGAAGGTGCCCGCACCGCCGATCGGCATCACGATGTTCGCCTGTTTCGCGGCGAAGAAGTCGAGGGCGTCGGTCTTGGTGAACCAGTTGCTGCCCTCGCGCCAGTCGGGGGTGTCGGTGCCACCGTCGACGCCGTTGATCAGATACAGCGAGCCGGCGGGCGCCTCGGGGTCGGCGGCGGGAATGACCGCGACGGTGACCGGTCGATTCATCGCCGCGGAGTGCACGGTCACATCGATCACCTTGCCCGGCCCGTTCGCCGCGGCCGCGACGGCGTAGGAGCCGTTCGGCGCGGGCAGCGCCGCCGCCATGCCACGGGCGGCCACCAGGTCCGGGGCCGCCTGCGCCGTCGCGACGACGGGCAGGCCCGCGGCGGCGACCGCCACCGTGAGCGCGAGCCGTCGCACCATCGAATTGCGCACTGTCTTGTCTCCGTTCACTGCTGCGTCGTTATCGCCCATGCCGACTCGTTCCGTCGACCAGGCGCAGTTCCTTGGCGTCGGGCCACAGCGCCGACCACGGTTCGCTCGGGCCGTCGCACAGCCACAGCGCGACGCCGCGGTTCACGCCGGGAAAGCCGAGGGGCTCGTCGACGCGGGTCAGCAGCGTCGTCTGCGTGAAACGGGTACGCAGCGCGGTGTCGGGACCGTCGACCCCGAGGTAGAGCACCGTGGTCGCGGTGTCGGGTGGGGCGCCGAAGTAGCCATAGCCGCGGTTCGGACTGAACACCGCGGGAAGACCGGCGGCAGGCCCGAATTCCTCGAGTGCCGCTGCCTGCCAATAGTTCTGGGTCACGATCACCACACCCTCGCGCTGCCGCGGCGGTATCCGGTGATAGGTCTCGGCAACCGCGGTGACCAGGTCGTCCCAACCGCTCGGACCGAAAAGCACACTGCGCGAGTGGATCTGGGAATAGTCGGTCGTCGACTGCCGCAACGCCGACCCCGGTAGGGGCAGCGCGACGACGAGCGCGACGCAGATCGCGGTAGCCAGCGTGCCGAAACCACCGCCGATGATCGCGCCGCGTCGCGTGATACCCCGGTCCGCCAGATACACCGCGCCCGCGGCGAACAGCCCGGGGAAAGCACCGGCCACGAAGTAGGGGCGCAGGCCCGCCAGCACCACCGCGCCCAGCCCGATCGCGATCATCGGGATCAGGAAGTAATACGGACGGAACCGCTGCGCGCGCAGCCCGGCCCACATGCCGGCGAGCAACAGCAGACCGGCTGCTCCGGTGACCTGAATCATCGTCCACGGCGCCGCGAGAACCCCGGCGGTGGCGAGCTGCTCATCGCGCACAATCGCGCCCATCGCCAGCTGTGGCCAGCCATTGCTGTGCTGCCACCACAGAATCGGGACCGCCGACCCCGCGAGCAGACCCGAGCCGAGCCACCACGCGGGCCTGCGCAGCATCTCCCGCGGCCCGAACACGGCCACGCCGAGCGCGAGCACCGCCCAGATGATCGGAATCAGCCACTTGACCTGGAAGTCGACGGCGGCGACGAACCCCGCCGCGACCAACAGGTAGTCCTCGCGAGTGCGCACCCAGCGGATCAGCAGCCACGCGAGCACCGCCGTCAAGGTGATGTCGAGGGCGAAGGTGCTCAGCATCGCCGATTGCATCACCGCCATCGGGGTGGTCGCGTAGGCGAGCGCGGCGACGGTCTGGGGGAGTCGGCCGCCGCCGAACTCCCTGGCCATCACCGCGCTGAGCACGATGGCCAGCACTGTGAACAGCAGCGCGGGTACCCGCAGTGCCACTGTGGATCCCGGTGCGAGGTGGTCCGACAGTGCCGCCAGCAGCGGAACCAGCGGGCCCTGATCGGCATAGCTCACCGACGGATGCCGTCCGGCCGCGAGGAAATACAGTTCGTCACCGCCGATCCGATAGCGGTCGATCCTGGCGAGGAACAGGATGGCGGCCACGGCGGCGACGATCGATACCTCGCGCCACGCGAAGGCGGGCAGCGTGCGGAGGGGGGCGGTGGGCACCTCGACGGTGCCGCTCCGGACGTTCATGGTGGTACTCCGCGGGTTCAGTCCCGGTCGCCGCGGACTGGCGTCGGAGCAGCTCCGGAAGGTGTCGGGTGGGCGAGGGTCTGGTGTTGCGGCGCGGGCCGCAGGCGTTCGAGCCACGTCGGCGCCCACCAGCAGGCGTCGCCGAGCAGCCGCATGGACGCGGGCACCAGCAGCATCCGCAGGATGGTGGCGTCGATGAACAGTGCGGTCACCATGCCGAAGGCGATGTACTGCATCATCAGCAGATCCGACAGTGCGAACGCGCCGGTGACCACCAGCAGGATCACCGCGGCCGCGGTGATGATGCGGCCCGTCCGGGCGATACCCGCCTGCACGGCTTCGGTGGTGGAAGCGCCCGCGGCCCTGGCTTCGACGATGCGTGACAGCAGGAATACCTCGTAGTCGGTCGAGAGCCCGTAGACCACCGACACGATCACGACCAGGACCAGCGACATGATCGGTTGCGGGGTGAAGCCGAACACCCCCGCGCCGTGCCCGTCGATGAAGACCCAGGTGAGCACGCCCAGCGTGGCGCCGAGCCCGAGCAGATTCAGCACGGCTGCTTTGAGCGGCAGCACCAGCGAACCGAACGTCAGCGCCAGCAGTAGCGTGCTGGCCAGGAAGACGAACAGGACCATCAGCGGCATCCGCTCGACCAGCGCGTCGATGCTGTCCTTCTCCACGGCGGGCTGCCCACCGACCATCAGCGTCGTGCCGGGCGGTAACGGCATCGAGCGCAGGTAGTCGATGGTCGCCTCGGCATCGCCGGATCCGGCGAGCACGGTCTGGGTGGTGAGGACCTGGGGCTGGAACGGCGACTGCATCGGTTCGGCGAACGGCGCGGCCAGGCCGGGGGCGTGGTTGGCGTCGGCGCGCACGGTATCGGCGGTCTTGGGGTCGAAGGTGACGATGACAAGGTCGATCGGGTCGATCTGGCGCAATGGGAACAGTTCGTCGAAGTGCTGCTGGGCCAGGCGCGTCGGATGCGACGGCGGGAGAAACCGCTCGTTGATGGAACCGAAGGCCAGATTCTGGATCGGGACGATGAGCAGCAGCAGACCGAGGCAGATCGGAACGGCCACCACCAGTGGACGTTTCATGACTCCCGCGGCGAATCGACCCCAGCCGTTGCCGGGAACACGATCTCTCGCGACCGGTTTACGGAACCAGTCGACGCCGAGCCAGTCGACGCGCCTGCCCAGTACGGCCAGCATCGCGGGGAGAAGGGTGATCGAGGTCAGTGCGGCCAGGGAGATGGTGATGATCGCGCCGTAGGCGAACGACCGCAGGAAGCCCTGCGGGAACACCAGAATCCCGGCTGCCGCGACCACCACGATCAAGGCGGAGAACAACACAGTGCGTCCCGCCGTGGTCACCGAGCGCCGGACCGCATCGTCGACAGTGCGTCCGTCGGCGAGTTCCTCGCGGAACCGGCTGAGCACGAACAGTCCGTAGTCGATCGCCAGGCCGAGCCCGATCATCGAAACGACCGGGGAGACGAAGGAGTTCACCTCGGTGACCGCGGTGAGGCAGCGCAGCAGTCCCCACGCGCCGAGCATGGTGAGTCCGCCGACGATCAGCGGCAGCGCCGCGGCGACGACGCCGCCGAACAGGAAGAACAGCAGGATCGCGACCGCGGGGACGGCGAACAACTCCACCCGACGCTGATCCTGAACCATGGTGTCGTTCAACGCGAGTGCGACCGGTTGTCCGCCGGCGAGTTCGACCTCGACTCCGGGGATCACGAACTCCTCGGCGATCTTGCGGTAATTGCGGCCCTGTTCGGTGGGGTCGAGGCCGCTGACCGCGACCGAGGCGAACGCGTAGTCACGGTCGGGGGATCCGAAGACCTCGGGAATCGCCACGCCGGTATCAGTCGGCCAATACGCGCCGTTGACGCGGTCGATCTCGTTCGGGAACCGCTGCGGCAGAGTGTTCAGGCCCGCCACGACCGTCGCGGCGAAAGCCGGATCGTCGATGGTGGTGCCTTCGGGCGCCCGCACCAGCAGGAGCACGTCGCTGCTGTGATCACGGCCGAACGCGTTGTCGCGCACGTGTGCCGCGCGCACCGATTCCGAGGACGGATCGTCGAAGCCCTTCGAACTGAGATCCGCGCCGAGTCCGAGCCCGTAGGTGCCCAGTGCCAGTAATCCGGTCACCATTATCAAGATCACCAGATATCGCCGCCGCACGACGGTGTCTGCCCATTGTGTCAACTCGGCGAACACATTCGCCTCCCAACTGCTCGCGATGTGGTCGAACTTGTCAGGAGTCGCCTGCCTTTTCGGTCGCTACCGCGCAATGTTGCGGCCGGTCACAACGATTCTCGGAATGCTGTTGTGAGCCATGACTTCGCGCGCTGGGCCCGATCACAGGAGACCGCGCGATTACCCGTCCGAAATTCCAGAGGTCGGTAATCGCCACGATCGCCGCGGGGGTGGGCTTCTACGTTGACACCAACGGTCACATGCCACAGGCCGGTCGAGCCGGAGGAAATTTCGTGTCGGATATTGCCATTGTCGGAATCGGATGTCGGTTCGCGGGCGGAATCGATTCCCCGGAATCGTTCTGGGACTTTATCGTCGACAAGCGCGACGGCGTCGTGGAGATGCCCGCCGATCGCTGGGATTGGCGCCGCTACTACGACCCCGAACCGCGAACCCCGGGGCGCAGCTACACCAAACACGGCGCCTTCATGACCAACGATCCGTGGGAGTTCGATCCCGACTTCTTCGGGATCTCACCGCGCGAGGCCACGGTGCTCGACCCGCAGCAACGGTTGATGCTCGAGGTGACCTGGGAGGCCCTCGACGATGCCGGGATCGCGGGGCGCTCGGCCGGCGCGCAGGTGGGGGTCTATGTGGGCGGCTTCGTCGTCGACCAGTCTGTGATCGGGGTGGTGGGCCCTGCCCTGTTCCACACCGACATGCACACCCCGGCCAGCGCCTCCTACACGATGCTGTCCAACCGCATCGCCTACGCGCTGAACCTGGTCGGTCCGGCGATCACCGTCGACACCGCGTGCTCGTCGTCGTTGGTGGCGCTGCACCTGGCCTGCCAGGCGCTGGAGAACGACGACTGCGAGGTCGCGCTGGCGGGCGGGGTCAATGTGATGCTGCAGCCGGAAACCTTCGTGCTCATGTGCAAAGGCGGCTTCCTGGCCACCGACGGCCGCTGCAAGTCCTTCGACGCGTCCGCCGACGGTTACGGTCGCGGCGAGGGCGCGGGCATGGTGGCGCTGAAGAAGCTCGAAGACGCTGTCCGCGACGGTGATCGCGTGTACGCGGTGATCAAGGCCACCGGGTCGAATCAGGACGGGCGAACGACCGCGATCACGGTGCCGAACGCCGACTCGCAGGAGGCGCTGGCCCGCACCGTGTGCGAACGCTCGGGCCTGGCGCCCGACGAGATCACGTACCTGGAGGCACACGGCACCGGCACACTGGTCGGCGATCCGGTCGAATTGCGCGCTCTCGGACGGGTTTTCGGTGCCGCGTCCGGGCGCACCGGCACCATCGGCGTCGGCTCGGTGAAAGCCACGATCGGTCACACCGAGGCCGCCGCGGGCGTGGCCAGCGTGATCAAAGCCGCACTGGCACTGCGACATCGCACGTTGCCGCCGCAGGGCTGGCTGAACGAGCCGAACCCCGACATCGCGTTCGACGAGCTGGGCTTGCACGTCCAGACCGAGGCGCAACCGCTGCCCGCCGACGCCGCGCCGATGTCGGTGGCGGTCAACGGGTTCGGGTACGGCGGCACCAATGCCCACGCGATCCTGCAGGAGTTCCGCGCGCCCGAATCGCCGACCGAACCGGCCCGTCACCTCGGCATTCTGCCCATCTCGGCCCGCAGTACGGGTGCCGCGCGTGCGTTGGCGGGCCGGTTCGCCGACCTGATCTCCGCGGGGGCCGACCCGGACCGGCTGGCCGAAGCGGCGTGGACCCGGATGGCGCACCACCCGTTCCGCACCGGTGTACTCCTCGACGGTTCCACCGACGACCTGGTCCGTGAACTGCACGAGTACGCCTCGGGTACCGGGCGCGACGCCGGCCGCACGGTGTCCTCCAGCGCCGCCGAGCCGGTGTTCGTCTTCTCGGGCATGGGACCGCAGCACTGGAAGATGGCCCGCGGGTTGCTCGCCGCCGGTGGAGTGTTCGCCGAGACCGCCGAGCAGATCGACGCGGAATTTCGCGCGATCGCGGGCTGGTCGATCATCGAGGAACTGAGCAAGCCGGAGGACGAGTCCCGGGTGACCAGCACCGAGGTCGCGCAGCCCGCGAACTTCCTCGTCCAAGTGGGCCTGGTACGCGAGCTGGCCGGATACGGCATCGTCCCCGCGGCCATCGTCGGACACAGTGTGGGCGAGGTGTCGGCGGCGTACGTCAGCGGCATGCTGACACTGCGCGAAGCGGTGCGGGTGGCCTATCACCGAGCGCGACTGCAGGCCACGACCGCCGGAACCGGCGGGATGCTCGCTGTCGGCTTGACCAAGGAACAGGCCGACGCGCTCGTCGCCGACGATCCGCGCGTCGACATCGCCGCGATCAACAGCCCCACCTCCCTGACGCTGTCCGGCGACGTCGACCGACTCGACGAGATCGCCGAGAAGCTCACGGAGGACGGCATATTCGCGCGCCGGCTGCGGGTCGAGGTGCCGTATCACAGTCGCCTGATGGATCCGATCCACGACGAACTGCGCACGGCGCTGGCCGATCTGGCGCCGCAGGCGCCCACGGTGGCGCTGTACTCCTCGGTGACGGGGGAACTCGTCACCGACGGCGACTGGAACGCCGAGTACTGGTGGTCGAATGTCCGGCAGCCGGTGCGGTTCTTCGCCGCGATCGCGAGCTTGATCGCCGCAGGCAACCGGATCTTCCTCGAGGTCGGTCCCCATCCGGTGCTGTCGGGCAATATCCGCGAGGCCCTGGTCGACGCGGACGTGAACGGCACCACGGTGCCCACCCTCGACCGCGAGCAGTCCGATTCGCACAGCATCCGGCGCACCCTCATCGGTCTGCATGCCGCCGGGGTACTCGACCGTGAACTGTTGTTTCCCGCCGAGCGTGGCGTCACCGCGCACGTACCGTTGCCGCGCTATCCCTGGCAGCGCACCCGCCTGCACTCGGCGCTGCCACTGTTCGAGCAGGCCCGCCTCGGCACACCCGGCGGGCACGCGATGCTCGGCGACCCCGATGTGGAGGGCCGCCCCGAGTGGCTGCTGCAGGTGGGCACCGAACTGTTGCCGTGGCTGGCCGACCACGTCGTCAACGGCGTCAAGATCATGCCCGGCGCGGCCTACCTGGACGCCGCGCTGAGCGCCACCGCCGCGCGGATCGGCAGCAAACAGGTTGCGCTGGAGGGCGTTCGGTTCGTCGCGCCGCTGATCATGGGTGCCCCCGATGTGCCGTTGGTCGCGATGAGCGTCGAGGAGGCCAGCGGTCGCTTCATGATCAGATCGCGCAGCGCGACCGGAACGGCGTGGACGGTGCACTCGACCGGGCGCACCCTGACCGGCAGCCACGAACAGACCGAAGTCGCGTTGCCCACCATCGAGGTCGGTGTCGACGTCGACCCGGCGATGTTCTACGCGGGCCTGGCCTCGGCCGGGCTGCAATACGGTCCGACGTTCCAGCGGGTGAGCTCCGTGCGGGTGGGACGCGACGTGGTGCTGGCCACCGTCGACGGGAGCATCGCCGAAGGCTCGCGACATCTGGCGCATCCGGCCGTCGTCGACGCCGCGATGCAGTGCGCGGCCATGCTTTTCACCGACGAACGGATCAACGAGGGCGTGATGGTGCCCGTCGGGGTGAACGCGGTGCGGCTGCTCGCCGAACTCCCCGCGGAGATCACCGTCATCGCCCGCCGCGACCCCGGTGCCCGCCTGCGCGCCGATGTCGACCTGCTCGACCGGGACCGAAACCTGGTGGCGCGGTTGACCGGCCTGCAGATCGGTGCGCTCAAGCCCGGTGACAGCCCGCTGCACCGGATGGCCGACTTCTACTACACCGAGGTGCTCGAAGAGCGCGACCCGATCGACCCCGCGGCGCTGACCGAAGCCGGGTCGGTGTCCACCGTGATCGTCGCGCTCGGTGACAGCCCGCGCACCGCCGAACTGGCCGCCGCGATCCCGGGGTCGCGGGTGCAGCTCGTCGACCCGAACAGCGACGAACTGGAGTCGGAGCTCGTCGCGAATCTGGCGGCGGCGAAAGCCGACGAAACGCAGCGCACCCACGTCTGTGTGGTCGTCGGTGCGAGCACCGACGACGTCGCCGACCTGTGGACGCTCAAGCGCGTCGCGGTCGCGGTGTCGGAGTACGTCACCCCGACCGTGGAAGGCGCCCCGCCACAGATCAGCTTCGGCGACGGCAACGTCCACGCCACGCTGGTCACCGAATCCGCCTTCACGGTTCCCGGCAGCGATGTCGCACCGGACCCGCGCCAGGCCGCGCTCGCCGGTGGCCGCCGGGTGCTGCTCAACGAACAGACCCCGCTGCGCTGGCGGTTGGTCGACACCGAACCCGGCACCACCGTCGCCGAACTCGTCGCCGAACTGGGTGTGCCCGGTGCCTTCACCCTCGACAACAGCGACGAGGTGCTGCTGCGCGACGGCAGGCGCTGGGCGCCGATGGTGACCAAGCCGCTGCCCGAGCGCATCGACGAGCTCGAGACGTCGCATCCGCTGGCCGATCCGGCGGCGAACTTCGAGCTGGACATGCCACGCACGCGGGTGCTTTCGCAGGTGGCGTGGCGTGAATGCCCACGTCCGGAGCCGGCCGCGGGCCAGATCGAGGTCGCGATGGCGGTGATCGGATTGAACTACAAGGATCCGCTCAAGGTCATCGGCCTGCTCGGCGAACGCGAACTCGCGCCGACGTATTTCGGCACCGTGCCCGGTATGGAGGGCATCGGCACCGTGGTTCGGGTCGGTGCCGAGGTCACCGATGTCGCGGTCGGCGACAAGGTCGCGGTGGCGTCCAAGGGCATGATGCGCCGATTCGCCGTCGTCGATCGGGCGCTGGCGGTGATCGTGCCCGCCGACACCGATCCCGGCTACTGCACCAGCACCATCGCCTTCGGCACGGCCGAATACGCCCTGCACGACCTGGCCCGCCTCGAACCGGGCGAGACCGTGCTGATCCACGGTGCGGCGGGCGGCGTCGGCACCGCGGCCATCCAGGTGGCCAAGTCGATCGGCGCCCGCATCATCGGCACCGCGAGCTCGCCCGAGCGGCGCGAACACGTCCTGGCCATGGGTGCGGATTTCGCGGTGAACTCGCGTTCGCTCAATTTCGTCGACGATGTCCTCGCGCTGACCGGCGGCGCCGGTGCCGATGTGATCGTCAGCAGCGCACCTGGTGAGATCCTGCGCCAGAACTTCAACGCCGCAGCTGAATTCGGTCGCATCGTCGAGGTCGGCAAGGCCGACATCTACACCGGCGGGCTGCTGGAACTGGCCAACTTCGACAAGAACCTCGCCTACTACTCGATGGATCTGGACCGCCTGGTCGCGGTGCGCCCGCAACGGCTGTCGCGACTGCTGGAGCGGGTGTTCGAGAAGGTCACCGAAGGCGTCTACACCCCGCTGCCGTACCAGATGTTCGAGACACACGAGGTGAGTCAGGCGTTCGAGGAGACACTGCGGTCCTCGCGCGTCGGCCGGGTCGCCCTGCGGATGGACGATCCGCGCCCGCCCGTGCGGCCCTCGCTGCCGCCGCTCGACATCGACGGTGCCGGAAGCTATCTCATCACCGGTGGGTTCGGTGGGTTCGGCATGGCGATCGGCCGCTGGCTGGCGCTGCGCGGTGCGCGCAGGCTGGTACTGGTCGGGCGCAGCGGCGCCGCCACCGAGACGGCGCGCCGCCAGCTCGAGGTGTGGCGCGCGGTCGGCATCGAGGTGATCGAAGAACACGCCGACGTCACCGATGCCGCCGCCGTCGCCGCGATCGTCGCCCGCGCGCACACCGAACAGCACCCGTTGCGCGCGGTGTTCCACGCCGCGGGCGCGGTGGCCGACAACCGTCTCGCCAGCATGGCGCGCGACGAGCTCGACCGGGTCTATCGCCCCAAAGTCCATGGCGCGCAGGTGATCCACCAGGCGGTAGCCGATGCGGGCATCACCCTCGACATGTTCGTGCTGTGTTCCTCGGGCGGCTCGATGTACGGGATCTACGGTCAATACAACTACTGCGCTGCCAACGTCGCCGTCGAAACACTGGCCCGGCGCTGGGCCGCCGCGGGGGAACGCGCACTGTGCGTCGGCTGGGGACACCTGTCCGGCGCCTCGGGCGGCATGGCATCGGATGAAACCGCCGAAAAGTATCTGGACCTGGTGGGTTTCGGTCCAATCGACATGGCCGACGCCACCGCCTACCTCGAACAGACCCTGCGCCTCGGCGTGACGAACGCGGCGATCATTCCCACCGACTGGGCGAAACTGACCGGAACCTTCCCGCAGCTGGTACGCACCGGCCGCACCGCCGCCCTGGCGCAGTCCTCGGCCAAGGACACCTCCGAATTGGCCAAGCTCCGCGCCGAACTCGCCGCGATGGAGGAAGCCAAGCGCGGACCCGCCATCGCCCGCAAGATGGCCGACGAACTCGCGGTGGTCATGGGGGTGCCGGTCGAATCGATCGACATGACGGTGCCGGTGCCGGAGCTGGGGCTCGACTCGTTGATGGCGGTCGAACTGGGCGCGCGGGTCACCAAGACGCTCGGCATCGACCTGATGTCGATGCAGATGGGCCGCTCGTTCAGTTTGGAACAGGCGGGCCCGAAGGTCGCGGAGCTGATTCTGGCCTCCGAACCCGCTGTCACACCGCCACTTCCGGAGGTGACGCCCGGTGAATCCGCCCCGCGGATCGTCGACGTGCCCGACCAGTGGACCGTCGAGCGACCGGCGGAAGTCTCGATGGCGGGATCGCACTGATGGTCGACTTCGGCTTGATCGACGAATGGCGCCCGGCGCCCGGTCGGCTCGTGACCTGGTTCGCCTCGGCGGACTCGGTCGCGCGCGCGGCCAGGGCGCCGGTCCATCCGGCGCCGCCCTCGCTCCAGCAGGAGCAGTATCTGCGCCTGGCCGACCGGCACGCGGGCGCGGACTTCCGGTTCTCGGGCCTGTGCCTGGTCACCGCCGAGATCCCCACCGGTGACCTCGACCGCGCCGCGATCACCCGGGCGATCCACGCATTCCTGTTGCGCCACGACACCTTTCGCACGTGGTTCGCTGTCGAAGCCGGCGGCACAGTGCGGCGTCATCTGGTGCCCGAGGCCGATGTCGAGTTCGTGCCGGTCGACTACGGCCACATCGACGATCCCGAGGCGATCTGCCGGCACGTGGAGAAGACGACACCGGGCCCGTTCCAGTGGGATTGCTTCACCTTCGGTGCCATCGAGCACGGCGATTCCATCACCGTGTACCTGGCCGTCGACCACCTGCACACCGACGGACTCGGGCAGTACCTGTCCGCGGCCGACTTCGCCCAGCTCTACGCCGCGCAGCTGTGGGACGAGGCCGAACCGCTCGCGCCCGCGGCGAGCTATCTCGACTACTGCCGCAACGAGCGGTTCTTCAGCGACCAGCAGAGCCTTTCCTCTCCCGGTGTGAAGAAATGGCTGGCGCTGTTGGGCGGCAACGACAACAAGCTTCCGGTCTTCCCGCTCGACCTCGGCAAGAAGACCGACGGATACCATCGCAGCGCCCACCGCAGCGTCGTGCTGTTCGACGACGACGAGGCCGATCGATTCGACGAGGTCTGCCGTGCCAACGGCGCCGAATTCGTCGGCGGTGTGTTCGCCGCGGCCGCACTGGCCGAACGCGAGCTGGTCGGATCGGACTACTACTTCGGCATGACCCCGGTGAGCACCAGGACCTCGGCGGCCGAGAACAATTCGGTGGGCTGGTACGTGACGCTCGTTCCGGTCGCGTTCCCGCTCGGCGAACGCACCACGGTCGCCCGCGCGCTCGCGCTCGCGCAGCGGGCCTACGACAGCGGACTCCTGCTGGCGCCCACCTCTTTTCACCGTGTTCTCGACCTGCTGCCCCCCGATTCCGAGATCAAGGCCGAGCCGGGGTGGGTCACCCCGATGATCTCGTTCATCGACGCCAGGGACTTCCTGGGCAACGAGCTGTTCGACAGCATGAACGCCGGGGTCTTCGCCAACCGGGCTGCCTCCGAGGAAGCACTCATCTGGATCAACCGGCTACCGGGCCGGACCTCGTTGAGCGTCATCTTCCCCGACACCGCGATCGCGCAGGAGTCGGTGCGCCGCTACCTGGCCACCATGAAGTCCGTA
This sequence comes from Nocardia sp. NPDC056541, assembly GCF_042794235.1. NCBI lineage: Bacteria > Bacillati > Actinomycetota > Actinomycetes > Mycobacteriales > Nocardiaceae > Nocardia > Nocardia sp. NPDC056541. The sequence continues at coordinate 13,218 of NZ_JBHTUD010000012.1, forward strand.
TTCGGAGCCATCATCGACAGCGCCGCGGAGCACCCATGATCCGAGAAGAGTTCGTCCCGACCATCTTTCGCGACCCCGCCATTCCCGATGGCGAGAAGTCGAGATACCGCGTCGGCATCGCCGGCGAGCCCGGCGGCTTCGAGATATCGCACGTGGTCGTGCACGACCGGGGCGGCTATCACACGACACTCGAGGCGAGCCCGGAAGACAAGAGCGGACGCGACCGTGAACTGGTGATGACCGTCGAGCAGCGAATAGGGCGTATCGACGGCCGACTGCACGCGGAAAGCTATCGCGCGCAGACCCGGTCGGGGTCGACGGTGGTTTCGCGCGAGGAAGTGAATTTCGTCGACACCGTGCACCTGCAGTTCGGTGGCCTGCCCGGACCGTTCCCGCCGAATGTGATGCCGATCGCCGGTGGGCTGACGATGTTGCGTGGACTGGACTTCGCCGACGGGCTGGTCGAAACGGTCGACGTCTGGCTCGCGGCGTCGGTGCACTGGCCACTGCTCGTCCGGGTGGAGAAGCAGGTCGTGTTCGCGGGACCGGCCGGGGTGTTCCCGTGTTGGCAGGTGCGGTTGCGGCCCGGCTTCGACCAGGTGAACGGGATGCTGGACAAGATGGTCGGCTCGGTCGTGCCGCCGTTCATCGCCCTGTTCGAGGTGGCGGCGCCGCACCGGATGGTGCAGTTGAGCTTTCCGACCCAGATGTCGATGTCGGCCCCGCGCGCCACGATGGAACTGGTGTCGTGAGCGACACCACCGGGGTCGCGAAGGCGCAGGTGCCCGAGCTCGGCGCGTGGCTGGCGTTCGGCGCCTGCCTGATCGCGGTGTTCATGCAGATGATCGACGTGACGATCGTGAACACCGCGCTGCCGAGTCTGACCGCCGACCTCGGTGCGTCCAGGTCGGCACAGCTGCTGGTGATCTCCGGGTACGCGCTGGCGTTCGCCTGCACCCTGCTCACCGCCGCGCGGATCGGTGCGATGGTCGGTCGGCGCACGATGTTCCTGGTGTCGGTGGTCGCCTTCACCGCGGCTTCGGTGTGGTGTGGATCGGCCGGTGGCCCTGCCGAACTCGTGCTCGCGCGGGTGGTCCAGGGTGCGGCGGGGGCGGGGATGGCCGCCCAGACGATCGCCATTCTCACCGCCGGTTTTCCGCGCGAGCGCCATCCCCTGGTTTTCGCGCTGTACGGGGGAGTGGCCGGATTCGCCGGGATGCTCGGACCCATCGTGGGCGGTGTGCTGCTCACCATCGATATCGGTGGGTGGGGGTGGCGGTCGGTCTTCCTGATCAACCTGCCGATCGGGCTGTTCGCGTTCGGATTGGCCTGGAAATTCCTGGACCGGAGCAGTCCGGCCGGTCGTCATCCACTCGATCTGGTCGGTGCCGCGCTGTCCGGGCTCGGCTTGTTCGCGCTGATCGGGGGCCTGGCTCAGATCCAGGAGCACGGGTGGCGGCTCGACCTGCTCGCCGTCACCGGTGCCGGGCTCGTGCTGACGGCGGTGTTCCTCGCCCAGCAGCGCACCCGCACCGCGCGCGGTGCCGACCCGCTCGTGCGGCTGGACCTGTTCGGCAACCACGGCTTCCGGATCGGCTCGGTGCTGGTCGGCGCGTTCTTCGGGCTGTTCACCGCGTTCGTGTTCGCCGCCTCGATCACCATGCAGGATGTGCTCGGCTACTCGCCGCTGCTCACCGGCATGGTGATGACGCTGTTCGCTCTCGGTGCGGGCGCCGGCGCCCTCGGTTCGCTGATTCTGGTGCCGCGCTGGGATATCTGGGCGCTGGCCGCCGGGATCGCGCTGTTCGGCGGATGTATCGGCGCGGGCGGGGTGTACCTGTATCTGGTCGACGGTGTAGCGAACGCGCTGCTCTGCGCGGGTCCCGTGTTCGCGGCCGGATTCGGTGTCGGCCTGTTCGGCGTGCAGTTGCAGCCGATGATGCTGTCCGGGTTGGACGCGAATCGGATGGCCGAGTCCTCCGGTGTGCTGCCCACCATCGAACAGGTCGGCAATGCGGTCGGACTCGCGGTGCTGACCACAGTGTTCTTCGGTTCGCACAGCCTCGGCGGCAGCATCATGATGATGGGCGCCATCGCCGCGGTCGCGCTGGTGCTGGCGGTGCTCACCTTGGCGATGCCCTCGCGCGAGCGTCGAGAACAGGCCGCGATCGGCGTTTCGTAGGGTTTTCGCTGGTCGTCGGCGTGCGGGTGCCGCTGGTTGTCGGACCCCGGTGTCAGACTCTGGCACGTGAGATGGGCGATAGCGGAGACGGGCGAGGGCGGCGCTCGGTTGTGTCCGCTCGATCAGGACGGTCACCCGGCGGGACCGGTGCTCGACGAGCCCTCGCTCGTCGAGGCGGTGCGCACCCGCCCGGACGTGCAGCGGTGGGTCTGGCGGTCCACGGCCGACATCTACCGTGTGCTGCTGGCAGCGGGCGTGTGGGTCGAACGGTGCTACGACGTCCAGGCGGCGGAGTCGTTGCTGATCGGCCACGAGGAAGGACAGTCGGGGCAGGCGCGCTCGCTGGCGGCGGGCTGGGCGCGGTTGCACAACCTGGCCGTTCCGCCGGATGCGCCGGTGCGGGCCGCCGAGACGCAGCCGTCGCTGTTCGAATCGGGTCCGGTGCCACTGCCGCCGGGGATCGACGAGTTCACCGCCCTGCTGGCGGTGTACGCGGGACAGGTCGCGCGCACCGCTCGGGCCGAGCACCCCGAGCGCATGCGACTGCTGCTCGCCGCCGAATCGGCGGGCATGCTCGTCGCTGTCGAGATGGGGCAGCTCGGCATTCCGTGGCGCGCCGACGTCCACCGCGAACTCCTGGATTCGATGCTGGGAGAGCGCTTTCCGGGGGGATCGGAACCGCGGCGGATGGCGGAACTGGCCGAGGAGGTGTCGCGGGCGTTCGGGACCGGAGTTCGAGTCCGGCCCGACCTGCCCGCCGACATCATCAGGGCTTTCGGTCGCGCCGGAATCCTGCTGTCCTCCACCAGGAAATGGGAGCTCCAGCGGATCGACCACCCGGCGGTAGCGCCGCTGCTAGCATACAAATCGCTGTACCGTCTCTACACAGCGCATGGCTGGTCCTGGCTCGAACAGTGGGTGCACGGCGGCCGCTTCCGCCCCGAATACCTACCCGGCGGCACAGTGTCCGGGCGCTGGACCACCAATGGTGGTGGCGCACTACAGATTCCGAAGATCGTCCGGCAAGCGATCCGGGCCGACCCCGGCTGGTCGCTGGTGGTCGCCGACGCCGACCAGATGGAGCCGCGGATCCTCGCGGCGATCTCGCGCGACCCGGGGCTGATGGAAGTGGCCGGTCGTGGCGAGGACCTCTACGCGGACCTGGCCGCTCGCGGATTCGGCGGCGACCGCGATCAAGCCAAGATCGCGCTACTCGGCGCCATCTACGGCCAGACCTCCGGCGACGCCCTGACCCACCTCGCGGGCCTGCGCCGGCGCTATCCCGCCGCCGTGGCCTACGTCGACGACGCCGCGCGCGCCGGCGAGGAAGGCCGCCTCGTACGCACCTGGTTGGGACGTACCTGCACGCCGCTGTCGGTCGCGCTCGACGACGCGGACCCGCCCCAGGACACCCGCACCGAGTTCGGCGCCGACTCCGCCGCCCGCGCCCGTGGCCGCTTCACCCGCAACTTCGTGGTGCAGGGCAGCGCCGCCGACTGGGCCCTGCTCGTCCTGGCCGGAATCCGGCACGCGATCCGCGACCTCCGTGCGGAACTGGTCTTCTTCCAGCACGATGAAGTGATCGTGCACTGCCCGACCGAGGAAGCCGCTGTGGTGGCCGAAGCGATCGCCACCGCCGCAGACACCGCGGGCCGGATCGCCTTCGGGCAGACGCCGGTCCGCTTCCCGTTCACCACCGCCGTAGTGCAGTGCTACGGCGATGCCAAGTAGGAACGCCGCTAGATCAGTACTTCCCGCAGGTGGGGTCTAGCGTGGTCGCATGCTCAGTCTCGAACAGCTGGTCACCTTCGGCGCGGCAGCCTTGATCATCATCGTGATTCCCGGTCCCAGCGTGGTTTTCGCCATCGGCAGGGCTCTCGCCCACGGCCGGTCCGTCGCATTGGCCAGCGTGGCGGGCAACACCCTGGGTCTACTCACAGTGCTGGCGCTGGTCTCGGTGGGGCTCGGTGCGGTCGTCGCCGAGTCGGCCACGGTGTTCTGGATCGTGAAAATCGCCGGGGCGGCCTACCTGGTCTACCTCGGGGCCACCGCGATCCGACACCGCGCGGCGTTCGGAGCGGGAGACCTGAACCCGGAACGCTCCGCATTGCCGTGGCGGACCTCGGTGCGGCAGGGCTTCGTCGTCGGCGCGTCGAACCCGAAGTCGTTCATCCTGGCCGCCGCCGTCGTACCGCAGTTCGTGGATCGAGGCGCCGGGCAAGTCCAGCTTCAGATCTTGCTGCTCGGCCTGATCGCGGTCGCGATCGCCTTGGTGTCGGACAGCCTCTGGGCGGTGCTGGCCGCACGGCTGCGCGATTGGTTCCGCCGGTCTCCGCGTCGCGAGGAGACGCTCGGGACCGTCGGGGGCTTGTCGATGATCGGGCTCGGCGTCTCGGTGGCGTTCACCGGCAACCATGCGAAGTAGCGTTGTGACCAGTTCGAACGGCGACATCTGCCGCTCACGGGATTCGGCCGAACGGGGTGAGCTTCCCCCGATCCTGACAGCTCGAGGATGTCGGTCCGTAGATGTCGGTGGGTATCGGTAGCGTCTTGTCCGTGGAAACAGGGGAACGTATCCGAGAACTCGCCGACCGGATGGTCGCGCTGCGCGACGCCTACTACCAGGGGGCGCCGCTGGTCGCCGACGCGGAATTCGACGCGATCGAAGACGAGTTGCGCGCCCTGATCGAGGCGCACCCCGACCTCGCGCCGGACCCGAATCCGCTCGAGCAAGTCGGTGCGCCCGCGGTGCTGCACGCCCCGGTCCGGCACTCGCGGCCGATGCTGTCGCTGGAGAAGGCGACCAAGCCGGAGCAGGTCGAAGCGTTCTTCGATCGATTCCCCGGTCAGCCGGTGGTCGTGATGCCCAAGCTGGACGGCTTGTCACTGGCTCTGGTCTTCGAGAACGGGCGGCTGGCGCGTGCTGTCACCCGCGGTGACGGCACCACCGGTGACGACGTCACCCCGCTGGTCCGTGCCCTCGTCGACGGGGTCCCCGAGCGGATCGACCTGCCGGGCCGCGTCGAGGTGCGTGGGGAGGCGGTGATGTTGCGTTCGACCTTCCTGGCCTACAACACCGCACACCCGGACAAGCCACTGATCAATCCGCGCAATGCCGCGGCGGGCACCCTGCGCGCGAAAGACCCGGCGACCGTGTCGGAACGGCGCCTGCAGTTCTTCGGCTTCGACCTGGATACCGCCGCCGACGACGCCGCGCACGACCTCGGAGAAGGACTGCGGGCGATCGGCGTCGCGGGGGCGCAGATGCGGTTGTGCGCCGACGCCGCGCGGGCACAGGCGGCGATCACCGAGATCGAGCAGGGTCGCAACGACCTGGACTACGACATCGACGGTGCCGTCCTGCGGCTGGCCGACCGTGACGCCTACGCGGCGGCCGGAACCCGGTCGAACTCCCCGCGCGGGGCGCTGGCGTTCAAGTTCGCCGCCGAGGAGAAGACCACGCTGCTGCGCGAGGTGATCTGGGATGTCGGCAAGACAGGCAAGATCGTCCCTGTCGCGTGGCTCGAGCCGGTGTTCGTCGGCGGTACGACGGTCACGAAGGCGACGCTGGCGAACCAAGAGGTGATCCGCGCCCGTGACATCAAGGTCGGTGACACGGTGCTGGTGCGTCGCGCCGGTGATGTCATCCCGTTCGTGGCCGGCGTGCTCGACGCCGCCAAGCGCACGGGCGAGGAGCTCGAGATCATCTCGCCCACCGAGTGCCCCTCGTGCGCTCAGCCGGTCATCGAGCAGGGCAACAGCCGAGAACTGTTCTGTACCAACGTCGCCTGTCCCGCCCAAACAGTGCGCAGGCTGATCCACTGGGCCTCGCGCGCGGCGGCCGATATCGACGCCATCGGGGGAGTGTGGATCGAACGCCTCGCCGAGGCGGGCATTCTCGAAAGTCCGTCGGACTTCTACACGCTCACCAAGGAACGCCTGCTCGAATTCGATCGCATCGGCGAGGTCTCCGCCGCGCGCATGATCGATTCGATCGACGCCAGCCGCCAGGTCGGCCTGCGCCGCGCCCTGATCGGACTCGCCATCCCGATGGCCTCCGACGGTACCGCCGCGCGCCTGGCCCGGTCGGGCTTCGGCTCTCTCGAAGAGGTCGCCGACGCGGGCGAGGAACGCCTTGTCGCAGTGGAGGACATCGGCCCGAAGGTCGCCGCCTCCCTGGTCGCCCACCTGACCCGGTTGCGTCCGGAACTGGACCGCTTGCGCGAGCTCGGTGTCTGCCTGGATGTGCGCGAGGAGGACCTGCCGCCGGTCATCGCGGCAGGCGCACCCCTCGAAGGCAGAACAGTGGTGATCACCGGTGCGATCAGCGACCCACGCTCCGGCGAGAAGGTGGCCCGCCCGACGTTCCAGCGCCTGTGCGAGCAGGCGGGCGCGACGGCGGCCTCCTCGGTCTCGGCGAACACCGACATGCTCATCACCGGCGCGGGAGTCGGTGACAGCAAGCTGGCGAAGGCCGAGAAGCTCGGCGTCGAGGTCGTCGACCAGGGCGAGATCTGGAAGCTGCTGATCGACGCCAAGATCATCTGACGAGCCCGCGATGCCTCACTCGGACTGATGGTCGGGGGCTCGGTCGGTGACGAAGTCCTTGGCCCAGCGGTAGTCGGGTTTGCCACTGGGGGAGCGGGAGATCGTCTCCGCCACCCAGATGCGTTTGGGGATCTTGTACCCCGCGAGATGGGGGCGCAGGTGGGTGCGCACGGCATCGAAGTCCAGGGTGTGGTCGGGGGCGATCGAGATGATCGCCGCCACCTGCTGGCCCCACCGTTCGTGCGCGACACCGATGACGACCGCGTCGTAGATCGCGTCGTGTGACTTCACGACGGCCTCGACCTCCTCCGGGAACACCTTCTCCCCGCCGGTGTTGATCACCATGTTGCCGCGCCCGATCAGGGTGATCGAGCCGTCGGACTCGGCGCGGGCGCGGTCGTCGGTGACCACGATGCGGGCACCGTCCACCGTCTTGAACAGCCGGGCGGTGCGTTCGGGGTCGTTGTAGTAGCCGAGCGGGACTGCGCCGGTCTTGGCCAGCCAACCCTCCTCGCCGGCGGCGACGGGCCGCCCGTCCTCGTCGACGACCACCGCGCCGCGCCCGGTCTGCACTCGTGGTCCGCGCGCCGGATCGTCGTCCTTCTGCGCGAAACCGATACCGCCGAAGCCGGTTTCGGACGACCCGATCGAGTCCGACACCATCGACGTCGGAAACTGCTCCAGCAGTGCGTTCTTCACGGGTTGGGACAGCAGCGCGGCCCCGGAGGCGATGACGAGCAGCGAGGAGGCGTCCACCGGTTCCGCGCTGTAGGTGTCGATGAGTGGGCGAGCCATCGCGTCGCCGGTGATGACCATGACGTGCGGCTTGTGCGTGGCGACGGATTCCCACACCCGCGCCGGGTGGAAGCGCGGCTCGAACAGCACGGTATTGCCCGACCAGAGTGCGTTGAACGTCGGCATCATCGCCGCGGCGTGGATCAGCGGCGGGAGCACGAACCAGATGGCGGGCACCCCCTGGGCGCCCGTCGCGGACTGCTGATATTCGTCGCGCACCGGTTCACCGCTGTAGAAGTCGACGCCGCCGCCGAGCACACGCCACATGTCCTCCTGACGCCACATGACGCCCTTGGGCATGCCGGTGGTGCCGCCGGTGTACATCATGAACAGGTCGTCCGCGGTGCGAGTGACCGAGGGGCGGAACGGTTTTCCCGCCTCGACGAGCTGCTCGTACAGGACCGCGCCGGTCTCGGGGGTGCCGACGTCGCGGTCGTCGTCGACACAGATCGACAGGCGCACCCCCGGCGCGAGCGCGAGGCCGGCGCGGACTGTCTCGGCGTAACAGGCGTGGTACAGCAGCACTTCGAGGTCGGCGTTGTTGTAGACATAGGCCAGCTCGGTCGGGCCGTACCGGTAGTTGATATTGATCGGGACGGCGGCCAGCTTGAAGCACGCGAGCAATGTCTCCATGGTCTCGATGCTGTTGTGCATCTGGAATCCGACGTGCGTGCCGTGGCCGACGCCCGACTCGGCGAGCCGGTGCGCGAGACGATTGGCGCGAATATCCAGTTCCCGGAACGTCACTCGACGATCGCGCTGAATCAGCGCGATCCGATCGGGCATGGCGTCGACGGAGTGTTCGAACAGGTCGGCGAAGTTGTTGGCCATGTCAATCCATCTCTCGACGATCTCTCACACGACGGTGAGCGGCAGGGGTTTGCCCCGGTCGGTGAAGGCGAAGCTCGCACCGGTGCTGAAGCGGGTCACCGCGACCTCGGACGCTTCACGGAACGGTTGTTCGGCCAGGTCGATCTCGACGGTCCAGCCGTGCTGGTCGGTAGCGGCGACCCGGGCGACGAACCGTGGGTCGACCCCGCGAACAAGGGCATCGAGGGGGCGAAGGTCCTCGGGCGTCAGCATCGAGGGCCACGCACCGTCGGTCCGTGCCCCGCTGGCATGCGGAAACCGCAGACGCACCCCGGATTCCACGACGGAGATGTCGATTCCCGTGTAGCCCAGCGGGTTCAGCGCCGGATGCACGCGCAAGACCCGGGCCAGCGCGTCCGGATCACGGCCGAGGTTCAGGCAGTTGCGGATGCGCTCGGAGGTCAGTCCGGCGATCCCGGCGAACTGCTTGCGCCCGATCCCGAGGGCGGTCGCCGCATCGGCGCGTTCCCCGATGGCGACCATGAACCCCAGGGTCAGGAGGTGCTGTTGCAGGCAGATCTCGTCGGCCATCCGGCGCAACGCGGCATGGGAGAAATCGGCGAACCGCAGATCACTCAGCAGCGGCCCCGCGTAGTCGGCCCTGCCCTCCTCACCCACGTCGATGTCGGCCAGCTCGAGCTGCGCGGCAACGGAGTTCGTGAGCAGCGCGGCGTTGCGGGGAACCTCGGGCGGGACGTGCGCGGCATCGATGACGACCGTCCACGCGCACACCGGGGTCCGGTCGGCGGGCTTGCGCGGTGGGCGGTGCACCGGCCGCACCTGGGCGTGCGGATTGGTGGCCAGCGCCGTGGCATCGAAGGTGGGGTCCTCGATGTCGTGGCACATCGCCACCACGAACTCCTCGCCCATCGGCTCCACATCGGCCAGTGCCCCGCAGTGATCGAGCCAGAACTCGCCGTGATCGTGGTCGTCGACGCGGAACCGGAAGTCCATGAACTGCGGTGGCGCGCCGATGTCGAGTTGCAGCCCTTTGAAGATGGTTTCGACGCTGTCGCCGGTGAAGCGCAGCGCGCGCTGCATCCGGCGGGTGTAGATCGGACTGGCCAGCTGCCACTCCTCGATCGCGACCGCCGTCATTCCCTCGCGGCCGAAGGCGGCGATGGTGTGCGCCATCCCGGACCGGTCGATGAGGTGACCGCACAGCAGCAGTTCGGGGACCAGTGCGGCCAGCTGGTCCCGGGACAGCTCCGCGTATCTGCTCATCGACGTCACCACAGGGAAGCGGGCGATTCGCCGATGGGGTACCAGCCGGGCAGCGGGTCCCGCGAGACGGAGCGCTCGATGCGCTGGTGCATGCCCGGCGACAGCGCGTTGTCGGTGATCATGTCGAGGAACATCGCCGAGACATTGCCGAAGTCGAAGAAGTCACGCTGCCAGGACCATTGGAAGTCGCCGCCGTAGCGGAACCAGCTGCCGCCGATGCCCTCGGGGGAGTAGTGGCGGCCGTCGGCGCGCTTGCCCTCGTTGATCTGCTTCCAGAAGCCGATGACGGTGCCGCTGCGCTCGTCGACGACGAACTCCTGATACGGGTAGGTCCAGCCCTCGAGGCCGAGCATCTCCTGGCCCAGGGCGTAGTCGCGGATCTCGTCGCGGCCGACGGCCATGAACTCCTGCTTGGGGCCGTAGTTCCAGCCGTAGGTGGCGTCGGCCGTGTACATCTCGGCCAGGGGCTTCCAGTCGCCCTTCTCCTCACATCGCTGGTTCTCCACGACCCAGCGCCGAACCATCTCGTCGAGTTCGGCCCGCTCGAAATTTGCCATCAGTCTGTGCCTTTCGCAGGGGAGTCGGATTCGCCGCCGTCGGCGATCGACAGAGCTCGGGTGGGGCAGTAGCGGATCGCGGCCTCGACGGCCTTGTACTCCGCGGCGTCGGGGGTGGCGTCGGTGATCTGGACCGGGCCGCGCTTGGGCACGGTGAAGACCGCGGGCGCCTCGTCCTGGCAGACGCCGTGTCCCTGACACAGGTCGAGGTCGACCACGATTCTCATGACGCGCCTCCGTCCGGCGTCGGACGCAGCGGTGCCTCGGGCTGCACCTCGACCAGCACCATGTGGGCACCTCGCGGGACCGAGACCACCGTCGCGACCGCGTCGGCGAGGTGGTGCGGTCGCAGCATGTAGGGGTGGCGGGCCAGGCCCCAGTCCTTCCAGTCCTGCAGTACCGGCCCGACGATCTCGGGAGTCGAATCCATGCCCATCCCGGTGAGGGTCGGGCCGGGACGTACCAGCGAGGCGCGAATTCCGGTGCCCTCCAGTTCCATGCGCAACTGACCGACCATCGCCTCCAGCCCGTTCTTGGCGGCGCTGTAGGCGCCGGACCGCGGCCGCGGGTTGTCGGCGCAATCGGAGCTGATCACGACGAGATCGCCACGGCGCCGCGCGGTCATCCCGGGCAGTACCCGGTGGACGAGACGCTGCGCGCCGACGAGATGGACCTGCACCTGGAACAGGAAGCGTTCCGGGTCCATCTCCCCGACCAGGGAGAATTCGATGTCGCCCGCGCCGGAGACGAGGATCTCGGTCGGGCCGAGCGTGCGCTCGGCGGCCGTCACGAACTCGTCGACGGAGTCGGCATCGGTGACGTCGAGACGGTGGGCGTACGCCTCGCCGCCGCCGGCCCGGATCTTGGCCGCGATCTCCTCGCACAGCTCGACCCGGCGCGCGCCCAAGGTCACCGGATGGCCGAGTTCGGCGAGCGCGACGGCCGTCGCGGCGCCGATACCGGAGGACGCGCCGGCGATCAGCGCGGGCCTGCGGTCGGGATGGGGTTCGAATCGGGGCACTAGCTGACCTCTACTGTGATGGGGAGTTTGGCGAAGCCACGGACGTTGGTGGAGTGCACCCGTTCGATGCCGTCGGCGTCGACCTCGTATCCGGTGACGCGCGAGGCGAATTCGCCGAGCACGATGGTGGCCTCGAGCCGGGCCAGGTGCGCGCCGAGGCAGAAGTGCACGCCCGCGCCGAAACTGGCGAGCGCGCTGCTGTCGTTGCGGTCGATCACGTAGCTGTCGCCGTCGTCGAAGGCGGTCGCGTCGCGATTGGCCGAGCCGATCAGCAGCAGCACCTTGGCGCCGGCCGGGATGGTGCCGCCGTGGTAGTCGAGGTCGACCGCCGCGGTGCGGGCCACGATCTGGCTGGAGGTGTCGTAGCGCAGCGTCTCCTCCACCCAGTCGCTCACCAGTTCCGGGTCGGCGACCACCTTGGCGTACTCCGCGGGATTGGCCGCCGCCCAATAGAGTGCGTTGCCCAAAAGCTTGGTGGTGGTTTCGTTTCCGGCGACGACCATCAGGAACATGAAGCCGATGATCTCCTCGTCGGTGAGGGTGTCGTCGTCGATTTCGGCGTCCAGCAGCGCCGAGGTGAGGTCGTCGGCGGGCGCGGCGCGGCGCTGGGCGACCATGTCGGCGTAGTAGCCGAACAGCCGAATCGAGGCGTCGATCGCGTCGACGGGCACATCGAGGACGCCCTCTTCGCGGTGTACCACGAGATCGGCCAACCGGCGGATCTCGGCACGGTCGGGTTCGGGCACGCCCATCAGTTCGGAGATGACGTCCATCGGCAACTTGCCCGCGACGTCGTCGATCCAGTCGAAGCTGCCGCGCGCGAGGGCGGGCTCGAGATGCTCGAGGGTGATCTCGCGGATGCGGACTTCCATCTCGGCGACGCGTTTCGGCGTGAATCCCTTGAAGACGAGTCTGCGCATCCGCATATGCCGTGGATCGTCCATTGCCAGGAACGACATCACCCGATGCGCGTGCGGACCCCAGGCCGCCGGATCGAGAGAGACGCCATTGGCGCTGGAGAGCCGGTTGCTGTCCCGAAAAGCCGCGATCACATCGGAATGCCGGGAAAGGGCCCAGAAATCGAGATCGGGATTGTGATAAAGCGGCGCCTCGGTGCGCAGGCGGTGGTAAGTCGGATACGGATCATCGTGGAATCCGTAGTCGTACGGGTCGAAAGTCAGGGGTTGCACAGCGGCGCTCGTCATCGTGAATACCCCGGTTTCGATAGGTCGTCGCCGCCGGGTGCTGGGGTCGATCGCACCGAAGGAGACAGGTAGCTGGACATGTGTCTGGACGGTACCATCGACACAAGTTCAACACAACGGTTTCTGGGCCGAAGGAGGGCCTCGACCGGCCGTTGTCAGCGGATTTCAGGGCTGGTCAGAAATCTGGACCAGTGTCTGGAATGTGGTCCAAATCATATGGTACGGTCACCGCCATGGCAGGGGTAGACGGCGAAGTCGCACCGGCTCGGGGCGGTGCGGCGGACACGGCCGACCCGGCTGTACCGGAGGCGGAACAGGCGAGTGCGGCCCGGATAATTCGGCGCAACTTCTCCGAGACCGTCCTTTCGAGCGTGGCGACGCTCGGCCGGGCATTGCGGATGGGCGCCGGCGCCGTCTATCTCGGGGCGAACGACGCCGTTCGCGGCCGATTCCAGATACACGAAACTCTCGCGCAGGCCTGGTTTCTGATCAGAGTCACCGCGGTGCCGAGCATTTTGATGGCCATTCCGTTCGGTGTCATCGTTTCCGCCCAGGTGGGCAATATCGTGTCCGAACTCGGCGCCGATTCGATGATCGGCGCCGCGGGTGGTCTCGGCGTCATCAAACAGGGCGCGCCGATGGCCACCGCGATGCTGCTCGGCGGTGCGGGCGCCGCCGCGATCGCCGCCGATCTCGGGGCGAGAACCATCCGAGAAGAAGTCGACGCGCTCCGGGTGATGGGCATCGACCCGGTGCAGCGGCTGGTGGTGCCCCGCATCGCGGCCATGATGCTGGTCGCGCCGCTGCTCAATATCTTGATCATCTTCGTCGGCATCAGCTCCGGGTTCGTGGTCGCGGTATCGGCGTTGAACGTCACCCCGGGCAGCTACTGGCAGTCCTTCGGTTCCTTCACCACCTCGATCGACGTGTGGGTCTCGCTGGTCAAGGCGTTGATCTTCGGGTTCCTGGTCGTCGTGATCGCCTGTCAGCGCGGGTTGGAGGCCAAGGGCGGGCCGCGCGGCGTCGCCGACGGGGTCAACGCGGCCGTGGTGATGTCGATCGCCGCGGCCGTGGTGCTGAACACCGTGATCACCCAGGTGGTCACCATGTTCTTCCCGGTGAGGATGGCCTGATGAGCGCCGCTCCGTACTATCCCGCCGGGCTGCGCTGGGTGGGCAGACTGCGGCGCCGCCGCATCCGTCCACTCGGCCCGATCGAGTCGATCGGCTTCGTGATCGGCTTCGGTTGGCAGGTGCTCTCGTCGGTGCCCTACACGCTCGTGCACTACCGGCGCCAGACGGTCACAATGGTGACGGACATGACGTGGGGTCGCGGTTCGGTGATCATCGGCGGCGGCGTGGTGCCCCTGATGCTGTTGCTCGGCGCCGCCATGGGCGCGTCCATCGGCATCGAGGCGTTCAGCGCGCTGAACCTGTTGTCGCTGGGTCAGCTCAGCGGCCTGATCTCGGCCTTCGGCGTGACCCGCGAGCTCGCGCCGATCGCGGCCGGGATCGGCTTCGCGGCCCAGGCCGGGTGCCGGATGACCGCCGAGATCGGTTCGATGCGCATCTCCGAGGAGATCGACGCGCTGGAATCACTCGGGATCCGGTCGGTGCCCTTCGTCGTCACGACGCGGGTCATCGCCGGGATCTTCGCCGTGGCACCGGCATTCGTGGTCGCGCTGATTCTGAGCTACGCCTCCTGCGCCTTCATCGTGACGACCATCCACGGCACACCGACCGGAACCTACAACCACTACTTCGATCAGTTCGTGGTCGGGTGGGACGTTTTCGCCGCGACCGTCAAGGTGATGGTGTTCGCCATCGCCGTCGTGCTGATCCATTGCTATCAGGGCTATTTCGCCACGGGCGGCCCCGAGGGCGTCGGTATCGGCTCCGGGCGCGCCATTCGGGCGAGCCTGGTGGCCATCATCGCGCTCGACATGGTCGCCACCATCGCACTGTGGGGATTTCAATCCCCCGTCACGTTCACCGGGTGATGCCATGCCTGCTTACGCCCTGCCGGGCACCGAAGTCGGGCCGCTGCGCGCCCGGATCCTCGGCGCGCTCGCCATCGCGCTCGCGCTACTCGCCGTGCTGGTCTGGCGCGTGGTGCCCGACAGCGTGCCCGCCGACCAGATCCGGGTCGCGCTGCTGGTCGGCGCGGTCGGCGAGGGCGTGGGGGAGGGCACCGATGTCCGGCTCGATGGCGTGCGGGTCGGCTCGGTCGACACGATCGACTTCGCCGGCCGGAGCAAGCAGCGAATCGAGCTGACGCTGAGCGGGTCTCAACTGTTCGGCCTGACCGACGCGCTGGCCGTCGACTACGCGCCGGGAAACCTGTTCGGCATCAGCGCCATCGAGCTGCACTCGACGGTGGGCGGTGCTGAGCTGGTCGACGGTTCGACCGTCGACCTGACCGGTCGCGACGCTGCTCGGGTACACGACGCCACACTCTCCGCCTTGCTGAAAGCAACGGGACAACTCACCGACGAGGTACTGACACCGAAACTCGTCGCATTGCTCAGCACCGTCTCCCGCGATCTCACGGCGTTCACCCCGCTGCTGGAAGCGATCGGCACGACCGCCCGCTCCTACGCGGAGACCAGACAGCTACCGCCCTCGGTGCTGTTCGAACAGTTCGGTTCGGCACTGACCGGTCTGCCGCCGATGCTGACCGGTGGCCTGACGCTGCTGAACGCGGAGTACACGAACAAATACCTGGCGGTCCCCGATCAGCTCCAGCGGTTCGGCCGGATGTTCGAGGGCGTCCAGTACCAATTGCTGCCGACGGTCACGCGACTGTTCAGCACCTCTCAGCAGTACTTCGGGGAGATCTTGCCGATGCTCAGCCTTGTCCTCGACCGACTCGCCGCCTCGGTCAGCACCCCGCAGCGTTCGGCGCAGCAGCTGAGCGAGCTGCTCACCCGACTCGACACCGCCTTCCAGGACACACCCGAGGGCCCGGTGCTCCGGGCCGAGGTCGCGCTCGACGGTGTGCCGGGTCTGGCGGCGCCGCTGGCCGCGATGCTCGGGGGCGGGCGCTGATGACGACGCGTGCCCTGCTGATCCGGGTAGCCACCGCAGTCGCGCTGATGGCCGTGGTGCTGGTCGGTGTCCTGCGCGTGATCGAACGACCCGTCGACGGCGAAACCGACACCTACACAGCGCTGTTCACCGATGCGAACGGGCTGCGCAGCGGTGACGACGTGCGCCTCTACGGGGTGCAGGTCGGCAAGGTGCAGGCCGTCGAGCTCGACGGCGCGCTCGCCCGCGTGCGCTTCACCGTCGCACGGGATCGGACGCTGTTCCTCAACTCCCGGATCGCCATCCGCTACCAGAACCTCACGGGTTTCCGGTATCTGGGCGTCGAGCAACCCGACCAGCCGACGGGCCGACGTGATCCGGCGTCGGTTTTCAGTACCGCGGAGACGGTGCCGGACTTCGACATCACCCGTCTGTTCAAGGGTTTGCAGCCGGTGCTGGCCGAACTCTCTCCCGAGGATCTCAACCAGTTCGCGACCAGCATCCTCGCCGTGATCCAGGGCGAGGGCACAGGTCTCGGGCAGGCGCTGGGCGCCATCGACAAGCTCAGCCGCTTCGCCTCCGACCGTCAAATGGTCCTGTCGACCCTGGCGCGCAACCTCGCCGAGGTCGCCGATCATCTCGACGGAAAGTCGGGCAACGCCATCACGCTGCTGACCAATCTGACCAACCTGTTCATGGCCATCACCGCGAAACTGCCCGGGCTGGTGGACTTCTCGATCGGCATTCCCGGTGTGCTGAAACCGCTGCGCAGCATGCTGACCGTCTTCGGGGTCACCGGCGAGCCGAACAGCGATCTCGACGCGGCGCTCACCCGAGCCTTCCCCGATCCGTACGAGGCGGTGGCCGCGTTCGAGAGCCTGCCCGGCCTCATCCAGTCGATGACGCGGGCGATTCCGCAGACCGGGCCCGGCCTCACCTGCTCGCACGGTGACGCCACCGCACCGCCACCGCTGCAAGTGCTCATCGCCGGACAGGGGATCGTGCTGTGTCACCGATAACGCGCCGACGCGCCATCAACGATCCCCGCGCCGGTGAATTGCGCTGGGGGATAGCGGGAATGTGCGCCGCGGTACTGCTCCTGGTCGCGATCGGTTTCGTCTATGTCACCGGAACCACCTCGCAGAGAACCTATTCCGCCGACCTGACCGAGGCGGGTTCGGTCCGCGTCGGCGACGATGTGCGGCTCGCCGGGATCCCCGTCGGGAAAGTGACCTCGCTGGACCTGCTGCCCGACCGGGTCCGGATGAGGTTCACCGTCGCCGCCGATGCGTTCATCGGCGATCAGACCACCCTCGATATCCGGATGCTGACCTTTGTCGGCGGCTACTACGTGGCGGTACTGCCCGCGGGCACGCAACCGCTGGGTGATGCGGTGCTGCCCGCGCAGCGAGTGATCGTGCCCTACAACCTGACCCGGGCATTCCAGGACGCGGTGGCGCCGGTGCGCCGCATCGACGGCGAGGTCTTCCGGCGCGATCTCGCCGCGCTGTCCACCGCGATCGACAAGAGCCCGGACGCGGTGCGCTCGGCCGTGCGCGCCGCCGGTGACGTGGTCGCGATCCTGGACGAGCAGAACGCGGACATCTCGCGCACCCTGTCCATCGCCGACGAGTACCTCAGCGCACTGCGGGCCAACGCCGATGTGCTGGCGAACCTGATCATCACCCTCGGCACGCTCGAGCAGATCATCCAGACCAACAAGGTGGTGGTCGCGGATTCCCTGATCGATCTGGCGGTCGTGCTGAAACAGGTCACGCCGCTCGGACGCGCGTGGGATGCCTCGATCCAGCAGCGGGTGGCCCCGCTCGCCGCGGCGGTCCCCGCGCTCGAAGAGCTCGGCACGCGCCTGGGCGCCCTGTTCGATTCCGTACGCGCACTGGAGGAGCGGTTGCTCCCGCTGCTCCCACCGGGCGGCGGGGTGAGTGTCGATCAGTCCGGGGCGACGATCCAGCTGCCCGCCGTCTGCGTGCCACTGCCGGGGGGCGGCTGTTGATATCGAAACAGCTACTCGGATCGCGTGGGCTGATGTCGGTCGCGGTGGTTCTGACTCTCGTCCTCGCCGGTGCCCTGGGTCTGCGACTGAGTACACCGAACCCGCCGATGCGGGCCTACTGCGCCGCAATGCCCGACAGCATCGGACTTTACGAAGGCAGCGCCGTCACGGTGCTGGGGGTGCAGGTCGGGCGGGTCACCGGCATCAGCGTCGACGGAGCCTCGGCGCGCGTCGAATTCACCGTCCGCGACGATCGGAAGCTGCCGCTCGAGGTCGGGGCGGTGACGGTCAGCGACACCCTGATCGCCGATCGCCGACTGGCCCTCATCGGCAACGAACCTGTCGGGCCGGGCTGGAATTCGAGCGCGTGCATCACCAAAACCCTGACGCCCAAGAGCCTTACGCAGACCTTCGACGCCCTCGCCGGCCTGGCCGACCAGCTCAACGGCGCGGGCGATCCGGCGCAGCGGACCGCCCTCGGCGCCGGGATCACGGCCCTGGAACGCGCCACGGCGGGGACGGGCGAGCAGATCAACGACGTCATCGTGGCGCTGAGCCGGGCACTGGCCGCACCCGATGCGGCGATCGGTCACCTCGGGCAGTTGCTCGACGCGCTCACCGAGCTCGCCCACCGCGCACGCGGCGGCTGGTCGCAGGTGGAGACGACGGTGACCGGGTTGCCGCAGACTTTCAACGACATCGTCACCATCGCCTTTCCGCCGGTCATCGCGATCGTCGCCACTCTCGCCGATCTGCTGCCCCAGCTCAACGATGTGATCATGATGTTCGGCTCGCCCGGACTGCGCGCACTGGACGCGGTGCCCGACCTGTCGCGGATGATCGCGGCGGGGGTCGGCTCGCTGGCCGACGTGATCGCGATGGCGCCTGCCGTCGCCGGTGGCTTCGCCGGTGCTGTCGACCCGGCCACCGGCGCGCTGACCATCGGCTACGCGCCGCCGAAACTCGCACTCGCCCAGCAGGACTCGGGCCGGATCTGCGCGGCCGTGCAGGTCGTCACCGGGCAGCCGTGCCTGCCTTCGGACAGCGGCGCGATGACGATTCCCGCGATGCCCGTCCTACTGGGAGCGGTGAGCGCCCGATGAAACGTGTCGCCCTGTTCGTCCTCGTGGTCCTGTTCGCCGCCACCGGTTGCGGATTCCAGCCCGCCGATCTGCCCGTGCCGGGAGCCGATGTCGGCGGACCCACCTATCCGCTGCGGATCGAGTTCGCCGACGTTCTCAATCTCCCGCAGGGCGCCAAGGTGATCGCGGCGGGTGTCCGCGTCGGCGGGCTCACCGGCGTCACCCTGGTCGACCCCGTCCCCGGCACGGCGGAGCGGGCCGCCGTGCCCGGGTATGCCGTCGTCGATGTCGAGATCCAGCGGTCGGTTCGGCTCCCAATCGGCACCACCGCCGAACTGCGCCAGGAGACGCCGCTGGGCGACGTCCACATCGCCCTGAGCGAGCCCGCCGACCCGACCGCGGGCGAGTTGACAGCGGGCGCGACCATCCCGCTCGAAGACACCACCCAGTCGCCGCCGATCGAGGACATCCTGGCCGGATTGTCCACCTTCATCGGCAGCGGTGCGGTGACCGACTTCCAGGACATCGTGCGCACGACGAACGGGGTATTCCCCGACGACCCGCGCGAAACAGCCAGAATCGCAGACACTCTCGGAGCCGACATCACCGACCTCGGCGACCACCTGAACTCGGTCGACGCCCTGCTCGACGGCCTGGAAGCCACCGTCGACGAGGGGATGCGGCACAACCTGCCGATTCTCGACGAGCTACTCACCCCCTACGGCGTCCAGCACACCACCGATGCGGTGAACACCCAGATCAGCGTCATCTTCGTGCTGACCGCCCTCGGCCCGGTCGCGCCGAGCGTCCAGTGGCTCGGCCCGCTGCTGTCCGCCCTGGACGACACCACCCGCGCCGTGGTGCCCATGCTGCTCGGCAGCCACCCCCTCGACACCGACGCGCCCTCGAACATGAAGGCGCTCATCGACCTGATCAACACCGACCTGGTCCCGTTCGCGCAGCACGGACCCACGATCGACCTGTCGATCACGCCCGGCGACCACACCGCCCGGATCGTCGACTCCCTGCGAATGATCGGTCTGGTGCGATGAACCTTCGTGCGACAGTGTCACTCTCGGCGATCATGGCGGTGCTGGTCTTCGGGGTCGGGTACATGTCGCTCGGTGTGCTCCGGCTCGATCCGCGCATCAGCTACCGCACCGCGGATCTGCGGCTGGCGCACTCGGGCGGGCTGGCGCCGAACTCGCCGGTCCTGCTCTCCGGTGTCCAGGTCGGGCGCACCGAGTCGGTGCGCAAACAGGACGGGGGTGTGCTCGTCCGGTTGCGGATCGACAGTCGCTACCGCATCCCGGTGTCCAGCGATGTCCGCATCGAGCAGCTGTCGGCGCTGGGCGAGCCCTACATCGCCTTCGCACCGGAGTCAGGGGCAGGCCCGTATCTCGAGGACGGCCAGGTCGTCGCGGCGGACCGCGTCCACCTGCCGACGACCATCACCGCGCTCTCGGCCCGCCTGGTCGAGCTGCTCGACCAGCTCCGACCCGAGACGATCGCGAACCTGGTCGACACCTTCGATCGCGCGCTCGCCGGTACCGACGCCGCGATGGGGACGCTGCAGCGGTCATCGACGCTGCTCGCGGCGACGTTGCTCAGCCGCACCGAGGCGATCCGGCAGCTGTTCGCCGATATCCAAGCCCTCGGTGGTGACATGGCGTGGCTCGGGCCGTCGCTCGCCACGGCGGGCCCGCTGTTCGGCGAGTTCGGTGTCACGCTGAACGCGATCGTCGAGTCCGGTGCGGAGCTGGTGGAAAGCCGTCCGGTCGAGGACTACTTCACCGGCGACGGCCTTGTCCCCTTCCTCGACAACCTCACCGCCCTGATCACCGAGATCGGCCCGAGTATCGCCCCGCTGGGACAGCTTCTCGGGCCGGTGGTCACCGACGCGGTCCATCGGACGCCGGCCATCGACATCAGCACCCTGATCGACCAAGCACTGCAGAACGTGGACGCCGACGGCACCGTGCATTTCCGCCTCGGCGTCAAATAGCCGGACAAAGGACTGACCATGAGTACAGCGACCGAAGTAGAAGCCACCGCCGCCGACGAACAGACACCGCGCACCGTCTCCGTCCGGCTCTCGACCGTCCTGATCAGCGGCACGATCGCGGTGCTCGTCGCCGCGGTCGTCACGTTCGCGGCGCTGTACTTCTCGGCGCGGGCGACCATCGCCGAGCGCGACGCGCGCGCGGCCGACGCCGAGCGCGTGGAGCAGATCGCGACCGGCTACGGCGTCGGCGCGTCCACGATCGACTACCGCGACGTGCCTGCCTGGTTCGCCCGGCTCAAGACCGGCACCACCGGGTCTCTGGCCGCCAAATTCGACGCCACCGCACCGCAGTTGGAGCAGATCCTGCTCCCGCTGCAGTGGACGTCGAAGGCGAACCCGCTCTCGGCGAAGGTGATCTCGGAAGCCGGTGGCATCTACAAGGTCAATGCCTACCTCGACGTGGTCTCCACCAGCGCCCAGACGCCAGAGGGAACGCGGACCACCGTCACCTATTCGCTCACCGTCGACCGGAATTCCGACTGGCAGATCACCGAGGTGGGTGGCCTGCAGAACGCCCTGCCGACGAAATGATCAGTAGGCGATGAAGAGGATCTCGTCCGGGGTGTAGTCGTGGCCGGGGTGGTTCGCGGCCAGGTGCTCTTGGGTCTGCTTGATCAGATCGGCCTCGTCGGTGCCGCGAATGCTGACGCCACAGGGGCAGTTGAGACGAGTTTTCATCGATGTTCTCCTTGGGTTCCGGCTATCCGAGCATCTTTCCGGACAGTAGTCCGGATTGTATTCCAGGTCATGTGTTAGCGTCACCCGCATGGGAGCTGTAGACGAGATCTCCGCCGGTACCAGCGACCTGTTCGCCCTCGCCGAACAGACCGTCGGATTCATGCCGCCGGAGGAGGGACAGGCGCTCTACACGGCCGCCCGCGCGTACGCGGGTGACGGAATCATCATGGAGATCGGCACCTACTGCGGCAAGTCGACCGTCTATCTCGGTGCCGCGGCCCGCGAAACCGGTGCCACCGTGTGCACCGTCGACCACCACCGTGGCTCCGAGGAGCATCAGCCGGGCTGGGAGTACCACGACACCAGCATGATCGACCCGGAGACCGGCGTCTTCGACACCGTGACCACGTTCCGGCGCACCATGATTCGCGCGGGTCTCACCGACACGGTGACCGCGATCATCGGCTCGTCGAGTGCCGCCGCCCGCATCTGGCGGGCCCCGCTCCGCATGCTGTTCATCGACGGCGGCCACACCGAGGAGGCCGCCCAGCGTGACTACGACAACTGGGTGCACTGGGTGGCCGGTGGCGGGCTGCTCGCCATTCACGACGTCTTCCCCGATCCCGCCGACGGTGGTCGCGCGCCGTACAACATCTATCGACGCGCGATCGACAGCGGCAAGTTCCGCGAACTCTCGGTCACCGGTTCGCTGCGCATCCTGCAGCGAACCGCCGCGTGTAACTGAGCCGGATCACCGGGGGAGTGCGTCGCGGAAGATGCCGTTGCCCGCGGTGGTGCGGCTGAGGGCGTCGGCGGCGAGCACGACCGCCGCCGCGGTCCACGTGGTGCGCTCCTCGGGCCAGCGCTTACCGTCGGTGAAAACGAGTCCGGTCCAATAGGACCCGTCCGATTCTCGCAGATGCTGCATCGCGGTGAACAGCGTGCTCGCGGCGGCGGTATCGCCGATGGCATCGAGGGCGAGCACCAGTTCGCAGGTCTCGGCGCCGGTGACCCACGGTGCGTCGGACACGCAGCGAATGCCGAGATCGGCGACCACGAATTCGTTCCAGTGCCGCGCTATCCGGTCCGCGGCCGCCGCGCCGCGCACCGCGCCGCCGAGGATCGGGTAGTACCAGTCCATGGAGTAACGGCTCTTGTCCAGGAAGGCTTCCGGATGATGGCGCAGGGCGTTGCCGAGCCGGCTGCGAGCCGCCGCCCAATCCGGTCGCGGGTCGCCCACCCGCTCGGCGAGGGTCACCGCACAGCCGAGGCTGTGGAAGATGCTGGAGCAGCCGGTCAGCAGGGCTTCCCCCGACGATCCGGATTCGCCGGCCGACCAATGGATCTCGCCGTGCTCGCCCTGTTGCAGCCCGAGGACGAAGTCGATGCCTGCGCGGACCGTCGGCCACATCTCCGCGGCGAACCCGGTATCGCCGGTGATCGTGAGGGCGTGCAGAACACCGGTCGCCAGGTAGGCGCAGAAGTTGGTGTCGGCGTCGTGGTTCTCGATCACGCCCGCGCGTACCTGCGTGGGCCACGACCCATCGGAGCGCTGCGATTTCGCCGACCAGATGTAGGCCTCACGGGCCACGTCCCACAACCCGCCCACGGTGAGCGCCATCGCGGACTCGATGTGATCCCACGGATCGGTGTGGCCGCCGCTGAACCAGGGGATCGCACCGTCGGGTTCCTGTGCGGCGGCGATGGATTCGGCGGTCTGCCGGATCTCACGCGCGGAGACGACCCCGGGAACGGCCGGTAGCTCAACGGGCATCGCCGCGCACCGCCGGTTTCGTGAAGTAGAGCGCGACCGACTTGCCGACCAGCGGATTCAGCACACGCTCGGCGGTGCGCGTGAGCGCGGGCGCCGACATCATGTCCCACACCAGCATGCGGTGATAGGCGCTCACCAGCGGGTGCTTGTCATTGCGCACGCCGACAGCGCATTTCAGCCACCAGAAGGGTGCGTGCAGCGCGTGCGCGAAGTCCTGGTGGTGGTAGCGCAGACCGCGCGCGGTGATCTTGTCGCGCAGCTCGTCGGCGCGATAGATGCGGACGTGACCGCCCTCGTTGGCGTGGTACTCGTCCGAGAGCGCCCAGCAGATGCGTTCGGGCAGCCAGCGCGGCACCGTGACCACCAGCGCGCCACCGGGTTTGACCACCCGCGCCAGTTCGGCGATCGCCTGTGTGTCCTGCGGGACGTGCTCGAGGATCTCCGAGGCGATGACCACGTCGAATTCGTCGTTGCCGTAGGGCAGGTCGAGCGCGTCGCCGCGCACGGTCTCGGCCTTGGCGTACTCCGGTGCCTCGCCCGCCGCGGCCATGGCCTCGAACATGATGTCGACATCGGCCAGGTCGGCGGCGTTCTGGTCGAACGCGACGACGTCGGCTCCGCGGCGGTAGGCCTCGAAGGAATGTCTGCCCGCGCCGCAGCCGATGTCGATCACCCGTGATCCGGGGCCGATGCCCAAGCGGTCGAAATCGACGGTCAACATGAGGCCTCCAGGTGCTGCGCGGGGTCGGGCGGTGTCGTCATCGGGCGGTGCCCGGCGGGGTAGGGGAGTGGCGGGTGATCGCCTGGTCATAGATCGCGAGTGTTTGCGCGGCAACGGCCGACCAGCTGAACAGTTCGAGAACGCGGACACGACCCGCCGCGCCGAGGCGCTCGCGCCGGTCGGGATCGTCGAGCAGTTCGCCGAGCACCCGGGTCAGTGCGTCCACATCGCCTGGCTCGACCAGCTCGGCGCACTCGCCGACGACCTCGGGCAGCGCGCCTGCCCGGCTGGCGACCAGCGGTGTCGCGCTGGCCATCGCCTCGACGGCGGGCAGCGAAAACCCCTCGTACATCGACGGAATGCAGGCGATCTCGGCAGAGGCGAGCAACTCGGCGAGCTGCTCGTCGCTCATTCCGCTGACCGGAGTGACGATATCGGCGATACCGAGTTCGGCGATCAGCTTCTCGGTGGGGCCGTTCGGTTCCAGCTTCGCGACCAGCCGGAGCTCGACATCGCAGGTATGGCGCAGCCGGGCCACGGCTCTCAGCAGGTGTGCGATGCCCTTGAGCGGCTTGTCGGCGCTGGCGACCGCGACGATGCGCCCGCGCACCCGCGGTGTCTCGCGCGGCCGGAACAGGTCGGTGTCCACGCCGAGGGGGACGGTATGCAACTGTCCCGGCCGCACGCCGAAGTCCTGCGCGATATCGGCGGCCGAAGACGAGGACACCGTGATGAGGTCCGGAATCTGCTGTGCCACTTGCTGTTGCATGCCGAGGAAGCCGTACCATCGCCGCACGAACAGCTTGCGCCGCCACGGGGTCGCGGCCAGATCGACCGCGCGGTCGCGAGTGATCGGATGGTGGACGGTCGCCACCAGCGGCAACCGCTCGGCGATGGCGAGCAGACCGTAGCCCAGGCACTGATTGTCGTGCACCACATCGAATTCCGTGGCGCGCGCGGCCAGCAGCTTGGCCACCCGCAAGCTGAACGTGCGCGGTTCGGGGAACCCGGCCGTCCACATGGTGGCGAGCTCGAGCAGGTCGACACGGTCCCGGATCTCGCGGGGATGCGGTGTGCGAAAAGGGTCTTCGTCGCGGTACAGGTCCAGGCTCGGCACCTCGGTGAGCCGCACCCGCGGGTCGAGATCCTCGGGATAGGGCTGGCCGGAGAACACCTCGACCTGGTGGCCGAGATCGACGAGCCCCTGACTCAGGTACCGGACGTAGACACCCTGCCCGCCGCAATGCGCCTTGCTCCGATATGACAGCAGCGCGATCCGCATCAGTGCACCGTTCCCGACTCGTAGCTGACCTGCCAATGTTTGATGCCGTTGATCCAACCCGATCGCAGCCGCTGTGGCTCCGAAACCTGGGACAGATCGGGCATCACGTCGGCGATGGCGTTGAAGATCAGCTCGATCTCGAGCCGGGCCAGGTTCGCACCGACACAGAAGTGCGTGCCGGTGCCGCCGAACCCCAGATGCGGATTGGGGTCTCGCGAGATGTCGAAGCGGAACGGGCTCTCGAAGGCATCTTCGTCGAAATTCGCTGAGCTGTAGAATAATCCGACCCGCTGACCGGCGCGGATGAGTTGCCCGCCGAGCTCGGTGTCAGCGGTCGCGGTGCGCTGGAACACCGTCACCGGCGTCGCCCAGCGCACGATCTCGTCGGGCGCGGTCCGTGGCCGCTGCCGCTTGTAGAGCTCCCACTGATCCGGATTGTCGATGAACGCCTTCATCCCGTGGGTGATGGCGTTGCGGGTGGTCTCGTTGCCCGCGACCGCGAGCAGGATCACGAAGAACCCGAACTCGTCGGAGCCCAGCGCCTCCCCGTCGAGATCGGCGTGCACGAGCCTGCTGACGATGTCGTCGGCGGGATCGGTGCGGCGCTGCTCGGCCATGTTCCAGGCGTAGCCGAGGATCTCCATCGCCGCGGTGGACGAGGCGTCGGTGGTCGTGGCGTCGCCGTACTCCGGGTCGTCGTAGTTGAGCATCTGATTCGACCAGTCGAACAGCTTGCGGCGGTCCTGCTGGGGGACGCCGACGAGTTCGGCGATGGCTTGCAGCGGAAGCTCACACGCCACCTGTTCGACGAAATCACCACCGCCGGCCGCGCGCGCCGCGGCCACGATCGCGCCCGCTCGATCGGTCAACGCCGCGCGCAACCCCTCGACCGCGCGCGGCGTGAACCCTTTGGCGATGATGCGCCGGATCTTGGTGTGTTTGGGCGGATCCATGTTCAGCAGCAGGGCACCGGTGAGTTCGATCTGCTCGGGTGTCACCTCGCCGGGCAACCGGATCACCGAGCCCTTTCGCTCGGAGGAGAACAGCTCCGGATTGCGCGAAACCTCCTTGATGTCCTCGTGTTTGGTGATCACCCAGTAGCCGCCGTCGCGGAAGCCGCCCGACTGCGCGTCGGTCTGGGCGTTCCACCACACCGGTGCGGTCCGGCGGAGCTCGGCGAATTCCTGGACGGGGTTGCGGGATTCCCACAGGGCCGGATCGGTGAAATCGAATCCGGCGGGGATGGATGTCGCGGACACAGTGATCTCCGCTCGCGCTCAGCGCTGCCTGCGGCGGTAGCGGACGCGGCAGGGCTGCTGCAACTGCACCACCATCTTCGAATGGTCGTTGCGGTAGGTGTCCGACGGCTGTGCGAGCTCGAACTCCCAGTCCCGCAGCAGAATCGAGAAGATCGCCTTGAGCTGCATGAGCGCGAACGGCGCGCCGACACAGCGGTGCCTGCCCGCGCCGAACGGAATCCAGGTCCAGCGGTTGAGGATGTCGTCCTGGCGTGGGTCGAGATAGCGTGCGGGATCGAAGGCGTCCGGGTCGGGGAAGTCCTCCGGAATCCGGTTGGAGACCGCGGGGGTGGCGGCCACCATGTCGCCGGGCTCGATGCGGTGCCCGCACACCTCGAACTCACCGCGCGCCAGGCGCATGAGGATGATCAGCGGCGGGTGCAGTCGTAGTGTCTCCTTGAGCGCGGCTTCCAGATTCGGAATCTGGCGCAGCGCATGGTGACTCACGTCGGCACCGTCGGCGTAGAGCTCGTCGAGTTCGGTGACCACCCCGGCCAGTGTCTCGGGGTGGCGCAGCAGTTCGATGATCGTCCAGGCCGCGGTGCCCGAGGTGGTGTGGTGGCCGGCGAACATCATCGAGATGAAGATGCCGGTGATCTCGCTGGCCGAGAACCGCAGCGCCCCGTTCTCGTCCTTCACCGAGATGAGGACATCGAGCATGTCGCGATCGTCTTTGCTGGTGGGCGGATTCGCCTCGCGTTGATCCATGATCGCCTGCACCAGCTCGACCAGCGCCGCGCGCGCCGCGTCACGCCGGACGAAACTCTCGATCGGCGCGTACGGGTCCACGTAGGCCAGGGCGTCGGTGCCCTGCTCGAGCTCGTGATAGAGATGCGCGAAACGTCCGTCGAGCTGATTGCGGAACTTCACCCCGATCAGACACGCCGAAGAGGTGTAGATGGTCAGCTCGGCGAAGAACTCGAGCAGATCGATCTCGCCCTCGTCGTCCCACTGCGCGACCATCTGATCCACTTCACGGGCGATGGTGCCCGCGTGGCCGCGCATGTGATCCGCGCGCAGCGCCTGGTTGTGCAGCATCTCCTTGCGGCGCTCGGGGGGTGCGTCGAACACCACGCCCTCGCCGAAGATCGGCTTCATGAAGGGGTAGGCCGCGCCCTGGTCGAGATCGTCGTCGCCGGCCCGGAAGAAGAATTCGTTGGCCTCGGCGCCGGACAACAGGACGACATCACGTCCGGCGAGCTCGAAGGATCCGACATCGCCGCACTCGGCGCGAACGCGTCGCATCAGGGCGATCGGATCGGTGCGGAACTCGGCCAGGTGCCCGTGTTCGTCCTCACCTCCGGACACGCGCTGCGGTTTGACCAGCGTCATTGGAAAGTCCTTCCCGGAATACTGTCCAGACACTAAATGGACATGTGTCTGGACAGTACTACGGTTTCTGGATGCGCGACAAGGTTCGGACCGAATCCGGCGGACGGTGTGTCAGCTGTCGGTGGCGGGCGTGGCCAGCAATCGTCGCGCGCAGATCTCGAGCAGATCGGCGACTTGCGCGTAGGACAGCAGGCCCATCCCGCCCTGGAGAAGTGCCCCGGAGTACAGCAATTCGAGCGCGGCCAGGCTCTCTGGATCCTTGGTGCCCAGAGCGTCTCCGAGCCGGTGGCGGATCTCGCGCCCGATGCGCACGCGGAGGTGCCGCACGTCGGGATCATCGCCGAGCATGGCGCTGCTGACCGCCCCGGCCAGGGCGGGTTCATCGGCCACCAGCATCGAGACCTGGCGAAGAACGGCGACCACGCGCGCGGTCTGGTCGGCCTCGCCGGTCGCCAGCGGTGGCATGGCAACCAATCGCCGCCAGAACACCTCGGAGATCAAATGTTCCTTGGAGGAGAAATACGTGTAGGCGGTGGCGGTGCCGACGCCCGCCGACGCGGCGACGAGCCGGATCGTCGTCCCCGAATAGCCCTCGCGCGACAGCACGTCGACGGCGGCGACGGTCAGACGGTCCACCGTATCGGCCTGCTTTTCGGTCAAGCGTCGTCGAGTTGCTTCGATGCCGGTAGGCGCGATTTCGGACATGTGTCTGGATGGTACTACAGCCTGGTGTACGGACCAATGAACGAGTCATGGCCTTGCGTCTGATCGATAAACCGAACTATATTCCGTACACCTGTCCAGACACGTATCGGAGCCTCGCTATGAACGGCCTCGTCCCCGCCGAAGGCACACCACTGTTGATCGGCGGCAAGTTGATCCCGGGTGGCTCCGGTGTCTTCGCGACCATCAATCCCGCCACCGAGGAGGTGCTCGGCTACGCCGCCGACGCCTCCGGCGCCGACATGGAGGCGGCCATCGCCGCGGCGCGCACCGCCTTCGACGAGACGCAGTGGTCACGCGACCCGAAGTTTCGCGCGCACTGCCTGCGCCAGCTGCGCGACGTACTGGGCGAGCACCTCGAGGAACTGCGGGCGATCACGATCGCCGAGGTCGGCACTCCGGTCATGCTCACGAGCGGGCCGCAACTGGAAGGGCCGATCGCGGACCTGTCCTACGCCGCCGACCTGGCCGAGAACTACACGTGGGAAACCGATCTCGGCACCAGGGACCTGATGGGTATCGCCAGCCGCCGGGTGATCAGGCGCGAGGCCGTCGGTGTCGTCGGCGCCATCACGCCGTGGAACTTCCCGCACCAGATCAACCTGGCCAAGATCGGGCCCGCGCTGGCCGCGGGCAACACCGTGGTGCTCAAGCCCGCTCCGGACACACCCTGGTGCGCGGCGGTGCTGGGCCCGCTCATCGCCGAGCACACCGACATCCCGGCCGGGGTGATCAATATCGTCACCTCCTCCGATCACGGCCTCGGCGCACAGCTGGTCCTCGATCCGCGGGTCGACATGATCACCTTCACCGGCTCGACCCAGACCGGTCGCTCGGTGATGGTGGGCGCGTCGGCGACGCTCAAGCGCACCTTCCTCGAACTGGGCGGCAAATCCGCTGCGATCGTGCTCGACGACGCCGACATCGCTGCCGCCGCGAGCTACACCGCGTTCACCGTCGCCGTCCACGCGGGCCAGGGGTGCGCCCTCACCACGCGGCTGCTGGTGCCGCGCGAGTCCTACGACGCCGCGGTCACCGCCGCGGCCGGCGCGCTCCGCGGCCTGGCTGCCGGTGACCCGACCAACCCAGGAACCGTCTGCGGCCCCGTGATTTCCGAGCGTCAGCGAGCCCGGGTGGAGCGCTATCTCGAGATCGCCCGCACCGAAGGCGGACGGATCGAGGTCGGCGGCGGCAGGCCCGCGGACAAGGAACGCGGGTACTTCATCGAACCGACGTTGATCAGCGGACTCGACAACACCGCGACCGTCGCGCAGGAGG
Organism: Nocardia sp. NPDC056541; assembly: GCF_042794235.1. Taxonomy (NCBI): domain Bacteria; kingdom Bacillati; phylum Actinomycetota; class Actinomycetes; order Mycobacteriales; family Nocardiaceae; genus Nocardia; species Nocardia sp. NPDC056541. The sequence continues at coordinate 42,893 of NZ_JBHTUD010000012.1, forward strand.
AGATCTTCGGGCCCGTGCTCGTCGTGATTCCACACGACGGCGACGACGACGCGATCCGGCTGGCCAACGAATCGCCCTACGGCCTGTCGGGTTCGGTGTGGGGCACCGACCCCGACCGGCTCGACCGGGTCGTCTCGGGGGTGCGCACCGGGACCCTGAGCGTCAACGGCGGCCTCTGGTACCACGCGGACGCGCCGTTCGGCGGTTACAAGCAGTCCGGCATCGGCCGGGAGATGGGCGTCGCCGGTTTCGAGGAATACCTCGAAACCAAGCTGATCGCCACCCCCGCCTGACCTCACCGACCCATTCACACTCAGGAGCTGAACACCATGGCACGTTTCACCGGTCGCACCGCGATCGTCACCGGCGCCGCGCAGGGCATCGGCGCGGTCTACGCGAGCGCACTGGCCGCCGAAGGCGCCAATGTCGTTGTCGCCGACCTCAATGCCGAGCGCGGCGAGGAGGTGGCCGAGCAGATCGTCGCCGACGGCGGGGTCGCGGCCTTCCGCCGCGTCGATGTCGCCGATCCCGAATCCGCTGTCGCACTGGCGGAGTTCACCGTCGCCGAGTTCGGCGCGATCAACCACCTGGTCAACAACGCGGCCATCTACGGCGAGATGAAGCTCGATCTGCTGCTCACCGTGCCGTGGGACTACTACAAGAAGTTCATGGGCGTGAACTTCGACGGCGCGCTCAATGTGACGCGCGCGGTCTGGCAGCCGATGATCGCGGCAGGCGGCGGCTCGATCGTCAACCAATCATCCACCGCCGCATGGCTGTACTCGGGGTTCTACGGGCTGGCCAAGGTCGGTATCAACGGCCTCACCCAGCAACTCGCCACCGAGCTGGGTGGTTCGCGGATCAGGGTGAACGCCATCGCGCCCGGTCCGATCGATACCGAGGCCACCCAGACCGTGACGCCGGGAAACATGGTCAAGGACATGGTCAAGCGCATCCCGATCAAGCGGATGGGCACCCCGCAGGACCTGGTCGGCGCCTGCCTGTATCTGCTGTCGGACGAGGCGAGCTGGGTGACCGGCCAGATCCTCAACGTCGACGGCGGGCAGATCATCCGATGACGACCGAATCCGTCAGCGCCCCGGTCGGATTCATCGGACTGGGCAATATGGGCGCGCCGATCGCGCGGCGGCTGCTGGACTGGCCGGGCGGGCTCACGGTCTGCGATGTCAGGCCGGAGGTCATCGAGCCGTTCGTCGACGCGGGTGCGCGTGCGGTCGCCGAGCCGGCGCAGGTCGCGACGCACGCGCGGATCATCTGCGTGACGGTCATCGACGATGCGCAGGTGACCGAGGTGCTCACCGGCCCCTCGGGAATTCTGCGTACCGCGGCACCGGGCACGGTGGTCGCCGTGCACTCCACCATCAGTGACCGGACGGCGCAGGAGCTGGCTGCCCGGTGCGCCGAGCACGAGGTCGAATTCGTCGACGCGCCCGTCAGCGGTGGCGCACCCGGCGCGACCCGGGGGAGCCTGGCCGTGATGGTCGGCGGTAGCGCCGCCGCGGTGGACCGGATCCGGCCGCCGTTCGGGTACTTCGCCGACCTCGTCGTGCACGCCGGTCCGGTCGGCGCGGGAACACGAATGAAGCTGGCGCGCAATCTCCTTCACTTCATCTCGTTCACCGCGGCCACCGAGGCGCAGCGCCTGGCCGAGGCCGCCGGGCTCAGTCTCACCGCACTCGGCAAGGTAGTTCGCCACTCCGACGCGGTGACCGGTGGGCCGGGTGCGATCATGCTGCGCGACACCACCGCGCCGATCGACCCCGACGACTTCTGGTTCCCCATCCTGGGCCATGTGCGCGATCTCGGCGAGAAGGACCTCTCGCTCGCGCTCGACCTCGGCGACCGGCTCGCGGTCGACCTGCCACTGGCGCAACTGGCCCTCGCCCGTCTCGCCGAGGGACTCGGCGTCGCCGAACCCGCGCTCGACAAGGAGATCTCATGACCGCCCACGGAGAAACCCCCGCCGACGTCCGCAAGCGCGGCCTGGCCAAGATGGCCGAGGTCTACGGCTGGGAATTCGAGGACGGCCCCGGCGAGCACTTCGCCGTCACCGCCGACCACCTGTTCGCCGACATCTGGTCGCGGCCGGCCCTGACCGTGCGCGAGCGTCGGCTGCTGCTGCTCGGGGCACTCACCGCGCAGGGCAATGTCGATGTCGCCGAGATCCAGATCGGTGCCGCTCTGCGCAACGGGGAGCTGTCCGAGGAACAGTTGCGGGAGATCGCGCTGTTCCTGTGCCACTATGTCGGCTGGCCCGCGGGGACGAAGCTCGACGGCACCGTCGGCAAGGTGATCGCGCAGGAGCGTCGCAAGAAATGATCGACCCCGTTATCGCCGATCCGCGATCGCTGTAGCGTGCGGACGATGGTTATGCCGAAGAATCAGCCGAAAGGGCTGAACTCGCCGATGACGACCCGGATCATCCGATACGGGTCGCGCGCACAGGCGTGGGTCTATCGCCGCACCAACGGCCGCGTCGGCGGTACCTGGCGCATCGGTGCCGGGTTCCGCAGCCCGGTGCCGACGCTGCTGCTCGAACATCGAGGTCGCAAGTCCGGCAAGATCTTCGCCGCGCCGCTGCTCTATCTCGTCGACGGCGATGACCTGGTCATCGTCGGCTCCCAGGGCGGCCTCGCGAATCATCCGCAGTGGTATCGGAACCTGCTCGCGGATCCGAACGCCCATGTCCGGGTCCGCAGCGAGCACTACCCGGTGCTGGCCCGCGTGGCCGACGCCGGCGAGCGTCAGCGCCTGTGGCCGTTGCTGACCGGCCTCTACGCCGATTTCGATGCCTACCAGTCCTGGACCGAACGCGAGATTCCGGTCGTAATCCTGTCGCGCACCTGAGCCCTCAGTCGGCCGCGAGCCGGTCGTCGTAGGCACGACGGGCATCGCGGTCGACATCGATGAAGGTGCGGTGCACGCCCAACCGCCGAGCCATGAACTCACCGAACGGGCGCGGGGTCAGCTTGTTGACGGCGGCGAGAACACCTGCCGTGCGGGTGACCGAGACACGTCGGCGTGGCCGGGCGATCAGGGCGGCGACCGCGGCGGCGACGTCGGCCGGTTCGGCGAGCAACGCACGCGGAGCGCGAGTTCCGGCGATCATCTCGGTGCGGGTGAACGTCGGCAGCACCGCGGAGAACCGCACGCCGGTGCCGCGGTGTTCCAGGCGCATGGTCTCGGTGAAGCTGAGCACCGCCTGCTTGCTCGCGCAGTAGGTGGCCATTCCCGGCGTCGGGTTCTCACCCGCCATCGAGGCCATGTTCACGATGTGGCCGCGGCCGCGGGTGAGCATCGGGGGCAGCGCGAGCTTGGTGCCGAGCAGGACGCCGTAGACATTGATGCCGAGAATCCGGCGGGTGATCTCGTCGGACTCCTCGGTGAACCGGCCGACCGGCATGATGCCCGCGTTGTTGATCAGCACATCGACAGGGTCGCAAGTCTTTTCGACCTCGGCGAGGAAGCTCGCGAACGACGCGGGTTCGGTGACGTCGAGGTGCCGCGCCATGGTCGCGCCTATCTCGGCCCCGGTACTCGCGACCGTGCTCGCATCGATATCGCCGAGGGCGAGAACCGCCCCGGCCCCGGCCAGTTCGCTCGCTACCGCACGTCCGATGCCGCGCGCACCGCCGGTGACAACGACTACTTTGCCTGCGATGGACGGCGTGTTCGATGCATCAGACATGTGTCCAGATTGTATTCTGGACATGGTTACGAATCAACCCCGGCCCCCGCGCCGCCATGGTCTGGTTCACCGACGCTGCGGGACTGGCGAGTAACATCCGGACGCATGTCTGAAAGCGATTCCATCAGCCTCGAAGCGACCCGGCGTCGATTGACCGGGAAGCAGGCCGACACCGTCGAACGGCTGACCAGGGCCGCGCTGGTGGTGCTGACACGCGATGGCTTCTCCGGCATGACGATCCGGCTGGTCGCAGCGGAGGCGGGCGTCGCCACCGCGACCGCGTACACCTACTTCTCCTCCAAGGAGCACCTGGTCGCCGAGATCTTCTGGCGTCGCCTGCTGGCCTCGCACTCGCCCGCAATCGAGGACCCCGACCCGACGGTGCGGGTGCTGGCCGAGCTGCGCAACATCGCACTGCTGGTGGCCGAGGAACAAGAGTTGTCCGGTGCGGTCACCGGCGCGCTGCTGGGCTCGGACCCGGATGTCGAACACCTGCGCACCCGCATCGGCATCGAGATCCGCGGCAGACTCGCGCGCGCACTCGGCCCCGACGCCGACAACGAGGTCATCGAATGGCTCGAGATCATCTACGCGGGCGCGCTGGTGCGGGCGGGCATGGGCTACGAGTCGTACACCGAAATCGCCGACCGCATCGAACGAGCCGCACTGAGGATCCTGCGCACCGCCTGACAATCAGGGTTCGAAGCTCACCAGCATCTGTTCCAGCGCGGCCTGATCGGGACCGACGAACGGCGCGGCCTGCGGCGCCTCGGCAAGCATGTCCCAGTACTGCGACGTGCGTCCCCCCGCGGGCGGAAGATGTGTACTGAGGATCCGGCGCGGGTCGAAGGCGCGCATCGCCGACACGGTGGCGAGGTATTTGCCCTCGTCCACGACGTGCACCCACGGGCTGTCCACCGCCGCCCAGAGATGCTGGGCCGCGCGAATCGCGGCCGGCGGCGTGTAACCCACATCGTCGGCGGTCGCGAGTTCGGCGCTGGGCAGCGGAGCGCCGAAACAGTCAGAGGTGAAGCATGATTCGCTGCGTTCATCGTAGAACCCGACAGTGCTCGGATTGTCGAACAACGGTGGGCGAAACGCGGTGAGGCGTCGGTCGCCGACATCGAGGGACTGCCCCGGGTTCAGCAGGTACACACGATCCATCGGGACCGGTCGAGCACACGACATGATGCCCAGGCCGGCGAATGTCGTGATCAGCCGGGCGTTCGGGGCGGCATCGAGCAGGTCGAACAGCGATCCGGTGTGGTCGCGATCGGGATGGGTGAGCCATATCCATTCCACGTCGGCCGGATCCACGATCGAACTCAGGGCCGCCATGAACCCGCGGTCGGGAAGGCTGAGACCGGTGTCGACGACGACAGGCTCCGCCGCGTGCAGAACGTACGCGTTGACCGGGATATGGCCGATGCCGGGAACCTCCAGTTCATCGGCGAAAACAGTGATGTCGTGCTGGATTCGATTGATACGCATGATGCTTCCTCACTCCTCGACATCGACCCGAATGATCGAGCGCGCGATGACGGCGAGGTCGTCGGCGGTCGGGTCGTAGCCGCGCGTGACCTTCAGCCCGAGTTCGAAGGGGCTGGCGCCGTCGTCCATCGCCGCTCGCATCGCGGCGCCGACTCGGGCAGGCGCGGCATCGAGGAGCACGGCGTGACCGTGGCGGATCTGCCCGCGATGGGTGATGGTGACGGGCGCGCCGCCGACCAGATTGTGGCGCCATGGTCGCTCGGTGAAGATCAGCGTCTCGTCGTCGACATGGTGCAGGCAGACCGGGATCCGCAGCGTGCGGCCGGTACGGCGGCCGGTGAATTCGACCATTCCCTGCCGGCGAATGCGACTGCCGAGCAATCGCGTCGCCAAGATACGCCGCACGACAGGATTGATCAGGCGCATCAATTGCGGTGGTGGCGGACTGAGGCGCACAGGTGTGGTTCCGGTATTCGTCATACACCGAGGCTAGGAATATCCCGGTCGCCGCGACATTCCACAAATCTGGTATTTCCCCTGGTCCGGCCGCGGCCTACCGTTGATCTGTGAGCACGGATGCGAGGCAACGCGCCGCCGACAAGATCGGGCGGTTGTGCCGAGAGCCGCACGATCTGGTGTCGCTGTGGCAGGAGACGACGGAGGTGCTGGCCACCGCCGTCCCGCACTACTGGACGCCGTGCTGGTACACCCTCGATCCCGCGTCGCTGCTGATGACCAGTCATTTCCATCTCGGCCTCGCCGAGTTTCCGCCGCAGTGGCTGGCCGCGGAATACGGCGAGGAACGCCACGGCATCGTCGATGTGGTCAGGTCGGCGACCGGACTGTCGACCTTGCACGAAACCGTCGGCGGCGACCCGTCGAAAAGTGAACGGTGGCAACGCAATATGACGATGGGTGGGGATCAGGAATTGATCGCGCGACTGCGCACCCGATCCGGCGAGGTGTGGGGAGCGCTCGCGCTCTATCGCGAGCCCGGCGCCCCGATGTTCGACGCCACCGAGAAGGACTTCGTTGCCACCGTGGCGCCGGCCCTGGCCGACGGCGTGCGCCGGGCGCTACTGATCGGGCAGGCAGGCGAACCCGAATACGCGGACTCGCCAGGTCTGCTGGTGCTCAACTCGGCGTGGGAGGTCGAATCGGCCAGTGCCGGGGTGCGGCGCTGGCTGTCGGACCTCCCCGACGGCGACTGGGACCGGGAGAAACTGCCGAGTGCGGTGATCACACTCGCCGCCCGCGCGTTCCGCAACGCGGCGGACGACCGACCCGACGAGGTACTCGTGTCGCGAGCGCTGACCAGGTCGGGAACCTGGGTGGTGTTACACGGTGCCCGCCTGACCTCGTCAGCACAGACCAGGGTCGCGGTGATCATCGAACCGGCCCACCCCAGCCGCATCTACCCGCTGCTGATGTCGGCCTATGGGCTCACCGAGCGTGAACGCGACGTCACCCGGCTGGTGCTCCAGGGTGCCTCGACCTCGCAGATCGCCCACGACATGACCGTCTCTGCCCACACCGTGCAGCAGCATCTGAAGAGCATTTTCGACAAGACCGGCGTCCACAGCCGGCGAGACCTGGTCGCCAAGGTGTTCTTCACCCACTACGAACCCCGCTTCCGGGACAACGAGCAGCGCGTCACCGCCACCAAACCGATCCGGGGTGGGCCCTGGCCGACGTACTGACCTAGGTGCCGACGGCGGTGGCGAGCAGGACGCGCAATTCTTCGACGACCTCGTCGAGCGCGGTAGTCGAGCGGTGGACACGGCACAGGATCACCGCGCCTTCGACGCTCGCGATCGCCATCGTGGCCAAGCGTTCGGCGCGTGCCGGTGCGACGCCTTCCGCGGCGATCGCGACGGCCAGGGTGTCGTGCCAACGCTGCAGGATGGCGGCGACCTCGGGTTGCAGGTGGCGGTCCTCGGGCGCCCCGCCTACCGCCACCGACACCACCGGACAGCCCGCCTCGAAATCGGACGTCAGCAGGATCGCCGTCCAGAACTCGGCGATCCCGGCCAGCACCCCCGCGGCGCCCCGCTCGGCGGCCTCCTCGATGAGGGCGCTGATCGTATCGCCTGCGAGAGTGAGCGATTCGGTCATGATCTGGGCGCGCCCGCCGGGGAAGTGGTGATACACCGAGCCCCGGGGAGCGCTACTGCGAGCGAGTACCGCGTCGACGGTCACGCCCGCCGCGCCGCGTTCGCGCAGCAGTTCGATCGCACTGCCCAGCATCTTCTGCCGAGTGTTGGTACGAGCTCCCACCGTCAGGCCTCCTTCACCGGCGCCGTGAGCACCTCGATACGGGCGGGAACGTTCTTGTGCCAGGGGCTGCCGAAGAACTTGTCGCGTCGCGACGTCGAGGTCAGCGTATTGAGCGCGACACCGACGACTGCGTCCGCGCCCGGATAGGCGACACCCATGCCGTTGGGGAGTGAAATGTGTCCTGCCTGCATCATCTCGCTGATCTCGATCGACGTGGTCGCCGAACCGGATTCGGTGACCACACGCACCCTATCTCCGGTGCTCAGCGCGAGCCGCTCGGCATCGGCCACCGCGATCCGCAGAGCGCCCTCACGGTCGCGGCGGCGCCAATCCGGGTTGCGGATGATCACGTTCGCCGTGAACGCGCGCCGCTCACCGGCGGACAGGGTGAACGGGTACTCCTCGCTGGTGTAGTCGGGGTCGACCGCGCAGACCGCGCGCAGTTCGTCGAGCAGTTCCGGGATGACGGCGTGGATCTTGCCGTCGGCGTGCTGGATGTAGCGCCACGCGTCCTCGTAGCGGTCATCGGAGAACAGCACCCCTTCCGGGTGCGCGCGCACAGCCTCGAACAACTCCTCGGCCTGCCCGAACCCGGATCCGGTGAAGCCCGCCCTGGCCACGGCGTCGGGCTGGGAGATCACGCACAGCAGCGCGAATCCCCATGCCAGCGCCAGCGCGGCTTCCCCCTCCGGAAGGCTCGCGCCCAAGGTCCGGTACAGCAGATACGGTGTCAGCCCGGCCAGTTCGGGGCGCGCCTTCAGCGTGGAGAAGAGTGCGAGCGCGAACGCCTCCCGGCTCACCCGTGCCGCCGCGGCCAGCTCCGCCAGCAGCCGGGGCTCGACCACGCCGAGACGGTCGATCACCGCACCGTAGATCTCGGGTTCGGGACGGGTGCCCGGCAACGGCGCCATCAACGGCGCGCGCACCTGAAAGCTGTTGTGCGGGAAGTGCAGCGTGAACAGCGACGCCTCGTACTTCTCGAACTGGCTCGCCGCGGGCAGCACATAGTCGGCCTGGCGAGCGGTCTCGGTCATCGCCACATCGACGACCACCGACAGCTCCAGCGACCGCATCGCCGCCACGAATCGCGCCGAATCCGCCAGCGAGTGCGCGGGATTCGACGAATCGATCCACATAGCCCGCAACCGGTCGGGGTGGTCGGTGAGGATCTCGTCGGCGATGGAGTTGCACGGGATCAGGCCGTTGAGAATCCGGGCCCCGGAAACCGGTGTGCGCGTGGGGCTGTCGACCATGCTCAGCTTGTCCGCGATCGTGCGGGCGATCGGCACCGCCACAGCGTCGAAGAACACGTCGAGCGTGGTACTCGCCGTCAGCCCGGCCACATTCCGCGAGATCGCGCCACGCCCAGCGGTCGCGGCGATCAACCGGCGCGCGGGCGTGGCACCGTAGCGCATCGCCACGGTCGCGACGCCGCGCCGCACGCGCTGTGCCCTACCCGCCCCGGCCGCCCTCGGGATGGCGTGCCAGCGGCCGGCGAGCGGGAACATCCATGAATGAATATGCACCCCGCCGGGTTTGGCGAAGTTGCCGGTCAGGATCCACAGCATCTTGTTCAGGTAGGCGACCAGGGTGCTGTTGGGGGACTGCTGCACGCCGAGGTCCTCATAGGTGGCGACGCTCTTCGCGGCGGCGATCCGGCGCGCGACGGTGCGGATCAGCGTCTCGTCGAGACCGCAGCGGTGCGCGTTCGCGCTGATGTCGACCGCCCGCAACGCTCGCAACACCGGTTCGGCACCGGTCGTGTGTTCGGCCAGCCACCCCTCGTTGTGCAGGTTCTCCTGCACCAGCGTCGCCGCGATCGCCGACACGCACCAGGCGTCGGTGCCCGGCTTGACCTGCAGGTGATAGTCGGCCAGCGCCGCGGTCTCGCTGACGCGCGGGTCGATGACGATCATCGTCCGGTTCGGATCCCGCGCGATCTCGCGCAGTACCGGCCGCGCCTGCGCGATGCCGTGGGACTGCCAGGGGTTCTTGCCGACGAAGATCGCGACCTCGGTGTGCTCGAAATCGCCGGTGGTGTGATTGCCGTAGAGCTGGGAATCGACCCAGGATTCGCCGGTCTTCTCCTGCGCCAACGCATTCGACATATACCGGCCACCGACTGCGTGATACAGCGCCCGGCCGTAGGCGCCACCGAGGTGATTGCCCTGCCCGCCCCCGCCGTAGAAGAAGATCGACTCGCCACCGTGCGCGTCACGAACCCCGGTGAGCTTGGCGGCGATCTCGTCGAGCGCGGTATCCCAGTCGATCGGCTCGTACGTGCCGTCGGCGGTGCGCCGCAGCGGAGTGTCGATGCGGTGTGCGCCCGCCTGGTACTTGTCGAGGCGCAGCGGCTTCTCACACGTGTAGCCCGCCGACCCCGGATGTTGTTTGTCGCCACGAATCTTCACCAGGTTGCGGCCATCTGTCTGGATCTCTAGACCGCAGTTGCATTCACAGAGAATGCAGGCCGTCTTGCGCCACTCGGCGGTGTTGTCATCGGATTCCGGGCTGGTCAGACGCATGCTATGCAGTATTGCATAGAACAGGTCATCGGCGCGGGCTGCTGGCGATCAATACGGTCGATGACCTGGTCTTCCGCGTCGGCCGACACGAATCGGCGGTCGTTACGCCGAACAGCCCGGTGGTGGAGATTTTGTGACGAGCGCCGCAAGTTTGCTAGGACTATTGCCGGGAACACAGTCCGCGTCTCATGATGGTCTTCTGACCAACTTGATGCCGAGGAACCGCTGTGACGCATTTCGCCGCCCGCCTCAACGAACTCTTCGACAACCCCTCGGGTCCGGACGTGCGTCAGTGCACAAACCGTCAAGTGGCGCGCATGCTCCAGGCGGCCGGCCACAGCATTTCCGCACCGTATCTGTCCCAGCTACGGTCCGGGAATCGCGAGAATCCCTCGGCGAAAACTGTTTCGGCGCTGGCCGAGTACTTCCAGGTCACGCCCGATTACTTCTTCCTCACCCCGCATCACGGCGTCGACGATCACACACTCATCCGAGCCCTCGAACTCGAGGAACCGCGCGCCCTGCTGCTGCGTGCTGTCGGCTTGTCGAGTGAGGCCATGGACATCCTCGTCGCGATGGCCGAGCGTCTCCGCGTCAGTGACCGATTGCTCGCCATTTGCCTCGACGATTGACCTAGCGGTCCGCGCACTGGATCACCGCAACCGCTCGTCCGAAGATCTTCCTTCCGTCCTGTGTGGCGGTGACCGCGATCGTCGCGGTCTTGCGGTCTGCGTCGACCGCCTTCACTCTGCCGGTGTATTCGACGATCGCTCCGCTGTCGCAGACATAGACCGGGCTGGTCAATCGCACCGCGTATTCGGTCACCACACCGGGACCGCCCGCCCATGAGGTCACGTACCCTGCGCCGATCCCGATCATCAGCATGCCCTGTGCGACAGGCGATTCCAGGTTCACCGACGCCGCCGCCTCCTTGCTCCAGTGGATGGGGTTCGGGTCGCCGGCCACGCCCGCGTAGTTGACCAGGTCGCCCAGCGTCACAGCCACGATCCTGGGCGGGAGCTCGTCGCCGACAGCGACGGTGCTGAACGGCACCATATTCCGGCCCGGGTCCGCGGTCGGTGCCGGGCGCGGTGGCTCGGCACGCTCGGCTGTGTGGTGTTGTCGCGGAATCGACGAGCCATGACGGAAGTTCTGCATCAGCAGTCGGTCGCAGATTCGCGCGGCGGCGAAATTCACCTCCCGCCGGCCGACGAAGGACGTGCGGGTGGTGACGACTTCCTTGCCGTACTGGTCGGTGACCGCACACTTGAAGCCGAAGATGTCGCCCCCGAACGCCTTACGGCGCGATTCGAGTCCGACCTCGAAGCGCAACGAATCGCCCGCGAGGATCGGCCTGTTGACGATGAGGCCGTGGTCGGTCTGCATGATCTGGCTCAGGTCATAACCTTCGGCCACACGATCGAACATCTCGATCTGGGCCAGAAACGCGGGGATCGAGACGAAGGTCAACGGCGCGACCAGGCCACCGTAACCGTGGTCTTCAGCCGCTTGCTCGCAGCGGTGAGCGGGATGATCATCCTGAACCGCACGGGCGAACTCCCGGATCTTCTCGCGCCCGACGACATAGCAGTCGCCGGTTCGATAGGACTGCCCGACCGTCGTCGCGGAGGCGACCGAATCGGCGGGTGAATCGAGCAACCTGGAGTCGTCTGGAGTTGTCCGCACACTCAGCAAAGTAACCAATAGTTAGCCTGGCGAGCGATATTTGCTGTTCTCAGAGTGTCGCGGTCTGATCGATCTGCTCGCGCAAGATGTCGCCGTGACCTGCGTGGCGGGCGACTTCCTCGATCATGGCGAGCAGAGTCCACCGCATGCTGACAGTCCCCTCACGGGGATTGTGCTTGGTGTCGTCCAGGTCGAACCGGGCGGCGATCGCCCGTGATCGGCTGCTCGCACGCTCGAACTCCGCGATGACATCGGCCAGCGACTCGTCGTCGGCCACGGCGAACGTGCCCTCGTCGCGTTGCGAGTACCCGTCGCATTCGGCTTCGTCGAGCCCCGCCCAGAACCGCTGGAACCAGATCCGCTCCGCGGCGGCGGCATGTTTGATCAAGGAAATCGGTGTCGTCAGCGACGCGACAAGCCGTCGCCGAGCGTCGGCGTCGGACAACCCGCGTGCGGTCGCGATGAGCGCTTCACGGTTGCGATCGAGTGTGTTCTCGATGATCGTTCGCTCGGCGCCGGTGGTAATTATGTTGGTAACCATGGACTTTCACTCCATTCTCTTGCTGATCGAAGGCTCGGGGGTGTCTGGCAGTCGGCAGGGCACGGCTCGGCTGGCTCAACACGGCCAGTGACGGAGGCGAACCAGGGGAGGGGAAATCTGATGTGTTTCGTCGCGGAACGCGCGCTGACCAAGGCGATGCGGGTCGATCTTCACCGCAGCCGATACCGGTCGAGCGCCGAAGAGCTCGACGCCGCCTGCCGTCAGTCTGTCATGTCACTGGGGTTTCTGTGGGATTCGGCCAAACCACGTCAAATCTCGGGACACAAGAAAACCCCCTCCGACCCAGGTCAGAGGGGGTTTTCACTGTCGGGCTGACAGGATTTGAACCTGCGACCACCTGACCCCCAGTCAGGTGCGCTACCAAGCTGCGCCACAGCCCGTTCTTGCCCCCGTCTCCGGGTGCTCGAAAAGATTACCTCTGTGAACGCCGAAACGTTGTGACGCAAACCCAGGTTCCACGCTGATCACTATTCGTAAGCGTTCGACGGAGCGGGCCGAGTGGGCACCAACGTAATACGCGCATCGGTAGCAATACCGACCTGCCCGAGCGTCAAAGGGTTCATGCAGTTCCGCTGCGGGTAGTTGAAGATCGGGTCCAAAGTCGGATCTGTATGACCGACGACTGACTTGTAGTACGGCCCGAACGGCTGCCCACCGGACACGCTCACGCCGAAACAGTCGACCTCCAGAATATAGGTCCCATCGCCGCCACAATGGGCACTCGCTCCGCCCCACGATCGGTCCAGCGTGCAGCCCTGCGGCTCCGCCATCGCAGGCCCTGATGAGATCATGGCCGTGGCACTCGCTATCAGCACCGACGTACCGAACACGCGCCACTTCATGTTTGACATTCAGGTCTCTCCAACGATGGACGGGGCAAGTGAGTGAGTCGGGTCATCATACGATCGCGGCAACGGCCCCACGGCGAACCGACACGGCACCCGCCACGACCGAGCTGACGAAAGCATCGACCGCTGAACCCACAAACCACCAACACGGCCAGCCGTCTCCACTCCTGGGCCGGCAAGCGTCAGATAGTTGGCTGATCAGGCACGAAATCGACGGCGCCCATTCCGAATCGACGCGCGTGCCGTTCGCGGTAACTCGACCACGCGATCTCGCCCAACAGCTGATGCTCATGCTGGCCGCTTGCCGGCCCACCACCTCCAAGGTCCGCGTGCGCTGACGACACACCGCACCTGTTTGTCACCATCGACAGATGAACGCCCATGGCCTGCGGGCAGTTTGCGGCAACAGCCACGCCCAGGAACCACGGTGCACGGGCGGAGGCGTGACCGCCGCGAGAATGTGCCGAACGGGCACACGTCACGTCCGAGGGCCACACGAACCGACCGCGCGCACAGGCCATGAACGCGCTGGCAAGGTCGGGCTCCTGACACGCGCAGACTTCTATGGGATCCCTACGAACTCGGCGCGGTTGTGGGCTCCGGCGCAAGACGCCGACACTCCTCCGGATCGACAAAAAGGTGCCCCTACCAGCCGATTAGTACCTTCACCAAGAGGTGAGGTAATCTTTTCGAGCACCCGGAGACGGGGGCAAGAACGGGCTGTGGCGCAGCTTGGTAGCGCACCTGACTGGGGGTCAGGTGGTCGCAGGTTCAAATCCTGTCAGCCCGACAGTGAAAACCCCCTCTGACCTGGGTCGGAGGGGGTTTTCTTGTGTCCCGACACTTGATGTGGTTCGGCCAAATCCACAGAAACTCCACGTTTTGAATCTGAACGACTGTCCAGTGTCTCGTGGTGCCGCTCAATCGGGGGTCGCCGGAGAGGCGGTCGACGCACCCGTCTGGCATCTGCGCCGTACCGTCGACGGTGGCCTGTTCGACACCTACACCGACAGTTTCAACGCGGTCTGGCGAACCGGCCGACCGGTGAAAGGCTGAGCCGATGGCGCGTACCGAATACTATGACGACCCAGCCGCACCGGAGCCGAACAGCCTTGTGGTCGCGGCGTGCGCAGTGGTATGCGACGACGTCGGCCGCGTCCTGCTGCAACGCCGCACCGACAGCGGTCTGTGGGCGTTGCCCGGTGGCGGCATGGAGATGACCGACAGTCTGCCCGGCTGCGCGGTCCGAGAGGTCAAGGAAGAAACCGGACTCGACATCGAAATCACCGGTCTCGTCGGTACTTACACCGATCCGCGCCACGTGATCGTCTACAGCGACGGTGAGGTCCGGCGCCAGTTCAACGTGTGCTTCCTGGCTCGTATCATCGGCGGTGACCTTGCGATCTCCGATGAGTCCACAGAGCTGCGGTTCGTCGCCCCCTCCGAACTGGACAGCCTCGACATGCACCACACGCAGCGGCTCAGGCTGACCCATTACCTCGCGGGGCGAAGCGCGCCATATCTCGGCTGACGATTCGGCGACAACCGCGCGTGAGTGCGCCAGATGGCCGAGCGCATTGCTCGCGACGGTAGAAGCTGCGCGTGTCAGCTGCCCGACCTCGCCACCCGAAAAAGGTGGCCGGTGCGCGCGGGTCAGTTCCTGCGGCACTCGGACGTGATACGCGCCCGTTCGGCACATTTTTCGAGGTGGTCGATCGCTGTGTCCAGTAGCCGATTTCCAACCACTGATAAGTGGGTCTAATCGGCGGCCGGCACGAGTGGTGGGACACCACCGCAACCTGGAAACAATAGGCACTGAGGTCGCCACTCCCTGAGCGACGTCCGCTATGCACGGGTGGCGGTGCGACGGGTCGTGCGCTTGTGGCGAGACGACCGGCTGACGTCCTGGCGCGGCCGATACAGCGGGCGTAGGGAACTTGCCGTTCGTTGTGGGCTCAGCGTTGGTGGGCGCGGAGTGCGGGGGCGACCCAGGTCGTGAGGTAGGCGCGCAGTTGCGAACCTTGCCGCGGCGGCCGACCAGGGTCGATGACAAAGGACTGCACGATCCGCAGCATGTGCTCCACGAGTTCATCGAGACGAGCGTCATCGATCCCCGCGCGGCCCCAATCGACAGCGAAGCGTTCGAGAATGGAGCGGCCGAAGGTTAACGCGGTATCGGAGGTGACACCGGGGGAGAATGCGCCCGCGCGGCCAGGGGTCAACAACAGGCCGAGATACCGGTCGGTGGAGAGGCGTTCGAGGGTGTATGCGATCCCTTCGACCACGGCCTCGGCGGGATCGGTGAGATGGTCCAGATGCTCGGCGAGAACATCGAGAAATCGACCCGTTTCCGTCAGGGCCGTGGCGGTCAGCAAAGCGTCGGCATTGGCGAAATACCGGTACACGGTTTGACGGGTGACGCCGAGGTCGCGGGCGATCTCGGCCATGGTGAAATCCCCGCCGCTGCGTTCGATGGCCACACGGGCGGCGCCGATGATGCGCGCGATGGCTTCGGTGTCATCGGCCGGAGTGGTCCCCGACCAGCCGTGCGTGCGCATCGATTCCTTCCGGGCCGGTGATCGTGTTCTGCCGACCCTATCGTCTGCGCCGAGGTCGACGAGCGTCCCGTTCCGTCGAAATAGACCATACAGTTGGCTAGATATGTATGGTCAACTCATGACCACTCAGATCGAACCCGGCGCCGCCGGGCTGACCGAGGACCTGACCCGCCGCGCCTTGGGGTTGGTGCT
Source organism: Nocardia sp. NPDC056541 (assembly GCF_042794235.1). Taxonomy (NCBI): domain Bacteria; kingdom Bacillati; phylum Actinomycetota; class Actinomycetes; order Mycobacteriales; family Nocardiaceae; genus Nocardia; species Nocardia sp. NPDC056541. The sequence goes on from NZ_JBHTUD010000012.1 coordinate 58,741, forward strand.
CGACCACACCACCGATATGGCGCCCGCTCCGCTGCGAGTGCCGCTGCACTACTACAGCGACCCGAAGATCGCCGAGGTCGAGCAGACCCAGATCTTGCGCCGCACACCGCTGATGATCGTGCCCTCGGCGCGCATCCCCGCGCCGAACGACTACGTGGTGCGCACCGTGCTCGAAGATTCACTGTTGGTCACCCGCGACCGTGATGGCACCGCGCATGTGTTCCTGAACTACTGCCGCCACCGCGGCGCGCAACCGGCGTGCGGCTCGGGCAACGCCACCCGCTTCACCTGCCCCTATCACGCCTGGACCTACCGGAACACCGGCGAACTGGCCGGGGTGCCCGGCAAAGAGGGCTTCACCGGCATGGACCGCGCCGGCTACGGATTGGTCGAGCTACCCAGCCAAGAACGCCACGGGTTCATCTGGGCAGTGCTCTCTGCCGAGGGCTCGATCGACATCGACGCCCACCTCGGCGCGATGGGACCTGAACTGGCGCAGCTGAACTACGCTTCCTACGGCTACCACGACGAGCGGGAATTCACTTCCGAAGTCAGCTGGAAGGGCGCACTCGAGGCTTTCGCCGAGAGCTACCACTTTCCCTTCGTGCACGGACAGAGCGTGATCGGCCAGAACACTGTGGCCAACACCTCCACCCACGACGCCTTCGGCCGCCATCACCGTATGGGATTCCCGTTCAACTGGATCACCGCGCTCGAGGCCGATCCGAGCGGATCCTGGGACCCGCTGATGAATATGGGCGTCATCTATTGGATCTACCCGAACCTTGTGCTTGCCAACAGCCCTGTCGGTGTCGAGATCCTCGACATGCTGCCTGCCGGCGCCCCGACCCGCTGTACCGTCCGCCACAGCTGGATGGCCAAGATCCCCGCCACCACCGACGAGCAACGCGCCGTCTACGACGACATCTACGCCCAAGTCCATGCCGCGGTCCGCGACGAGGACTTCGCCATGCTGCCCCAATGCGGCGAAGGAGTTCGCCGAGGCCAGCACGATCACATGATCATCGGCCGCAACGAAATCGGCGTCCAGCACATGATCAGAACCCTCGCCGCCGAACTCGGCATCGCACTGGACTAACGGCGAGACAGGAACGCCGATGACCACCCAAACCCACCCCGGCCTGTCAGAGGCTCATCCGGGCTCCGCGGCGGTGACCCCGCGCCGGGCGAGGCGCTGGCCGAGGCTGTGCGCGCTGCGGCCTGGCGTGACGGTCGTCGGTGTCGAGCGTGACATGGTGCGCCGGGCGGCACTGGCGAGCTCGGGCCGGTCGCGATAGGCCGAAGGTAGGCGGCGATGCCGGGCTCCGCCCTGTCGAGGCCCGGGCATGCATGTCGTGGTCGGCTAGCCGAGGCGGAATCCGGCTCGTTTCGAGTTGCCCGGACGGCTGAGGTCTTTCGGGAGTTTGCCGAAGAACTCGGAGTCGACTCGTGGCCGATGTGTCTTGACGGTCAGGACGACTGCACGATGAGCGCCTGCGCTGAGTCGAGAGTCCAACGCGTGCATGCGTATCAGCGACCGGAGCGGCGGTATTGTCGCCGGCATGTGGGGGTGCGTGATCTGCGACAAACACAACGGGACCGGACCACTGGTGAGCCCGGTGATCCACATCGACGACTTCGTGGTGGTGACCCACCGGCCTGCCCATGGCGAGTGGGTCCGGCCGGGCTATCTGTTCGTCGAGCCTCGTCGTCACGTTGCGAGCCTCGATCTGCTGGATGACGCTGAGACGGTCGCGTTCGCTCGCGCTGTCCGCTCGTCGATCGGCGCCCTGCGCCAGGTTCTCGAACCCACCCATGTCTTCACGTTCGTCGCGGGACTGAGCGCGGCCGGTGTTCACCTTCACCAGCACATTTTCACCCGACCTGTCGGTACTGGACGAGATGTACCTTGGCACAACGTCGATTCCCCGGACGCGCCTCAAATTCCTGCCTCCGGACTGGATGCGCTCTGTGTGGAGCTGTCTGCGGCGGTGCGGGGCTAGGGGCGTACCCAAGGACGACGCAGCGCCCGCCGGCCCTGTGTATTGCCTTGCGAGCGGCGCGATTCGAAGTGGAGACGCTTACTTCTTAGGCTACGGGCCCCGAGGCTCAGCATGTATCGACCCATCGGGCGTTGGCCCGAGGCGTTCTCCTCCGGCGACGGGTCGATCACCCAGTTGCCGTCGGGCCCGGCTGTGGCGGAGCCGACGGGTTTGTCGTGAGCAATGAGTTCAGTGCGGAGCGGGAAGGCGGTGGTGTTCGACCCGCTTGCACCGCTCGAGGTACTGGATGGCCGACTCGTGCAATGTAGGCATGTGCACGAGGCCATGGGTCGTGAGCGAACTCGGCCCGGGTGCGATGCCAGTGCCTTGCGCATAGTTCGTCGAAGCTCATAGGTATCGGATTCGGCTGGTACCCGGTGTCGGGTTCGGCGGCGCGAGAGGCGCGAAGCAGTTCCTGCTCTGGTGTCCATCCGCAATGATCGAAAGCCCATGTGCCGTCCGATGCATACACGTGGCTCGGGTTGTCAGCGCCGCTCGGCCACAGTCCGACCGGCCGGAACGTGCTGGTATGGATCTCCAGAAATGCGTAGGTGAGGATGTGGCACGCGCCGGCAGCGAAGAATGCCTGATCGTCTCGGTTCCACGACAGGTGTTGATCGGCTCGCTCCAGTGGGCTCCGCCGGAACACCGAGCACGGGACATACACGCCGCCAGTCTATTCCGCCGCTGCCAGCCGCTTCTCCGGTTCTCGATTCGAAACGGGTGATGACAACGAGCGTCGTATGTGACAGACGAGAGCTGTCGTCACCGTTCTCCCCTTCGGCAATTACATTGCCGGACAGCGTGCTCGACCTGGAGAAGGACGCCCGGCCGCTGTTCGAGATCGCCAATGGCTGTCACAATCCGTCGCGCCGGTGAACAGGTCGTCGGCTAGGGCGAGCAGTAGCTCGGCTCGTTGTCGGTGGCAGTCAGCGAGGGTTCGCGACAGTGGGCAGGAGCGCGCCGTCGAGGGCGAGATCCAGCAGACGGTCGGCCTGTCGCCGCGACGTATGCTCGCGAGACCAAGCGAGGGCGTTGATCAGCGCGAACACATCATCCCCGGTCACGTCGGCGCGCAGGGCTCCCGCCAGGCGGGCATTCGCGACCAGACGATCGCCGATCTCGGTCATCCGCAGGCATGCCGCGTGCAACGCCGATGCCGCGTCATCGGCTCCCGCACTGAGAATCTGGGCCAGTCCCTGGTAGGTCGAGGCGTGGTCCAGGACTGCCCGGATCCACGTGACGAGCGCTTCCGCGCTGTTGCCGGCTTGCGTCAGCGCCTCGCCGTGGTCGAACAGGGCGGTGTTGCGCTGGTCCAGCAGTGCGCCGATCAGTGCCCCGCGGTGGGGGAAGTGCGCGTAGAGCGTGCCGATCGATACTCCGGCCCGACGAGCGATTTTGTCCAACGGGGCTTCGGCGCCGAACTCGGCGAAGACTGTGTCGGCCTCGGCGAGCAGCCGATCGTAATTGCGACGCGCGTCGGCCCGGGGTCGGCGACCAGCGGTCGGCGGGGTCTTCGCCACGGCCTTGCTCCTAACTCGAGGTACCCTCGACTTATAGATCGAGGCACCCTCATTTTAACGGGAGACAGTGATGATCCTTGTAACCGGCGCGACGGGCTCCATCGGACGACACCTGGTCCGCCTGCTCCGACAGCGGCAGGCACCGTTCAAGGCGCTGGTCCGAAACCCCGCCCGTGGCCGAGAACTCGGTGGCGAGTACGTGGTCGCCGATTTCGACCGACCGGACTCGCTGCAGGCCGCGATGTCGGGCATTGATCGACTGTTTCTGCTCTCCGCGGGCGCCGAGCCGACATCGGGGCGTCAGCCGATGGTCGCACAACAGGTCGCCGCGATCGATGCCGCCGCACGTGCGGGGGTCCGCACGGTGGTCAAGGTTTCGGTCCAGGGTGCGAGCCGATCCGGGAAACTCGCCAGCGGTGCGCACTGGTCGATCGAGCAGCACCTCGAAGCTTCCGGGCTCGACTGGTCGATACTTCAACCGAGTGGATTCATGCAGAATTTCCGCACCGGTGCAGGCACTTTCACTGCCGAGGGTGACATCATCGGCGCGTACGGAGATGGGCGGGTGCCCTACATCGATTGCCGCGATATCGCCGCGTGCGCGGCGGCCCTGCTGACCGAATATCGCGATTCGGCACAACGTTTCGTACTGACCGGACCCGAAGCGCTCAGCCATACCGACATCGCCGCCAGGCTATCCGCTGCCTACGGTCGGACTATTTCCTACGTCGATCTGCCACCAGCGCAATTGGCCGCACGACTCACTGCCCAGGGTCTTCCCGCGCAATTCGCCGAAGACGTCGCCGAACTCCAGGCCGGAATCGCCGAGGGCACCGCGGCGCACATCACGTCCGCGGTCTCCGACCTCACCGGTCGCGGCCCCAGAACATTCGGCCAGTTTCTCGCCGACCATCAGCCGGCAACCGCCGAGCCTCACTAGCGTTGCGTCGGCGAAGGCTGTGTCGAGCGTCGGGTGCCCTTGATCGACGACGCGCAGCATGCAACGACATGCCATGGTTTCAGTGAGAAGGAGCGATGTGAACGGCGGCTGCCTCTGCGGGAGTATCCGGTTCTCCGCGACCGGCGATCCGGACTTTCCTCATCTTTGCTCGTGTGAGCACTGTCAGCGGCTTTCAGGGGCTCCGGTGATGTCGTGGGTGTCCTTCCCGGAGGAAGGATTCGCGTGGACTGGTCGAGGCGGCGAACCGACCTGGTTCGAGACCTTCCCGCAGATCTGGCGCGGGTTCTGTCCGAAGTGCGGCTCCTCGGTCGCGTCCAAGGGCGATGAAGCGGGCCTGGTGGGGATCACGATTATGGCTTTGGATGATCATGCCCACCTGGTACCGATCAAACAGAGCTTTGCGCACAACGCGGTCCCGTGGATGGCCCCGTTCAGGTGAGGCACTGGCGTTGTGGGACAACCGATCTCGGCTGCCCCACATCCTCGCCGGGTTCGGACTCCTGACCGTGTGACCGCCGCGACGGTACTTCGATCTGTCGAAGGGGACGTACTGCCCGCGGCTGTAGGCCGGTGATCGGCTGTTTCGCATGACTTGCGGACCGGCCCTTGTTGTTTCGGCCGCGGACAGGCGGTCATTTGGTGCCCTTGCCGGATACCTGGTGACATCTTCGGGCCGACCCTGGTTCGGCCTGTCCGCCTCGGGAACCGTTGAGCTCGTATGGATCCTCACCCGTGATGCCCCGCGGCCAGAATGCGTGCCGCGGTAGTGATCGACGCACGCGGATCGCAACCTTTGACCACCGTTACTGCTCCTGTCAGGCTACTCGAGTAGACCAGCAGATCCATCAGATTGTGCACGCTGGTCGATATGTATGGTCGCGCCGGGCAGGCCCGGCGCCGCGGCTCGATGAGGAAGACCTGCCGGTGAACAAACTCGTCCCCACTTCGCGACTTCGATCCCGGACGCTGTGGCGGTCCCTGTCTGTGCCGTTGATCGCGTCGATGCTGCTCACCGCGTGTAGTGCCGGATCGGGCGAGAACACGCAGCCGCCGCGCACCGGCGGCACGCTGAACTTCGCGATCGGGACTGATTCCGGATGCGTCGACCCGCACCAAGCGGGCAGCAGCGACACGATGTATTCGCTGCGGCAGACAGTGGATTCGCTCCTGGACCAGGATTTCTCGACCGGGGAACTGGTTCCGTGGCTGGCGGAGTCCTGGCAGGTCAGCGACGACGCGCGCACCTTCACCTTCCGGCTGCGACCGAACGCGACATTCAGCGACGGCACCCCCGTCGACGCCGCGGCGGTGAAGGCCAGCTTCGACGCGATACCCGGACTCGGTGCTCTCGCGATCCAGGCGACGTCCTATCTCGAAGGCTACGTGGGCACCACGGTCGTCGACGATCGGACCGCCGCGGTGAGCTTCGCGCAGCCCAATGCGCAATTCCTGCAGGCAACCACGACATCGTCGCTCGGTGTGGTCGCGCCCTCGACCGCGAGCCGGCCCGCGGCCGAGCGATGCAGCGGCGGCGTGATCGGGTCGGGTCCGTTCGTCCTCACCGAATACCTCAGGAACCGGTCGGTCACCCTGACCAAGCGGCAGGGCTACGACTGGGGCTCGGCGCGGTGGACGAAACCGGGCGAGGCATACCTCGACACCTTGGTGTTCCCGGTGATTCCCGAGGCCGGTGTGCGCACCGGCAGCCTGATCTCCGGTCAGGTCGACGCGATCGGGCGCGTTGCCCAGGCCGAGGAGTCGGCGCTGGCCGGGGCCGATGTCACGGTGCAGGCGTACACGATTCCCGGCGTCGGCTACAACCTGGGTTTCAACAACAGCAAGCCGCTGTTCGGCGATGCCCGTGTGCGCCAAGCGATCCAGATCGCCGTCGACCGCAAGCAGATCGTCGAGACGGTGTTCTCCCGTGGTACCAACCCGGCGACGAGTGTGCTGGCGAAGAACACCCCCGGCTACGTCGACCTCGGTGCGGTATTGGCGGTCGACATCGCCCGGGCGAAGCGGCTGTTGGACGAGGCGGGCTGGGTCCCCAGGGGCGGGGGCATCCGGGAGAAGGACGGTGCGCAGCTGAGCCTGAAGACCGTCTGGTTCACCACCGCGGCCACCTTCCAGCCCGCGCTGGAACTGATCCAGCAGCAGCTCAAGGACATCGGTGTCGAACTGGTCCTGCATCAGTTGCAGGTCGCGCAGTTCCCGGAGCTGATCCGCTCCGGTGATTTCGATCTGTTCTGGGGCGGCAACTACAGCCGCGCCGATCCGGATGCCCTGCGCACGCTCTACTCCACCAAACTGCGCAACGCCTACCGCGTCCCGGCGACCGAGCTGGAAGGGCTGCTCGACCAGCAGGCTGCCACGCTGGATCCGGTGGCCCGCAACCGGATCGTCGCGCGAATCCAGGAACTGATCGTCGCCAACGCCTATGTGGTGCCGATCGTCGACCAGCAGTCGGTGCTCGGCGTCCGCACCGCCGTCCACGATCTGCGGTTCGCCGGTGCGGGTGACGTCCACCTGCACGATACGTGGAAGAGCTGAACAGTCATGTGGCAGTTCGTATTCCGTCGAGTCGCACAGGCGGTTGTGGTGCTGTGGGCGGCCTACACCGTGTCGTTCCTGCTCCTGTTCGCTCTGCCGGGAGACTCCGTGGATGCCGTGGCGGGCGCGTCGGGAGCGGCGACGACGGTCGATCCCGCGGAACTGGACCGTCGGCGCGCCGAGTACGGCTTCGACGAGCCGCTGTTCACCCAGTACGCGCATCATCTCGCGGATGCGCTGCGCGGCGACTTCGGCGCGTCCTTCGCCAGCGGTGAGCCGGTGGGCGCGCTCATCGCCGAGGCGCTACCGCAGACTGTGCAGCTGACCGTCCCGGCCCTGGTGCTGGCGATCGTCCTCGGCACGACGGTGGCCACCCTGGCCACCTACCGGGTGAGCCGCTGGCTCCAGCAGTTGCTGCTGTCGCTGCCCTCGCTGGCCATCTCGATCCCGACGTTCTGGATCGGGTTGATGCTGATCCAGGTGCTGTCGTTCCGGGCGCCGGTATTCCCGGCGTTCGGCAACGACGGATGGCGTGGCCTGGTGCTGCCGACGATCACCCTGGCCGTGCCGACCGCGGCTCTGCTGGCACAGGTGCTGGCAAAGAGCCTGTCGAAGACACTCGACGAGCCCTATGTGCAGACCGCCCGGGCCAAGGGCGTGGGTCCGACCAGGATCCGGCTGCGGCACGCGCTGCAGAACGCGTCGTTGCCCGCGCTCACCGTCGTGGGATTGCTCGTCGGCGGCCTGCTGGCCAACGCCGTGCTGATCGAGATCGTGTTCTCCCGCAACGGATTGGGCCGGATCGTCGTCGACGCGGTCACCTTGCAGGACGTTCCGGTGGTGCAGGGTGTCGTCGTCTTCAGCGCAGTGGTCTTCGTCTCGGTGAACCTGCTCGTCGACCTGATCTATCCGCTGCTCGATCCGCGGATCGTCCCGAGCAGAGAGAGGAGTGCGGCGTGACAGCCTCGACGATCATCGCAGTGGTCCCTGCCCCTTCGACTACCGAGCCGCCCACCGAAAAACCCTCCGCTCCGAGCCGATTCGACCTCGCCGGGACCGCGCGGTTCCTGCTCCGCCGGCCGGGTCTGATTCTGTCGATCCTGGTGGTGGGGTCCGTTGTGCTCGCAGCCTTCGTCCCGGAACTGTTCGCCTCTCGCGATCCGCTGCGCGCGACGCCCGCGCAGCGGTTCGCGCCACCGAGCACCCAACACTGGTTCGGCACCGACGAACTGGGCCGCGACCACTACACGCGCGTGATCCACGGCACCGCGCTGTCGTTGCAGGCGACGCTCATCGCGGTGGGGGTGGCCCTGGTCGTCGGCGCGGCGATCGGGTTGCTCGCCGGATTCGTGCGCGGGTGGGTGGAGAGCGTCTCGATGCGGCTCGTCGACGTGGTGCTGTCGATTCCGGCGCTGTTCCTGTCGCTGGCCCTGGTGACCGCGCTCGGGCGCGGGACCGTCGAGATCGCCGTCGCCGTCGGCGTCGCGGGGGTGGCCGGTTTCGCGAGGGTGATGCGGGCCGAGGTGCTGCGGGTCAGCGAGGCCGACTATGTCGATGCCGCGCGCGCGTCCGGAACACGCTGGTATGTGGTGATGGTGCGGCACGTGCTGCCGAACGCGCGCGGCCCGGTACTCGTGCTCGCGACGCTCGAACTGGGCACCGCGGTACTCGCGGTCGCGTCGCTGAGCTTTCTCGGTTTCGGCGCCGCGCCCCCGGCGCCGGAGTGGGGCACCTTGATCGCCGGCGGCCGTAACTACCTGGCCAACGCGTGGTGGCTGTCGACCCTGCCGGGTCTGGTTGTCGTCGCGACCGTGCTGTCGGTCAACCGGATCGCCCACGCGCTCGACGGCGAATGGAGCCGTCGCGCGACACCACACGGACCCGTCGGCGACCGCGCCCCCGCGGCCGTTTCCACCACCGAGACCGAGGAGAAGCATCAGTGACGACGACGAACAGCCAGCAGAATCCGGTAGTCGCGACCGGGAACGGGGATTCGCCCGGGTTTCCGGCGCTCGCCGAACCTCTGCCCGGCCTGCGCGAGTTCCTCATCCACAAGCGTGCGGCGCTGCTGGCGCTGGAGGCGAAAGCCGAGCAGACACCGCCGGTCGAGCCGATAGTGATCCGTGCCCACACCGTCGCGGAGGGGCGCAGTGGCGTGCGCCGCATCAGGATTCGCGATCACCAGATCATCAGCGACTCACCGCCCGAGTTCGCCGGGTACGACCTGGGTCCCGGATCGCCCGAGATCCAACTGGGGGTGTTGTCGAGCTGCCTGACCCATATCTTCGAGATCACCGCCGCGCGCCACGAGATCGTGCTCGACGAACTGCGGGTCGAGGTGACGGCCGAGATCGAACCACGCCGAGGCACACCGGGTTTCGAGAACGCGCCGGTCGAGCCCCACAACATCGGCTACCAGGTGTTCGTCACTTCCCCCGAACCCGCCGACCGGATCGACGAACTGTTCCGGATCGTGGAGTCGCAGTGCCCCATCTTGGCGTTGCTGACCAATCCGCAGACGATCACCGGTTCGCTGACGCTCGCCCCGACGCCGTCGGATGCGCGATGACCTCGATCGCGCAGCGCCTCGAGCGGCTGGAAGCGGAGGGGGAGATCAACCGCACCTTCTTCCGGTTCTTCGAACTCGTCGACAGCCGCAACTACGAACTCATCGCACCCGAATGCCTGGCGCCCGACGCGCAGATCGAATACCGGCTCCCGGCGCCACACAGCTTCAGCGGCCGCGACGAGTTCACCCGGTACATGGTCGACAGGGTCGCGCCGCGCTCGCAGCGAGTGGCGCACGTCCTCGGCCAGACCGTCGTGGAATGGCGCGGTGATACCCCGCGGCTCAAAGCCCGTGCGACGGTGTGGCACTGGTATCAGCAGTATGCCGACCGCGGCGATCTACGCCCGGCCGACTGGACCACGATCGGCCATGTCGAGGACGATTTCGCGTTCGTCGACGGGAGATGGCTCATCGCACGACGGCTCGTCACACCGGTCGCGGGATTGGTGGCCGCCGGATCACCACCGCCGAGCCTGCCCGAACCCGTCGCCGTGCGGTCAGCTCACGCGCCCACGCTGCCCGGATCGGCCGGGGGAGCGTAGGCGCGAAGGAAGGTATCGACGGCGCCCTCGGCGACGAAGCGAATGTCGGCCGCGGGCACGTCGCGCGTTCCCATGCGGGAGCGTGCCTCGGCGGGAGCGCTGAGCATGGCCAGCAGCTGTTCGGCCGCTTGATCGGGGTCGCACGGACGCAGCTGACCCGACAGCACCAGCCGTGCCAGCCGGTCGGCCAGGGCGGGGCCGAGTCGATCGGAGGTTCGGTTCTGCACGACCTCGATCAGATGCGGAAAGCGGGCGACCTGGGCGTAGGTCAGCCATCGCAGGGCGCGCGAACGATGCTCGCAGTTCACCTCGAGGATCTCGCGCGTCACCTCGTGCAGGCTCGCCCGCAGATCGGCCACCGGCGTCCGCAAGCGCTCTATCGCGGCGAGGTTGTCGGCCAGCACGGATTCGGCCGTCGCCGCCATTGCCTCGTCGAACACGCGCTGCTTGTCCTCGAAGTGGTTGTACACCGTCTGCTTCGAGACCCCGGCCTCGTCCGCGATGTCCTGCACGCTCGACTGGTCGTACCCCTGGCAGGAGAACACCGAGAACGCCGCCTCCAGAATCGCACGCCGTTTGTCGATACGTCCACGTGCCGCCGGCAGATCCACCACGCCTCTACTTTACCGATAGGTGCCTCATATCAGACCGGTGAGTCCAGTTCGGCGTACCAGGTGTGGCCCGTGCTTCGACTCGGCGGCAACCGATGTCGACTCACCGTTGTGCGCCGAGTGTCGATATCGGAGGAAGCGCCGGCCTCTTGACTTTCCTAGTGGGAAAGTAGATCCTTGACTTTCCGGCTAGGAAAGTGAGACCACCATGGAGAACATCGCTCCGGACCAGGCACGAGCCGCGCTGGCGGCGGTCGAGCACGCGCGCCGTCGAGTGGCCGAGGAGGTCGGGCTGCCACGCGGGTACTGGTGGGCAATGGCCGCCGGGTGGGTCGTGCTCGGTGTGATCGGTGACCTCGGGCCATCATGGCTGATCATCGCCGCGACGCTGATCTTCGGTGCTGGGCACTCGTTCGTCGCCTCGCGGTTGCTCGGCGGGCGTCGGCGGACCGACCAGGTGCATGTGAGCGCGGCCGTGGCCGGACGCCGCACCCCGATCGTGGTTGTGGGCATGCTGTTCGCGCTCGTCGGCCTCACCATCGGCGTGGCGATGGCCCTGAACGCGGACGGTGACCGTAACCCCGGAATCTGGGCCGGAGTGCTGGTTGCCGCGATCATCGGCTTCGGTGGTCCGGAAATCCTTCGCGTCCTGCGGCATTGGTTCCGCGCGTGACGCAGGCCCGCTTCGACGAACTCATCCATCCCAGCACCAGGCTCTCGCTGGTCGCGACGCTCGCAGCCGCCGACTGGGCGGAGTTCGCCTTCCTCAAAGATCGCCTGGGGCTGTCGGATTCGGCCCTGTCCAAGCAGCTCGCGACCCTCGAGTCGGCCGGTTATGTCACCACCGAACGCCGCCTGGACGGCAGCCGCCGCAAAGTCCGCGCGCACCTGACCGAGCGTGGACGGGACGCCTTCGCCGGCCATATCGCCGCCCTGCAGGAAATCGTCGCCGCCGCGACACCGGCCACACCGTCCTGATTCGACGGGCCTGACCTCGCAGGCCCCAGGTCCTCGCGTTCTGGCAGTGTTTCGTCGAGGCCAGTCTTCACGCCGTTGTTCGCGCTCGTTCCGGTGTCGAGCCGAACCGTGCGAGCAGAGTCGATTCGGCGTATTCGTGCCGGAACAGACCGCGCCGGCGCGGGATCAGGACGACCTCGTCGACGAAGATCTCCAAGCCGGAGGCAAAGGCGTCGGGCATCAGGTTGAAACCATCGGCGGCGCCCGCGCGGAACCACTGTTCGATCGTGTCGGCTACTTCCTCTGGTGCGCCGATCATCCGGCGGTGACCGCCGTCGCCCGCGATGTCGGGCTTTCGGGCATCCACGATCTGGGCCCCGGCATTCTGCCGGGTCGGCGGCGGTGCTCGAGGATCTCGGCGTTCGGATGAACCGCAACTTAGCACCCATTAATGCAACATTTACTTGCTTTAACTCGCTAATGCTAGTTATTCTTGCATTAGTGACGATTAGTCGCAGGCAGTTGCAGGGATTGTGAGCGTGGAACCCGGGACTGCGGCCCTTGCGGAACGGGAGACGAGAGGTAGACCGCTTCGCCGCCGGAAAGGAGACCAGGATGGTTGTGTTCCTCGCTTGTGCGGTCGCGGTGACAGTGATGCTGTATTGCGCCCTGCGTTCGGGTATCCGTGTCGAGGAACGTGACGATGGGTGGCACCTGATGATTCACGGGCGCCTTCCGTCGCGGTCGAAGCTGTCGTCGGTGCTGGCCTCGATTCCGCCGCGGGTCGCGGTTCATGTGGATGTGGCCGTGCCCGATCTCAGCGACTCGCTCGTCGCGACCATCAACGACTGGCAGGAAAATTTCGAAAAAGCCGGCGGATTCGCGGTTGTCCACGAGATCGGCCGCCCGTGGTTGAGTGTCGGCTTGTCCACCGTGGACCGGTGCGGTGTCGTGACCTCGGCCGAACGGTCGCCCAGGACCTTGCTCATCACGTGTGCGGACTCGCGGATCGTGCCGAAGATGATCGGGGCAACTGGGCCGGGGGAGATGATCGTGGTGCGCAGTAGCGGCAATATCGTCCCTGCGCGCGGTGCGCGGGCGCGCTCCGGTCTGCTCATCGACACCACGGTGGCGGCCGCGGTCGACTTCGCGGTCGAGGAGCTCGGAGTCGACGACATCGTGGTGTGTGGGCATTCCGTGTGTGGTGCGATGTCCTCGGCACTGCGCGGAGTGGGCGTGGACATCGCGGAGTCGAGCGACTGGATCGAGCAGGCGCGACCCAGCGTGGTTCGGATGAGCGGCGGTCGACCGGCTCCTGTGCTCGACCCGACTCCCGCCGAGGATTCGGGCAGCGTCGTTGACGAGCTGTCCAAGTACAACGTGGTCCAGCAGATCGAGCACCTGCGTACCTATCCCGCCGTCGTCGCGGCCGAACGCGCCGGTCGACTGCGCCTGGCCGGCATGTACTTCGAGATCGCCACGGCACGCATGCATCTCATAGATCAGCGGTGACCGCGACTCGCTGGGTTCTGCTGGGCTTCACCGAGTGTCCACCGTCGACGGCGAGCCGTCATCATCAGGCCGGTGACCGCAAACGGCTTTTTGCACACCTTTGCGCAGGTGTGGGATGGTGGTGGGTGAAAGGACGGACGTGACTGCGACGACGCACTCGACCACCGTCGGCCTCGGGCCGCGCGCACTGGCCAACCGGCGACGCATCGTCGCTGTGGCCGGGGACGAGTTGCTGCGAAATCCCCTGGCGAGTATGGAAGACATCGCCGTTGCCGCGGGGATGGTTCGTCGCACCCTCTACGGGCATTTTCCCACCAGGGAAGCGCTGATCGACGGCATGCTCGACGAGGCCTTCGAACAGGTCGGTCGCGCACTCGACGGTATCGACACCGCGCAACCGCCCGCCCGGGCGACCGCGGATATGACGGTCGCACTGTGGGCGGTCGGCGACGAGTTCCAGTTGCTGCTGCGCTTGGACGAAGCCGGGTCGAGGGCCCGGATGGCCGACCGGCTCGCGCCCGTCCGCGCCCGGCTGATCACGTTGATAGCGGCTGGTCAAGCTGACGGAACCTTCGCTGGTCATCTTCCGCCCGCGGCGTTGGCCAGGGTACTCACGGCGCTGGTGCTCGAACTGCTGAACGCGCACAGCGATGGTGAATGGGTCGGTGCCGAAGCCGCGCGCGACGCTGCCGTGGCTTGCCTGATCGCGGTCGGCGTCGACCGTTCCGGTGCCGCGGAGATCGCCCGGTCCGCCGCTGAGGCCGCGCAGCACTGATCGCGGGTGTGCTCGTCGGGCGATCGCTCGTCGAAACATCCTGTCCCCGAACGGATCCAAGGTGTGCTCTCCGGCACGAAACCGGGTGGGTGTGAGTCCCTTCACGAGTTCTTGCACATTGGTGTGCAATGGACGTAGTTTCACAGATACGTGCAATTGCACGAAGGTGTGAAAATGTCGAAGGAGCGGGATATGACCAGCCAGGTGGCAACTGTGCGCATGGCGTACGCGACCAAGACCTCCACCGGGGGCGCCCCCGTCGATGTGTCCTCGTGGACGCTGCGCGGTGTGGGCGCGATCCGCGTCCTGTACGGCCTCGTCGCGTTCGCCGCGCTGATCCTGGGGACCGATGTCGGCACCGGAATGGCCGTCCCCGTCTTCGTCGGGGTCGGCCTGGTGTCCGTCCTGCTCGGCCTGGCCACCGTTGCGCTGACTTCCCGGCTACTGGACCGCGACGACGCTGTCCTGGCCGCTGTTGGCGTAGACGCGATCCTCGTGGTCCTCGGCGTGGCCGCGCTCATGGTGGGCTGGGATCAGTTCACGGTCGCCGCCGCCGTCGTTGTCCTCGGCGCGGTGGTGACCGGGGCGTTGTCCGCGGCGGTTGTCGCCATCGTCACGGCGGTGCGCGAAGCCTGATCCGCTGACGCGGTGTGAAGTGCCCGAGCGGCGCCCCCGGAATTCCGGAGGCGCCGTTCGTGATCGGATGCGGTGCGGGTGATGAGTTCTTCGCGACCTCAGCCCAATCCCAGCGCAGCCAGCTTTCGGTACAGGGTTGCGCGTGAGATGCCCAGCGCCTCAGCGGTTTTGAGTCTGTTTCCGTTGGCTCGCCGAAGCGCGCCGGCGATCGCTTCGCGTTCCGCTTGTTCCAGATGGCTCAGGCGTTTGTGGGGGGAGGTGTGCGTCGTGGTGGTGGGCAGGTCGGCGGGTTGTAGGCGTGGACCGGTGGTGTGATCGAGTGCGGCGCGCAGGGTGCGGCTGAGCTGGGCGACATTGCCGCGCCAATCACGTTGGCAGAGTTCACGAATGGTTGGCACGGCGAGTCCGACGGTGCCCGCGCTGAAGCGACGGACGAGGGTTTCGGCGAGATCGGTGACGTCTTCGGGGCGGCGGGACAGGTCGGGAACCTCCACGACATATTCGAACATCGTCAGCAGGCGAGGGTCGATGTCCTCGGCACGCTCGGCGGTGAGGGTTGCCACGGCGAAGCCGTGATCGTCGGCGTCCAGTTCGGCACCCAGCGTTGCCAATTCATCGGAGCCGCGATGAGTGAGATCGCCGAGCAGCCTGCCCTCGCTCGCTTTTCCCGCTGTCGCGACACGGTTGCCGGTCACCGCGCCGGCAAGGGCGGTCTTTCCTACACCCGGCGAACCGTAGAGGAGCAGGCGGCCCTCGGTGGTGCCTGCTCGCGCTGCCGAATGGACGGCTGATTGCCACAGCCAGCTGCGGCCGGGGAGTTCGTCGAGTATCGCGTCGACGAGGGCGGAGACAGAGTCCGAGGTGGGCGAGGACCGAGTGGGTTTCGCCGGCATGGTCGACAGCTGCAGCAGGGCTCCCGCGACATCGCCGGAGTGGTGAACCAGTCGCAGCCCGACATCGAGGGGGGAGCCGTCACTCGCGGTCAAGCGCAGTGGTTGCCCACCGAGGGCGATGGTTCGCTGGACCGACTCCCACAGCTGGTCGTGGGAGTAGCGGGAATCGACCAGCGCCGACGCGAGGGTGTTCGCCATGATGATGCGATCGTTGAGGGCGATCACGGGTCGACGTGATCCCCGGCGATCGGCGTGCAGGAAGGCGTCGAGTAGGGCGCGGTCGTCGGCGGCGTATCCGCTGAGCAGGCGATCCCCGGCATCGCGGGCGGCGCGCTCGACGAGTGCGGCGAGGACCTCGTGGGGGGCGCCGGTGGGACAGACGAGGTCGAGAACGCCTTCGATGCTTCCGCTGCCGGGCCGGATCACCGGCACTCCGACAGCGACAACGGGGTCGAAGCATCGGTTGAAGTGTTCGGCGCCGTCGACGATGGAGATCGCGCGTTCCTCCAGCACGGTTCCGAGCCCGGTCGATCCGACGCTGGCCTCGTCGAACCGCGCACCCTTCAGTACCCCCATGCCATCGAGCAAGGTGCCCATCGAGGTGCTGGAGACCCACCGGTCGGCGATGTAGGCATCACGGTCGGTCACCATCATCGCGAATTCGGCGGTGCCCAGCTGGGCCATGATGTCGTGAACCACGGGTCGGACCGCGCGCAGCAGTGCGCTGTCGGGGTTCATCGCGGAAGCGAAGACCACGGCCGGTTCGGTGTCGGGGCGGACGCCGCCGAGCTTGGCGCGCTTCCACGCACGCAGCGTGGCCGGGCGGACATCGGCAGATTCCACTCCCTCGTGCAGAAATGCTTCCCGCGCCGCGGCAATCAGCGATTGATCATTCATAGCTCTCCTCATCGTCGCTGCTCAGCACGGGTAATTCGCATCACCACCTTGTGTGACCGGCAACACACTTGCCCTGATGGTAACCCCGAACGCCGGCGAGGAGTGTCTCAGATCTGCGACACGAAGTCGCGCTGTCGAAGGAATCGGTCGGTGCGATCTCGAAATCGAGACACTGCGAGGTGACGCGGCGCACATAGCCTTCTTTCACGGCACTCGCCGAATTCAATTCTTTCTCGATGCAGCGGAGGAACAGCTCATGGAAGAGCGCGTCCTATTTCAGAGTGATGGCGAGACCTTGGTCGGCACCCTGTTCCGGCCCGACGGTGTGGAGGGTCCCTTGCCCACGGTGGTTGCCGGCGGTGGCTGGTGCTACGTCAAGGAAATCGTCCTTCCACATGTCGCGCGAATCGTGGCCGAGCAGCAGGTGCAATTCCTCGGATTCGACTATCGGGGATTCGGTGAGAGCAGCGGCGCCCGGCGCCAGCACATCGATCCATGGGAACAGATCGCCGATTACAAGAACGCACTGAGCTATGTCGAAACTCGCGACGATGTCGATGCGCAACAGTTGGGAGTGTTCGGCATCTCCTACAGCGGCGGGCACGCCCTGGTGCTGGCCGCCACCGACAGCCGCGTGAAGGCCGCGGTGAGCGTGGTTCCGGTGGTCGAAGGCTATGACAACATGCGCCGTGCGCACGGTGAAGTCGCGTTCGCGGAACTGGAGGCGGCGATCCTGGCCGACCGCAGGATTCGCGCCGGCGGCGGGGAAGGGGCGACCCTGCGCATGAGTTCGCTGGAGCCATGGAAAGAGCTGTCCACCTGGCCCTTCCCGCGAATCGGTGAGGTGTTCAACAAGCTGAGGGAGTCCGGGGAAGCCGAGCGCCATGAGCACTGGAGCACGCTCGAGTCCACCGAGTTGCTGCTGAACTACTCGGTGTTCCCCTTCCTGCCGCGCATTCTCGACAAGAAGGTGATGATGATCGTCGCCGAGGGCGACAACATCACGATGTGGGACCGCGAGATCGCGGCATTCAACGACATCGCCAGCCCGGCGAAACGTCTCGAGATCTTGCCCTCGGTCAGTCACATGAGTTTGTACTCCGACCAGCGCGACACCAATGTCGCCGCCGCGAAGGCCGCCGATTGGTTCGGCTCCGCATTCAGTTCGTCGAACTGAAACCCAGTCCCTCACACATTTATTGACAATGGGGTCGTTAGATGAATATTCCCGTTCGGTGGATCATCTTGATCGGATCGTTCACCGCTTATCTGTTCGACGCGCTGGAAATCGTCATTCTGTCGCTGGCTCTGCCGTCGATGCGCGCAGACCTCGGTATCAGTGTCGTGCAGGGTGGCCTCTTGGCCACGTCGACCTTGCTCGGCATCGGCGCCAGTTCTGTCACGGTCGGCCGGATCGCCGATAAGCACGGCCGGAAGGCGGCCCTGTTGGGCAGCCTGGTGCTGTTCGGTCTGTGCACGGCATCGGTGGCGGTGATGCCGAGCTTCGGCTGGATCATGGCGTCGCGGTTGGTCGCCGGTTTCGGGTTGGGCGGTGTGTGGGCGATCGTGTCGACCTATGTGGTCGAGTCGTGGCCCGAGCGGGAACGGGGCCGCGCCGTCGCGTTCGTGATGAGCGCGTTCCCGGTGGGTGGCATGCTCGCGGCGCTGATCGCGGGCACCTACGCCTCGAACTGGCGGGCGATGTTCTTCGTCTCCGGGGTCGGCGTGATCGTGCCGATTGTGCTGATCTGGCGGTTCTTCCCCGAATCGCGCGAATGGCTCGACAACGTCAGCGCTCGCCGCGCGGCGGGCGAAGCGCCGACAGCGAACACCCGGGAGATCTTCGGCCGCACGCTGATTCGCTCCACGGTCCTGGGCACCACCGTGTGTTCGCTGGCATTGCTGGGCTTCTGGGGAGCCAGCGCCTGGCTGCCCACCTTCCTGGCTGAAGACCGTCAGGTCCCCGCCACCACAGTCGCGGTGTTCATCAGTGTGCTGAACCTGGGAATGTTCTTGGGGTACAACGTCTTCGGGTTCATCGCCGACAAGGTCGGCCGAAAGCGCGCGCTCATCGCCTCGCTGCTCGGGACCGGCCTGGTGCTTCCTCTCTACGTGGTGGTCGCCAACGAGACGACACTGCTGGTGCTCGGGCCCGCCTACGCCTTCTTCGCCGTGTTCACCGGCATTCTCGGCAGCTATCTCGGCGAGCTGTATCCCACCGAGCTCCGCGCGACCGGTGCGGGCTTCTGCTTCAACGTCGGCCGCGGCATCTCGGCGCTGGCCCCGCTGCTGCTCGGCTACCTGGCGGGCACCACCGGTTTCGCCATCGGCTTCGCGCTCTGCGGTGGGCTGTTCCTGCTCGCGGCCGTCGCCGTCATCGCGCTGCCCGAGCGCTACAGCCCGGCGACTGCTCTGCCCCACGGCACGTTCTCGGCCGAAGACGACGGAGTGAAGCTGTGAAAATCCGTGGTGCGGTCCTCGAACAAGTGGGAGCCGACACTCCGTTCAGCCAGTCCAGACCGCTGCGAGTGTGCGAGCTCGACCTGGCCGACCCGCGGGACAACGAAGTCCTGGTCCGGGTGGAGGCCGCCGGGGTCTGTCACTCGGATCTGTCGGTGCTCACCGGAAGCAGGCCACGGCCGCTGCCGATGCTGCTCGGTCACGAAGCCGCGGGATCGGTACTCCGGGTCGGCGCCCGAGTCGAGGACATCGAGCCGGGAACCCGGGTCGTGATGACGTTCCTGCCGCGGTGCCGCGACTGTGCGGCCTGTGACACGGCGGGGCGTGTGCCGTGCCCGGCGGGCTCCGCGGCGAACGCGGAAGGCATCATGCTCGACGGTGGTCGCCGCCTGACCCGCGACGGCTCGACTGTGCACCATCACCTCGGGGTGTCGGCGTTCGCCACCCACGTCGTCGTCGACCGGCGCTCGGTGGTGCCGGTGGGCGACGACGTTCCCGCCGAGGTCGCGGCCGTGCTGGGATGCGCGGTGCTGACGGGTGGCGGTGCCGTGCTCAATGTGCGTGCGCCGGTACCGGGGAACACGATCGCCGTCGTCGGTTTGGGTGGAGTGGGAATGGCCGCGCTGCTGGTCGCGCTCGCGCAACGGGATTGCCGTGTCATCGGCATCGACACCCTCGCCGACAAACTCGACTCCGCCCGAGCGCTCGGCGCGGACGACGTGTTCACGCCTGCCCAGGCCATCGACAACGGAGTCGAGGCCGACATCGTCGTCGAGGCGGCAGGCCATCCACGCGCACTCGAGACCGCGATCGCGTGCACCGCGGTCGGCGGGACCACGGTCACGGTCGGACTGCCCGATCCGCAGGCGCAGATCACCCTCTCGCCGTTGCGGCTCACCAGCCGTGCGCATTCCCTGGTCGGCAGCTACCTCGGTTCCGCCGATCCCGCCCGTGACATCCCTCGCTACGAGCGGCTGTGGCGAGAAGGTCGCCTGCCCGTCGAACGGCTGATCTCCTCGCGCATCGCCCTCGACGACATCAACACCGCCATGGACCGCCTGGCAGGCGGCAACGAGATCCGCCAGATCATCACCTTCGGAGACGACATATGACCGAACACCTCTACGACGCGCTCATCATCGGCGCCGGTTTCGGTGGCCTCGGCGCCGCCGCCCAACTGACACGCCGCGGCATCCGGAACTTCTGTCTGCTGGAAGCAGGCGACGAGATCGGCGGTGTCTGGCGCGACAACACCTATCCCGGCGCCGCGTGCGACACCCAGTCGGTGATCTACTGCTACAGCTACCTTCCGCACCTCACGGTGTCGCGGATGTACGCGGGCCGCGACGAGTTGCTGAGCTATCTGCACCATCTCGCGCAGCACTTCGCACTCACCGACCACATCCGTCTCGGCACCAGAGTCGTGCGGGCGCAGTGGGACCAGTCGAGGTCGCACTGGGTGGTGACCGACCAGAACGGCAACGAGTTCCACACGCGCGCACTGATTCCCGCGTGGGGGCAGCTCGGCACACCGCACATCCCCACCTTCACGGGCCAGGATTCGTTCCGCGGCGCCATGTTCCACTCCGCGCGCTGGGACCACACCGCCGACCTGACGGGCAAGCGAGTCGCGAGCATCGGGGCGGCGGCGAGCGCGGTCCAGTACGTTCCCGAGATCGCCGCGTCGGCACGGCAGCTGGTGGTCTTCCAGCGTTCGGCGAACTACATCCTGCCCCGCAACCAGCAGGTGTTCACCAGCGCCGAACGCGATACGCACCAGAACGACCCGGAAACCTTTCACGCGCTGCGCGAGCGCATTCACAACGAACGCGAGGCGGGCTTCGATCGAACCAGGCGCGGAACAGACGACCAACGCGACGGTGCCGACGATGCCCGCCGCCATCTGGAAAGTCAGGTCGCCGACCCCGATCTGCGTGCCGTACTGACTCCCGGCTACGACTTCGGATGCAAGCGCATCCTGCGCAGCGACGACTACTACCCGGCCCTGACCCAGCCGAATGTCACCGTGGAGACCGCGAACATCTTGCGCTTCACCCCGGACGGCGTGCTCGTCGGCAACGGCGAGTTCTACCCACTGGATGTGGTCGTCTTCGGCACCGGATTCGCCAGCCAGTCTTTCCAAGGCGACACCGCGATCATCGGCCGCGGCGGCCGATCGCTGCACGAGCGATGGGGCAGTACCCCTGAGGCGTATCTGGGCATGCTCGTCGACGGCTTCCCGAACATGTTCCTCGTCTACGGGCCCAACACCAACCTCAATCACAACTCGGTCGTGGCGATGCTCGAAGTGCAGCACGAATTCATCGCCGAATCCGTCGAACGGCTGTGTGCCTACAGCGAACTGAACATCGATGTCGAGGAGTACGCGATCCGCGGGTACAACGCGTGGCTGCAGGTGCAGCTCGAGGATTCGGCGTTCACCTCGGAATGCTCGTCGTGGTACAAGAACAGCGACGGCAAGGTCATCAACAACTGGTGCGGCACCGTCGAGGACTACCGCCGATTGGTGACGGCGCGGACGCGACCCGAAGCGGTGCGTTCGTGAGCACTGAATCACCCGATCGCGGCCTCGACGACGTGGCCGCCGACCAACGAGCTCTCATTCGCGCTTTCCGCGACAACGGCAGCGCATCGTTCGACACCCTCGGTGTCGAGGCCGCGCGCGCATCCTATACCGCGGGCTGCGCGAGCAACGGGCTGCTCCGGGTCGAGCTGGCTCGCGTCGAGGACATGAACATCGGTGCGGAGCAAGACCTTCCGATCAGGTTGTACAGCAACTACCCGGTCGGCTCCGCGCGCCCGGTCCTGCTGTTCGCCCACGGTGGCGGCTGGGTGATGGGCAGCCCGGACACCCACGACACCCTGTGCCGTTATCTCGCCGCCCATGCCGACGTGGCGGTGGTTTCGGTCGACTACCGTTTGGCCCCCGAATACCCGTATCCCGCAGCCGTCGAGGACATGCGCACCGCGACCCGGTGGCTGATGGACCACGGAATCGAGCACGGTCTCGATGTCGAACGGGTGATCGTCGGCGGTGACAGTGCCGGTGGTCAGCTCGCCGCGGCGAGCGCCGCGGAGTGTCCCCGTGTTCGCGCCCAGATGTTGCTGTACCCGGTACTCAGCCTCGCCATGGACACCGCCTCCTATCACCGTGTCCAGCACGGATTTCCGCTCACCGCGGCGACCATGCACTGGTTCACCGACCTCTATCTCGGCGGCATCGCGACACCACGGGACGCACCGGACCTCAACCCCGGCCTGCACCCACACCCGATCCCCACCTTCTTGTCCACGGTCGGCAACGATCCGCTCTGCGACGAAGGCATCGACTACGCCGCGACCTTGGCCGCGTGCGGAGCGCCGATCACCCACATCCATCTGCCCCGGCACGCGCACGGCCTGTTCACGTCGGCGGGGGTGGTCGCAACCGGCCGGGCCGTGCTGGATCAAGCCTGCGTTTTCCTGGCTGCCATCGCCCATGAGGAGGTCGACCGCGGGTTCGCCCCGACCGGTGAACCCGAAGGAGCACAACGATGATCGACGCAACAGCAGTGATCGCCGACACCCCGCAGGGTCTATGGATCGACGGAGCAGCGGTCGATGCCACCGACGGCTACCGGTACCCGGTCCTCGACCCGGCCACCGGCGACACCCTGACCACCGTCGCCGACGCCCGCGCCATCGACGCGATGCGGGCCATCGAGTCGGCCGATCGAGTCCAGCGCCCCTGGGCCGCCACCGCACCCCGCGAACGCTCCCAGATCCTGCGCAGGGCATGGGAGTTGGTCACCGAGCGCGCCGAAGATCTCGCGTTGCTCATGACCGCCGAAATGGGACGTGCCCTGCCGGACAGTCGCGCGGAGGTCGCCTACGGCGCGGAGTTCTTGCGCTGGTTCAGTGAGGAAGCGGTGCGCGTTCAGGGCCGATACACGCACGCACCGGCAGGCAACGGCCGGATCCTGGTCACCAAAGCCCCGGTAGGGCCGGTGCTGGCGATTACCCCGTGGAACTTCCCATTGGCCATGGGAACCCGCAAGATCGGTCCGGCACTGGCCGCGGGCTGCACTGTGATCGTGAAGCCTGCGGCCGAGACACCGTTGACCATGCTGGCGCTGGCACGGATCTTCGCCGAAGCAGGCCTGCCCGCCGGTGTCCTCTCGGTGCTGCCGACCTCCGATGCCGCATCGATATCGACGCCGCTGTTCGCCGACCGCCACCTGCGGAAGCTGACCTTCACCGGTTCCACGCGGGTCGGGCGAATTCTGCTCGCCCGTGCGGCTTCCGGGGTGTTGCGCACCTCGATGGAACTGGGCGGCAATGCCCCCTTCCTGGTCTTCGACGATGCCGACCTCGACGCCGCGGTCGACGGTGCGATGGCCGCCAAGATGCGCAACGGCGGACAAGCGTGCACGGCCGCCAACCGTTTCCTGGTCGCCGACGCTGTGCTCGAGGAATTCACCGCCCGGCTGACCGACCGCATGGCCGCGTTGACCGTCGGTGCCGGGCATCGGGCAGGCGTCGCAGTCGGGCCGCTGGTCAGTGCCGCCCAGCTCGACAGGGTCGCAGGGCTCGTCGACGAAGCGGTCGCGGCCGGTGCCCGGATACGAACCGGCGGCAAACCGCTGCCTGGTCCAGGTTTCTTCTACCCGCCCACGGTCCTTGACCAGATCCCCGTCCGCGCGCACATTCTCGACCAGGAGATCTTCGGTCCGGTCGCGGTCGTCACCGGTTTCGGCGACGAAGCCGAAGCGATCGACCGAGCCAACGCCAGCGAGTACGGCTTGGCCGCCTACCTTTACACCCGGGACCTCGGCCGCGCCCTACGCGTCACCGATGCGTTGGAGACCGGGATGGTCGCGGTCAATCGGGGAGTCCTGTCCGATGTCGCGGCTCCGTTCGGCGGCGTCAAAGCCTCCGGCCTCGGACACGAAGGCGGCATCGAAGGCATCGACGAATACCTCGACTCCAAATACATCGCGCTCACGAACTGATCCACCGCGACTGCCGCTTCGATCATCGTTGCGGTCATCCGTCCGGATCGTCCTCCGCGGCGACCGCACTCGCGGCGCCGTGGAGGATCATGTCGATGAAGCGAATTCGCAGCTGCGGATCGAGGGGATCACTCAGTACCAAGGCCCGCAACTGTAAAGGGGCGAGCAAGGTTTCGAGCAACATTCGTGGTTCGATGCCGACCGGCAGCTCGCCCCTGCGGACCGCGCGTTCGGTGATCGGGTAGATCGGTCGCAGCGTGGCATCCCACAGGGCGTCTCGCAGCCTGGTCCATCGGGGGTCGTCGCCGCCGAAGGACAAGGCTTGGTTCAGTAACCGTCCCGTCGGTGTGCCGAGACATTCGCTGACGATGTTCAGCAGCTCGTCGAGGTCGGAGCGAATCGAGCCGGTGTCGGGGATCTGGACAGACAAGCCTGCCGCGCTCGACAAGGCATCGACGATGAGGTCCTCACGTGAGCCCCAGCGTCGGTAGATGGTTGTCTCATGGACCTGGGACAGGGCGACGACCTCCGCGACCGCGAAAGCGGTCAACCCCCTGTCGGCCAGAACTTTCAGTGTCGCGTCGATGACGGATTCCCGTACTCGCGCGGATCGTCCGCCGGGCCGCCGACGTTTCTCCTCATCCACTATTGCACCTCCACCACTGGCCCCCCTGTGCTCAACATTGGAAGCCGGGCGGACCCGGCGCAAGGGTGTCCCGCTCGGCAATGTGGTGATATGAAACATACGAAAGATGTTGTGCACCAACTAGTTTCATGATGAACGGATGTCGAGGCCGTGTAGTCCGTGCCAGCACAAGGTGCTGATCGCTTCCACCGCGTGGTGCTTGGGTACGAGCATTCCGGCCCGATGCCAATCCGAGGCAGCGGTCAGACTGGCGCCGACCAAGCCGAAGGCCAGCATTCGCGCCCGTGCCTGCTCGCTGTCGTGCGGGCACAGTCGTTCTGCGATGGCGCCCGCACAGCTCGACAGTGCTGCGCGGACTCGCAGTTCGACCGACGGCTCACTGGGCACGCCGCCACCGAAAACGAGCGTGAGGCTAGAAATGCCCTCGTGATCGATCAGGTCGAAGAAGACCGCGACCGTGCTGTCGACGACCTTCCGATCGGTCTCGGCAGAGCCGAGTGCTCGGTCCACCGTGGCGACCAAGTCGTCGAGCATGCACTGGACGACTGTCAGGTAGAGGTCGAGTTTGCTGGAGAAGTAGTCGTAGAGCACAGGTTTGGTCACGTCGGCCCGGCGAGCGAGCAGGGCCATGGTGACACCGTGGTATCCCTTGGCCACGAACGCCTCTCGTGCGATGTCGAGGAGCTGGTTTCTGCGTGCGATCCTGCGCGTCATGACCTTGTTGTGCCGCTGCGTGTTCGCACTCATCGTCGCCTGTCGGCCGAGAAGAACGGGTGCACTCGGCCGACAGCGTTGGTGTTCAGAACCC
This sequence comes from Nocardia sp. NPDC056541, assembly GCF_042794235.1. Classification (NCBI taxonomy): domain Bacteria; kingdom Bacillati; phylum Actinomycetota; class Actinomycetes; order Mycobacteriales; family Nocardiaceae; genus Nocardia; species Nocardia sp. NPDC056541. The sequence goes on from NZ_JBHTUD010000012.1 coordinate 84,135, forward strand.
CGATTCGTCGAGACGCATCACGCCGAGGTCGGTGCTGGAGACGACCGCGCGTTCGGCGGTCAGGTGGGGCAGGACCGTGGTGGCGAAGAACGAGGCGACGGCGACCTTGCCCTGGTAGAACTCGGCCTCGTCGAGACCGGCTTCGGTGTCCAGCGCCGCGAGCGCGATGTCGGCGGCGACGATCAGCCGCCATGCCACGAGCAGATCGCCGACGGCCAGCAGAAAACGCACGGCATTCAGACCGATCCGGTAGAGCTCGGTCGGCTCCGCGCGCCCGGCGAACAGGTGTTTGGTCAGGTCGCCCGCGACTTCTTGAATGTCCTCGAGCGCGTGGGCGAGCAGAATCTTCTCGGTCTTGAGGCGCCCGCCATCGGCATCGGACCCGGCGGTGGATCGGACCTGGTCGAGCAGGTGCGCCAGCGCCACCCCGCGATCGCGCGCGATCTTGCGGAAGAAGAAGTCCTGCGCCTGGATCGCGGTGGTGCCCTCGTAGAGCGAGTCGATCTTGGCGTCGCGGATGTACTGCTCGATCGGGTAGTCCTGGAGGAACCCGGATCCGCCGAAGGTTTGCAGGGACTCGGTCAGGTACTGGTAGGCACGTTCGGAGCCGACGCCTTTGACGACCGGCAGGAGCAGATCGTTGACGCGTTCGGCGAGGTTCTCGTCGGCGCCGGAGATCTGGCGGGCGAGGACCTGGTCCTGATGGCCCGCTGTGTAGAGGTAGATGGAGCGCAGGCCTTCGGTGTAGGCCTTCTGCATCATCAGCGACCGGCGGACGTCGGCGTGATTGATGATGGTGACTTTCGGGGCGTTCCTGTCCAAGGATCGGGCCAGATCCGAGCCTTGGACCCGGGTTTTCGCGTAGTCGAGTGCGTTGAGATACCCGGTGGAGAGGGTGGCGATAGCTTTGGTGCCGACCATCATTCGGGCTTCCTCGATCACCTTGAACATCTGAGCGATGCCGTCGTGGATGTCGCCGACGAGGTAGCCCACCGCGGGTACCTCGTGCCCGCCGAAGGTCAGCTCACAGGTGGCCGAGGCCTTCAAGCCCATCTTGTGTTCGACGTTGGTGACGAAAACGCCGTTGCGCTCGCCGGGCTCGCCGCTGTCGTCATCGAAGTGGAACTTCGGGACGATGAACAGGCTCAGCTCCTTGGTTCCCGGCCCGGCTCCTTCCGGGCGCGCCAGGACCAGATGGACGATGTTTTCGAACAGGTCGTCGGAGTCGGCGGAAGTGATGAATCGCTTCACGCCCCGGATGTGCCACGATCCGTCTTCCTGCTCGCCTGCCGTGGTGCGGCCCGCGCCGACGTCGGAGCCCGCATCCGGTTCGGTCAGCACCATCGTCGCGCCCCAGTTGCGTTCGACGATGTGCCTCGCCCAGCGCTGCTGCTGTTGCGTCCCGATCCCAGTGAGGATCTGCGCCATCGTCGGCCCCGCGAGATACATGTAGGCCGCGGGCTGGGCGCCCAGGATCAGCTCGCTGATCGCCCACGCGAGCATGGAAGGTGCGGGCACGCCCCCGATCGCCTCGCTCTTGGCCACCCGCCACCAGCCTGCCTCGTGCCAGGCGCGCACTGCCTTCTTGAACGGTTCCGGTAGTCGAACCGAGTTGGTGGCAGGCGTGAAAACCGGTGGATTGCGGTCGGTTTCGGCAAACGGGTCCGCGAGTGGTCCCTCCGCCAGCCTGGCCGCCTCGGACAGCATCATCTGGACGGTGTCGCTGTCCAGGTCGCCGAAGGCGCCCGCGTCGAGGACGGTCGCGAGCCCGTACACCTCGAACAGATTGAATTCCAGGTCACGAACGTTGCTCTTGTAGTGGCCCACCGGGTCATCCCTCTCGACGGGACCCGCCTCGTTCGAGCGGGTGCTGAAACGCGGCGCGCGGCGCGCTGCCGGAGCCATGATCGCGCAGCAATCCGATCCACGCAACCTATGTAACTCTGCGATAAGGTTGCTGGACATTCTGTATCACCAACTGGTCTGGGATTTCACACTTTCAGTGCCGGTAAGTCACTATCAGACCGGCTGCGGTATCGGCGAGGAGGGCACATCGGCCATGGCGATTCGCTCACCGATAGCGCACAGCAGGTCAGCGAGGTCGGCACGCCGCGTGAGCCGGGGGTTGCGCACCGAGTCGGTGACCACGGTCGTGATCGTGTGGATCAACACCCGGGCGGTCGGCATCGCCAGTTCAGGGCGAATCGACTGCAGCAGTCGTGCCCAGCCGATATTGCCTTCACGGTGGATGCGGCGGTACCTGGCCGCGGCGTCGTCGGGGAGGTGCCCGATCTCGCTGACCGCCGTACCGACGAGATCGGTGCGATCCATGGCGAATTCCACGTAGTACCGCAGCAGGAGCCGCAGCGATGCCCGCGGCGTCGTACCCTCGGCGAGCGCACGCTGGGCGTAGATCTCGACCCATTCGTTGTTGCGGTCGATGATCTCGTTGAGCAGTTGGGTCTTGCCGGCGAAATGGTGATAGAGCGCGGCCCCGCTGACCCCGACCGCGGCACCGATGTCCTCGATGCTCACCGCGCCGAAACCACGTTCCTCGAACAGCTGTGCCGCGGCGATGATCATTCGCTCCGGCCGGGAGTCGGGCTCGGATCGCGTGTCCGGTCCGGTGTCGCCGGACTCGATGATCCGTGTCCGCGCGTCGCCGGCGGGAAGATCGACGTCGACCGCGGCACCGAGGACCGCGTCGAGTGTCGCGACGAATCGATCCGTCGGCAGCTGGATGCGATGGTTGGACGGGCTGGTCACCACGGACAGAACGATCCAGCTCAGCGCTTCCAGATCGCTCGGGGCCAGGCCCGGCCGACGCTGACCGACGGTCTCTCTGATGCGCTGGGTCAGGCGAACCGCGCGCGACAGGATGCCGCTGCGGTCGACCGGCCTCAGGCTCCGGAACTCGAGTTGCCACAGCCGGGCGACACCGCGGATCTCCAGCGTGACCCGGACCAGCTCGTGCAGTGCCGCACCGGCATCGCCCGGATTCTCGCGAGCGGTATCGATCCGGGAGATGATCAGGTCGAGACTTTCACGCAGGCAGGAACCGAGGAGCTCCTGCTTCGTGCGGAAGTGTCGATAGACCGCGGCGTGGGTGACGCCGGTGGCCGAGGCGATGTCGGTCATCGAGGTGCGGTGGAAGCCGCGCTCGGCGAACGCGGTCGCGGCCGTGCGCAGAATGATCTCCCTGCGGTTGCGTGGTCTGCGGCGAACCGATGTCTGCTCGGCGCTGGGCGGGTCCACCTGCGATTGCTTCGGGCCCGGCGCGCCCAGAATTCCGAAGAGGATGCGCTGCAGGCTGTCGGCGAGCTGCTCCGGGGTGGCATCGATCCAGCCGATCGCCCAGTCGTGCATCAATCCGTTGACCGCGCCCGCGAACGTGGTGGCGCTGAGCCGGAAGTCGTCCGGGGCGATCTCACCGTCGGAGGCGAAACTGTCGAACGTGTCGCACAGCTGGTCCAGCCAGCGCGAACGGACCTGCAGGCGTTGCAGATCCATCCGCTCGCTGACTCCCACTATTTCGACGAACGCGACCCGGGCCCAGCGGCGATCGGCGGTGAAGTACGAGAGGTAGGCAACGAGTATCGCCGCCGCCCGCTCGCGCAGCGGTCGACCCACTGTCTGTCGGGACGCGTCGAGGACGCGCTGTTCAGCGGTGTCGTTCACGTGTAGGAACAGTTCACTCAGCAGGTCTTCGAGGGTGTTGTACTCCTGGTAGAACTGCCGGGTCGACAACCCCGCGGTTCGGCAGAGTTCGGCCAGTCGGACGTCGCGATAGCCGGGTCCGGTGGCGAAGGCTTCGACGGCTGTGTGCCGAAGGCGGTGCCGCCGCTCGGTCCGCCGCTCGTCGGCCGTCAGGCCCGCGTAGCTGCGGGCTGCCGGCGTGATTCTCGCCACCACTTCTCCATTCGGTCGCCATGCTGTCGGTCCCTGTGCCATGTGTGCCGTGCGGTGCTGCGCCCCTGCTCACGCATATTATGGATACTCGCGTATTCACAATACTGCCTCTGGCTCGCCCTGTCCCCGCCAGCGGTGCGTGAGATGCGAGCCCTTGTGCTTGCTCGGAACAGAGGACAGTCTTAACGCAATTGGTTATGGCGTTAACGATCGATCGCACAGAGAGGCAGGGCTGGTCATGGTTGCATCCGCGGCGGACACCGCGACGACGCGACGGGCGGGCCCACTCGCTTTCGTCATCACGGTCTTCGCCTTCATGGTCGTCATGATGGGCACCACGCTGCCCACCCCGCTGTACGCGCTCTATGCCGAGCACATGGGGTTCGACGTGCTCACCACCACCACCATCTTCGCGGCCTACGCACTGGGGGTCGTCGCGGCGCTGATCTTGTTCGGCCGCTGGTCCGATCAATTCGGCCGCCGCCCACTACTTCTCGCGGGCATCGCTTTCTCTGCTGTCGGTGCGGTGGTGTTCCTGACCGCGGGACCGGTCTGGCAGCTGATGGGTGCGCGACTGCTATCGGGTATTTCGGCGGGCATCTACGCGGGCGCTGCCACCGCTGCCGTCATCGACACGGCTCCGGTTTCGTGGCGTCACCGCGCCGCCGCGGTGGCCACTGCGGCGAACATCGGTGGGCTCGGGCTCGGAGTCCTGGCCGGTGGTCTGATCGCGGAGTACGGTTCGACGCCGCTGCGCAGCCCCTTCGTCATCGACTTGATCCTGCTGACAGCGGCGGCGGTGGGCGTGTGGTTCATCGCCGAACCGGTCGAGGTGACCAGCCGGGCCCGACCGAGAATGCAGAAGCCGGTGGTGCCCGCCGAAGCGCGCGCCACCTTCGCCCGTGCGGCGCTGGCGGCCGGGGCGGGCTTCGCGGTCATGGGATCGTTCAGCGCCATCGCCCCGTCGTTCCTGGTCCATGTCATCGGCATCGACAACCACGCGATCACCGCGCTCGTGATCGCCACCCTGTTCCTGTGTTCGGCCTCGGCGCAGATCATCGGTCGTGGGATGTCGACGCCGGTCGCGATCGTCATCGGCTGCGCGCTGCTCGCGGTGGGTGGGCTGGTTCTCATCGCCGCGCTGGCCGCCCAGGCGTTCGCGCTCATGGTGATGGGTGCGGCGTTCTGCGGCATCGGTCAGGGCTTGTCGTTCAGTAAGGGGGTCGTCGCCCTGCTCGACGCGGTCTCGGAGACTCGACGCGCGGAAGTGGTCTCGGCCTATTTTGTCGTCGCTTATCTCGCTACGTCGATTCCGGTCATCGGACAAGGGCTCGCCGCGAATCATTGGGGATTGCGCACTGCGGGTACGACCCTGGACGGAGCCATTGTTGTAGTGGCGGTTCTGGCCTTGGTTACTACCGTCATCGCCGCCCGGCGCGCGCCCGAGAAATAATCTCGCGGCGATCGAAAGATTCTGCTCGACGCAAAATCTAAAACAGGCGTTCGGTGTGCGTAGATATCGGACGCGATGCCCGTTTCCAGAAGCTCCGGAAACGGGCTTTAGTTGTTTGTCTTCGCCTGAACGGCACTCCAAAAAGCCATGTGAGCTGGTAATTGTTCATGTGAAGAATCTGCATAAGTACATTATTCAATGTGCTGAAGCTGGGCCTTGTGACTGTCGGCACCTTTGTTTTGGATTGTGATGAAGTAATTTCCCAAGAATCAGCCTGACACTATTGTTTACATATCTGACGTACCGAATGAAGCTGGTTGGGGTTATTGTTCCGTTATCCAGATGTTCGGTTTTCTCCGATCTTCTTGGTGGAGGGGATTCAGCGCAAATAGGGATGACGGTGCGAGCGGTCGGCCGTCGACCGAGAGGAAGTTATTCATGCAAGCAACAGAAACGCGCTCGGGTCCGGATGCTGTGAGATCCGGCTGGCGCGAGGTGGTGAAGTTCGACCTGCCGTCGTCGATCGTGGTCTTCCTGGTCGCGGTACCACTGTGCCTCGGCATCGCGCTGGCCTCGGGTGCCCCGGTCTACAGCGGGCTGATCTCCTCGGTGATCGCCGGCGTCCTTGGCGGGCTTCTCGGCGGATCTCCGCTGATGGTCAGTGGTCCCGCTGCGGGAATGGTCGTCGTCGTGGCGGGATTGATCACCGATCTGGGCTGGGCGGCGATGTGCGCCATCACTGTCATCGCGGGTGGCTTGCAGATCCTGCTGGGGCTCAGTCGTGTCGCCCATGTCGCGCTGGCGATCTCACCGGCGGTGGTGCACGCCATGCTGGCCGGTATCGGCGTCACCATCGTCCTCGGTCAGGTGCACGTGATTCTCGGGTCGAAGGCTAAGAGCTCGCCGATCGAGAATCTGGCCTCGATGGTCGGCGACCTCGTCGCCGCCCCGCTGTGGGAAGTTGTCGTCGGGTTGTTCACGTTCGCCATCCTGCTGCTGTGGCCGAAGCTGCCCGCGACGGTGCGCCGGGTCCCGGGACCGCTGGTCGCGATCGTGCTCGTCACGCTGGTCTCGACCCTGGCCGACCTGCCGGTCGGGCGGGTCGATATTCCCGGAAACCCGCTTGCCGCACTGTCGTTCGCGCCGCGTCTGCCCGGATCCGAGCTCGGTGCGTTCCTGATCGGGGTGCTGTCGGTGGCGCTCATCGCCAGCGTGGAGAACCTGCTCTCCGCTGTCGCTGTCGACAAGCTGCACCGGGGCCCGCGGGCCGATCTGAACCGGGAACTCATCGGGCAGGGCATCTCCAATATCGCCTGCGGCGCGGTCGGCGGACTGCCCGTCACCGGCGTAATCGTGCGTAGCTCGACCAATGTGATGGCCGGCGCGCGCACCCGCTGGTCCGCTGTGCTGCACGGGGTCTGGGTGCTCGTCTTCACCGTGGCGCTGGGTGGTCTGATCCAGAACATTCCCATGGCAGCGCTGGCGGGTCTGCTGGTCTACGTTGGCATCAAGCTCGTCGACATCGGGCACGTCCGCACCGCGCACAGGCACGGCGACCTGCCCGTCTACCTGGCGACGATCGGCGGGGTGGTGTTGCTCGATCTGATGATGGGCGTGTTCCTCGGTCTGGCTGTCGCCGCGGTGATGATGCTGTACCGCACCATGTGGTCGGGTATCCACGCCGAGGAACGAGAAGACGGGTGGCACCTCGTGATCGAGGGCTCGCTCAGCTTCCTGTCCACGCCGAAGCTGTCGGCAGTGCTGAACTCGATTCCGCCGGCAGCTGTCGTGCACGTGGATCTGGTCGCGGACTATCTCGACCATTGCGTCTTCGAGACGATCAACGACTGGCAGGAGAGCTACGAGGCAGGCGGTGGACTGGTGATAGTCCAGGAGATCGGCCACCCCTGGCTGAGCGCCGGACGGGACGGCACGCCGACCGTGCACCGCAAGACCGCCGCGGCATCGCCCGCACCGTGGATGGCGGGTTGGCCGGACTGGCAGTCGCCCGAGCTCGCCGAACTCCGGTCGGACCTGGGTGCGCCGACAACGGTCAACCCGTCACTGCAACGTGGTGTCGATACCTACCGCACGCACACCGCGGCCTCGGTGCGCCCGCTGATGAACCGGCTCTCCACCGGGCAGGCACCCAAGACGCTGCTCATCACCTGCGCCGACTCGCGCATCGTGCCGAACATGATCACCGCCAGTGGGCCGGGCGACCTGTTCGTGGTGCGCAATATCGGCAACCTCGTCCCGGTCAGCGACGCGGTGACAGGTCCCGGCTCGGTGGCCGACAGCTCGGTGGCCGCGGCCGTCGAATTCGCGGTCGAAGTCCTCGGCGTGGAGGACATCGTCGTGTGCGGGCACTCCTCGTGCGGCGCGATGACCGCGGCGCTCACCGGGGCTCCGGGGCACCTGCCCGGGCTGAACCACTGGATCGAGCAGACGCAACCCAGTGTGGCGCGCATGATCGCGGGCCTTTCCGCTCCCGCGTTGGGTCCCGGACCGGTCGAGCAGTTCGGCAGCACGGTCGATGAGCTGGCCAAACACAATGTGGCCCAACAACTCGAGCACTTGCGGACCTACCCCACCGTTGCCGCTGCCGAGCGCGCGGGGCGGCTGCGTCTGGCCGGGATGTACTTCGACATCGCTACGGCTGGCGTGTATCTCATCGACCAGCACGCAGTGCAGCCCGGCTGAGGGCGGCCGACCCGGTCACCTGATTCGATGCCCGGCCCGCCGATATCGGTGGGCCGGGCATCGGTCTGTGCGGTCCTCGGTGTCAGGCGGTCGCCGCGACCGGGGCCGCGGCGATCATCCAGTTGCTGAACTCGTCGGCCAGGTGCCACTGGTGCTGGTGGATGAGCCGGTCGGGCAGATTGCCCGGGAACTGCACCGTCAGTAGGGCTTCGAGAGTGCCGTCTCGGTCGCGGAACTGGTGGCGGACGCCGCCGATGACCAGGCCGTCGTCGAGCAGGGCCTGGCCCGCCACCTGGATGGGGTAGTCGGGAGCGACGGGGATGGTCAGCGCTTCGGTTCTGGTGTAGTCGACGAGGAACCGCGAGGCCGTGGGCGAGCCGCCGGTTGTTTCGACGACTTCCTGACGGCCGTCGGGCAGGCCGCGCAACAGGTAGTGGTCCGGGGTGGCGGCCACCATGTCGACCTCGGCGTCGGTGATGGTCAGGTCGTTGAACCAGTCGGCGAATCGCTGCGCGGAGTAGTGGGGGACTTCGAGGCGGGTGACCGAGTACTTGGCTCGGCCCCGGCTGGTGGCGACCCCGATTCGTGCCATCCGGTCCGAGATCGCCAGATCGCGCTTGAGCATGGCGTAGATCCCCGCGTGACCCAGCTCGGTCTTCATGGCAGTGAGGGCCTCGCGCTGGACGTCGAGGGGCGCGTCGAGCGCCCTGCCGATCGTGAAATCGGGCAGGAGTTCGGCTACTCCGCGGTGCCCCAGGCGCGCGGCGAACCTCTTGAGCACCGCTTCGGCGCGCCGCGCTTCCCAGGCGCGCACCTGCTGGCGTGTGACGTTCTCCGCGCCGAGGAATGTTCGGATTTCGATGGGATCGTCCATGTCGACTACCTCTCATTAAAGCTATTGAAACTTGCATTAAGACTGCCGTCCTGCGCCTGGAAACGCAAGTTCGTGTGGCGTTAATTATGCGCAGACCGTTGACAACGTGACGGCGGTAACGGAAGCTGTGTTATCGCAAGTTGAACTGGCTTTAAATCGAAGGGAATTGGTCAATGCTGACCAGAAGAAGCTTCATCGTCCGTGCCGCCGGGGTGACGGCCGCCACCGCGGCGGTCGCCTATGCCGGTGCGGGAACCACTTTCGCCGACCCTGGTCCGTCGGCAGCCGGACTGCGGACATACATCGACGGCCGCTTGGTCGAGCAGGGCAGGGTCGTCGAGTGGGAACGGCGGCGGCTCTCGGTCGCCGCTGCGCGGCTGCGCAAGGACTACGTCGGCCTGCTGACCGGTGAACTCGACTCACTGCTCGCCCGCTTCGCGATCGACGTCGACGACATCCCCGCCGCCCGAGCGGTGCTGGCACAGGCTCGCGTGCTGATCGGCTCCAGCGGACTGCGTGAGCTGCTCGCCGGTGAGCTCGTCGCCTCCGAGGCCGCCACCCGTGCCACGCTAGCGGCCTCGGGTGGACGCTGGGCCGTGTCGACTGTCGAGATCGCCAGTGATCGTGGCACCGCGCAGGGCTTCATCGACACGTTCGACCGGGCGCGGGTGAGCAACGATCAGGCGTTCTGGACCGACGCCTGCCCGGACCACTACATCATCGCCACCATGCCCGACGGGCGGCAGGAGGTCGTCGAGGTGACCGGTGGGGCCATGCTCGCCAGCCGGTTCCTCGTCGAGTACACCGACCCGGCGAAGGTGGTGGTCGCCGCGGATCCGGCCTACCCGTTCGCGGTCGCCGGCGCGGCCAGGCTCGCCGACGGTGAACTCATCGGTGGGGTCTGCCATCAGTTCCGTGACGAACCCGGCGGTGGGTTCCGCAGTCAGCTGAAAGTCGCGTTTCCCGCGGCGGTGCCCGGTTTGTACATCAGCGAGCACCAGTGGCATCTCGCGACCGAATTCGGCAACTGGATCGAGGCATACCTGCGCTGATCCGGATGGGGCCGGACGCACCGGGCCCATCGATCGGCATTGGGCATACGGCACGGCCGTCGAGTAGAACTGGACCATGGATCAGAGTGGACTCGATGCCGACGAACAGTCGGTGACACCCCCGGCTCCGCGTAAGCGGACCGGGGGACGTTCGGCGCGGGTGCGCGACGCTGTTCTGACCGCGACCTTGGAGCAGGTGACCGAGCACGGCATCGAGGGGTTGACCATCGGTGACGTCGCGGCCCGCGCCGGTGTCGCCGAGACGACGATCTATCGCCGCTGGGGCACCCGGACGGCGTTGATCGCCGAGGCGGTCACCGAGCTCGCCGCCGTCGGTAATCCCGCGCCGGACACCGGCAACTTGCGATCGGATCTGGCGGTGCTGGCCGGACAGGTTTCCGACCTGATCTCGCGTCCGGGGATGGCGCGGCTGGTGGGCACCACCGTGGCTCTGTCCTCCGATCCGGAGGTCGACGCCGCGCGCCGCAAATTCTGGAACGATCGCTTCGAGCGCAGCTCCCAGGTGATCACGAACGCGGTGGCGCGCGGTGAACTCCCGGCATCGGTGAATCCGCGCGCTGTGCTCGAAACCCTTTCCGCACCACTGTATTTCAGGCTCTTGGTCGGAGAACAGGCGATCGACGACGTGTTCATCGCACGCTGCATCGACGACACCCTCGCTCTCCATGGCGAACGGACCTGAGGACAGTCACGCTTCGCGAACGGATCAAGTCGGTGTGAAGCCCGCACCCCCCTTCCGTGTGGGCTTCACACCGAATCTCATCGGGCAGGGGCGGTGGCGAGCGCGACCGTGAGATCTGCTCCGGTGGCGGCTCGAACGTCGGATTCGCTGACGCCCGGCGCCATTTCGACAAGTGTCAGCCCGTCGGGGCCGATGTCGAGCACGGCCATCTCGGTGATGATCCGGTGCACGCAACCCAACCCGGTCAGCGGCAGGGTGCACTGCTCGACGATCTTGGGTTCGCCACTGCGGGAACGGTGTTCCATCATCACGATCACCCGTTTCGCGCCGTGGACCAGGTCCATCGCGCCACCCATGCCTTTGACCATCTTGCCCGGAATCATCCAGTTCGCCAGGTCACCGTGGGCGCTGACCTGCATCGCGCCCAGCACGGCGACGTCGACGCAGCCGCCGCGGATCATCCCGAAGGACTGCGACGAGTCGAAGTAGGAGGCACCGGGCAGGACGGTGATCGTCTCCTTGCCCGCGTTGATCAGCTCGGGATCGACTTCGTCCTCGGTCGGGTAGGGCCCGACGCCCAGGACGCCGTTCTCCGAATGCAGTACGACCGTGACATCCTCGGGCAGGTAGTTCGGCACCAACGTCGGCATCCCGATACCGAGGTTGACGTACTGGCCGTCACTGAGCTCGGCAGCCACCCGGGCCGCCAACTCCTGGCGTGTCCACGTCATGCGCGCACCGTCCTGTTCTCGATTCCGACCTCGACTGCGCCCACGTGCACCACGCGCTGCACATGGATGCCGGGGGTGTGTACTTCGTCCGGATCCAGTTCGCCCGGCTCCACCAACTGCTCGACCTGGGCGATGGTGATCCGGCCCGCCGTGGCAGCGGGCGGATTGAAGTTGCGCGCGCTGCGCCGGTAGACGAGGTTGCCGTGACGGTCGCCCTTCCAGGCGTGGACCAGCGCGAAATCGGTGACGATCGCGTGTTCGAGCACATAGTGCACCCCGCCGAACACCCGCGTCTCCTTCGGGGGACTGGCCAGCGCGATCCCGCCGTCGCCGTCGTAGCGCAGCGGCAGGCCGCCGTCGGCGACCTGTGTACCGACACCCGCAGGGGTATAGAACGCCGGAATGCCCGCACCGCCCGCCCGCATCCGCTCGGCCAGGGTGCCCTGCGGCGTCAGTTCCACTTCGAGCTCGCCGGCGAGGAACTGACGTGCGAACTCCGCGTTCGATCCGACGTAGGAGCTGGTCGTGCGGCGGATCCGGCGCGCTTCGAGGAGCACGCCCAATCCGACGCCAGCGGTGCCGCAGTTGTTGCTGACGACCTCGAGATCGGTGGCGCCGTGGGCGAGTACGGCGTCGATGAGTACCTGCGGCACGCCGACCAGGCCGAATCCGCCGACCGCGAACGACGCGCCGTCCTGAATATCGGCGACGGCCTCGGCGGCCGTCGCAATGACTTTGTCCATCACGCCAGCGATGCTAGCCGAGATGTTCGCAATACGCACTCACGTTCGCATAGCGAACACTTGCGTAGGCCGGAGTTGTGGACGTAGCGTGTTCGCAATACGGACTTGTGTTCGCATCATGAACAAGTGTTCTTCGTGCATGCCGAGCCTCGTGCCGGGCCGTCGCGACGTAGCCTCGGGCCCGGCTCGGTGCACCGACGTTCGCCGCGGGGTGGACGCCATCGGGCCCAGTGGGAGAAGGAGTTACGGCAGCCATGACAGAACCGTCGCCGGATTACGTGCAGTCCCTCGCGCGCGGCCTCGCCGTCATTCGGGCCTTCGATGCGGAGCATCCACGGCGCACCCTCAGCGAGGTCGCCCAGGCCACCGATCTGACCCGGGCCACCGCCCGGCGTTTCCTGCTCACCCTGGTCGAGCTCGGCTATGTGCGCTCGGACGGAAACCAGTTCTGGCTCACGCCGCGCGTGCTCGAGCTCGGGTACAGCTTCTTGTCCAGCCTGAGCCTGCCCGATCTGGCGGGCCCGCACCTCGAGGCGCTGGCCGAGAAGGTTCGTGAGTCGACCTCGGTGTCGATTTTGGACGGCACCGACATCGTCTACGTGGCCCGTGTCCCCGTCAGCCGGATCATGACCGTGTCGATCAACATCGGGACCCGTTTCCCCGCCTACGCCACCTCGATGGGCCGGGTCCTGCTCGCCGACCTCGACACCGACGCGCTGGAGAACTACCTGGCGAAGGTCGACTTGACGCCCCTCACCGACATGACGGTCACCACGAAACGACAACTGCGCGCCGAGCTGGCCCAAGTCCGCGCAGATGGCTACTGCGTCGTCGACCAGGAACTCGAGCACGGTCTGCGGTCGATGGCGGCGCCCGTGCGCGACCAGCACGGTGTGGTCGTCGCCGCGGTGAACATCTCCACCCAGGCCGCCCGATACACGCTCGGCGAGGTGCGCGACTCCCTGGTTCCCGCCCTGCTCGAGACCGGTGCCGCGATCGAGCGCGACCTCACCCGGATCCGATCCACCACCTGACACCTACGAGGAAGAGCTATGCCCGAAGCTGTTATCTGCGAACCACTGCGAACCCCGGTCGGACGATTCGGCGGGGTGTTCAAAGACATCGCCCCGCAAGACCTCGCCGCGGCCGTGATCACCGAACTGATCGCCCGCACCGGACTCGACGCCGCGACCGTCGACGACGTCATCCTCGGGCAGTCCTCGCCCAACGGCGAGGCGCCCGCGATCGGCCGCATCGCCGCGCTGGACGCGGGCCTGGGGATCGGCGTACCCGGCATCCAGGTGGACCGGCGCTGCGGGTCGGGTCTGCAGGCAGTGCTGCAAGCCTGCATGCAGGTGCAATCGGGCGGCAGCGATCTCGTCCTGGCGGGCGGCGTGGAATCCATGAGCCGCACCGAGTTCTACGCCACCGACATCCGCTGGGGCATCCGTGGCGACGGGCCGGTGTTGCACGACCGCCTCGCGCGTGCGCGAATCACCGCTGGCGGCAGGAACTTTCCGGTCGCCGGCGGCATGATCGAAACCGCGGAGAACCTGCGCGCGCAGTTCGCCATCAGCCGCGCGGACCAGGACGCGCTCGCCGTGCAGTCGCACCAGCGTGCCGTCGCCGCGCAACGTGATGGTCGCTTCGAGGCGGAGCTGGTGGGTGTCGCTGTGCCGCAACGTAAGCGGGAGCCACTGCTGGTGCGCACCGATGAGCATCCACGAGCCGATACCGACCTCGATACGCTGGGCAAGCTGCGCCCGATCCGTCTCGGCATCGATCCCGAATCCACGGTGACCGCCGGAAATTCCAGCGGTCAGAACGACGGCGCGGCCGTCTGCATCGTGACGACACCGCAGCGTGCGCAGGCACTCGGGCTGCGCCCCATCGCTCGACTGGCGTCGTGGGCGGTCGCGGGCGTACCGCCGTCCACCATGGGTATCGGACCGGTACCCGCGACCGAAAAAGCGCTCGCACGAATAGATCTCACACTCGACGACCTGGACGTGATCGAACTCAACGAGGCCTTCGCCGCACAGACACTGGCCGTCCTGCGGACCTGGAAGATCGAACCCGACGACCCGCGCGTCAACCCCAACGGCTCGGGAATCTCCCTCGGTCACCCGGTCGGCGCTACCGGCGCCAGAATCCTGGCCACCCTGCTGCACGAACTGGCCCGCCGCGAAGGCCGCTACGGCCTCGAAACGATGTGCATCGGCGGCGGACAGGGGCTGGCGGCCGTATTCGAACGCCTCTGATCCATTCGGGACCCGGTCGCGACTAGCTCTCGCGGCCGGGTTTTACCGCGGGTGGTCGCACGATGTTGGCACCGAGTAGATCCAGTGCGTCGACCGCATTCGTCACGCGCAGGGGCGATTCGGTGTCGGTCTCACCGAGCTGTGCGGCGACCCATGCCCGGGTGGGGCCGGATTCGTGGCGGCCCGCGACGAACCACACGCCGCGCGCGGGTTCGCTCGACTGGTTGACGTACATGTGCGGCCGGGTGGAATCGAAGCACAGCGAGTCGCCCGCGCCGATGGTGTACCTGTCGAAATCGAGCAGCAGCGTCAGCTCCCCGGTGAACAGGTAGGCGTACTCGGTTCCGGAGTGGCGCATCGGCATTCGGTCCACCGAGCTCGCGGCACCCGGCTCGTAGGTGACCAGCAGGGCGTCGACGCCCGCGTCCGGGTCGAGCGCGAGCTTTTCCCACCGGACCCCGTTGGCCATCTCGAGCACCGGGTTGTCCGCGGCGCGTTGAACCACTCCGGTGGATCGGCTCGTGCCCGAGTGTCCGGCCGGTTCGGCGGTGGGCTCGGCGCGGCCGTACCGCAGGCCCAGGAGATCATCGAGGGAGACCTCGAGATGGTTGACGAGGGCGTAGAGGGTGCTCACCGACGGCTGGGACTTGTTGTTCTCGATCTGGGAGAGCTGGCTGGCGGAGATGCCCGCCGCGGCCGCCAACCCGCGCAGGCTCGAACCCCGATCCAGACGCGCCTGCTTCAATGCCGGCCCGATCCTGTCCTGCATCAGCGCACCTCTGTCCACTCGCCGAAACGAAATCAACTATCAGTGAACACTACGGGTTCACTATGGATGAACACTACCTGCGGCGCGTGGTGGATTCGGACAGTCCCGTCTCGACGTGCTGTTTCGCGGGAAACTTGCCTCCCGAGGTGCATGTTCTCGGTGGTTAGAACATCGGCGGCGAGTCTCCTCGATGTGGCGACCGTTGTTCCGTGGTTGACATCACTCTCTATATGTTTAATGATACTGAACACATTCACGGTGGCTTCAGCCCCGTTCCCCGTCATCGACGACGAAGGAGACTCGTGTCTTTCCCGATTGCGCGACTTCGGTCGACCTGCTTTTCTCCGCCTCTCACCACCGCTCACCGATTCGCGGCGACCGTCTGCGTAGCGGGGGAGGGGACGTGCTGATCGGATTCGCGGGCCTGGGCCGAATGGGCAGGCCGATGGCCGCCCACCTGGCCGCGGCAGGGCACACCGTTCTCGCCTATGACCCCCATGTCGAGCAAGCGCCCGAGGGGGTCGGTCTCGCCGACTTCCCCGACGCGCTGGCCGCCGCCGCGTTGACGATCAGCATGCTGCCCGATGGTGAATCCACGCGGGGCCTGGTGATCGAGGGTCTGCGCACTGTCGCGCCCGGCCACCTGCACATCGTGATGGGTACCGTCGGCCCTGAGGTCGTGCGCGAACTCGCCGACCTGCCGCACCTAGCGGTGATCGATGCGCCGGTGTCGGGCAGTGTGTCGATGGCCGAAACCGCCGCCATCACCACGATGGTCGGCGCCACGCCCGAACAGTTCGAGCGGGCACGACCGGTCCTGGCCGCGATGACCACCGCCCAGTTCCACGCCGGACCGGTCGGCTCGGGGTCCACGGCCAAACTCGCGGTCAACGCGGTCCTGGCCGGGCTGAGTCAGGCTGTCGCAGAAGGACTTCTGCTCGCCGAAGCCGGTGCCCTCGACCCTGCCACGTTCTACGACATCCTGCGCAACAGCGCGGCGGGCGCCCCGTATGTCGGCTACAAGCAGCAGGCCTACCTCGCGCCGGAGTCGACGCCGGTCGCGGCGCCGGTATCGCTGATCCGCAAGGACCTCGGCCTGGCTCTCGCGCTGGCCCACAGTCACCGGCTGATTCTGCCCGGGTCCGAAGCCGCGTTCGCCGTACTCGACGATGCCGTGGCCACCGGGCTGGGTCAGGCCGACATGGCCGAGGTCCTCACCGTCCTGCGCCGCCGCAACGGCGTGATGTTGCGTGAAACCCTGTCCACCGCACCACAGACCGGAGCCCTCTCATGACCGATACTCTCGCCACGGCTGAGATCGAATCGACCATCCGCTCGCTCGAAGACGCTCGCTACGCCGCGGTGGTGGCAGGCGACATCGAAGGCTTCGCCGCGTTCGCGCACCCCGAGTTGCTCTACACGCACTCCAACGCCGTGGTCGACACCCTCGACAGCTACCTGGAGAAACTGCGCACCGGCTTCTACGTCTACCACCGGATCGAGCACCCGGTACACAAGATCGTCGTCGTCGGCGACACCGTACTGGTCTCCGGTGAGATGCGCGCCGACATCACCGCCGGTGGGGTGCGCAAACAACTCGCCAACAGCGCGCTCGCGGTCTGGGTGCGCGACGGCGATCGGTGGCTGCTGCTGGGCTACGGACCCACGGTCATCCCGGGAGCGATCTGATGACCCAGTTCACCTACGACGGCCTGCCGGGCCGGGTCGTCTTCGGCGCCGGCGCCGCGCGCACCAAGTTGCTCACCGAGCTCGACCTGCTCGGCGCGCGCCGCGTGCTGCTCATCGCCACCGATGCCGAGAACGGCACCGCGACACAGCTGTGCGCACCGTTCGCCGATCGGGTGGTCGCGACCTTCTCCGAGGTTCGTCCCCATGTGCCCGCCGAGGTCGCCGAGCTCGCCCGCAAGGTCGCACTCGACGCCGACGCCGACGTGGTGCTGTCGGTGGGCGGCGGCTCGACGACGGGAACGGCCAAGATCGTCGCCCTGACCACCGGTCTGCCGGTGCTCGCTGTGCCGACGACTTATGCCGGCTCCGAAGTCACCCCGGTGTGGGGTCTGACCGAGCGTGGGCGCAAGACCACCGGGACCGATCGGCGGGTGTTGCCCAAGACCGTCGTCTACGACCCGGAGCTGACTCTTACTCTGCCGGTGGAACTTTCGGTCGCCAGCGGACTCAACGCGGTGGCGCACTGTGTCGAGGCCTTCTGGGCGCCACGGCGAAGCCCGGTGTCCAGCGCGGTCGCCGAAGACGGCATCCGTCACTTGGTGAACGGGCTGACCACCATCGCGTCCACCCCGACCGGCCTGGCCAGTCGCGGTGAACTACTGCTCGGCGCCTACCTGGCCGGATCGGCGTTCGCCGTCGCCGGATCCGGGCTGCACCACAAGATCTGCCACGTCCTCGGCGGGGCGTTCGACCTGCCCCACGCCCACACCCACGCCATCGTGCTGCCCTACGTACTGGCTTACAACGCTCCCAACGCGAGCGAGGCCACCGACCGGATCGGCCGTGCGCTCGGGCGAGTCGACATCGTCGCCGGACTGCGTGAACTGGGTGGTGAGGTCGGTGTACCGGCGGGGCTACGTGAGCTCGGCATGGACGAGTCCGGCATCGACGACGTGATCGACGACATCCTGGCGATCGCTCCCGCCGACAACCCCACACCCGTCACTCCGGACGGACTCCGCGCGATCCTGCACGGCGCGTGGGCGGGATCCGAACCCACCGGGCCGACGGCATGAGCGGCGACCCGGCTACCGCCGTCGACAAGGAACAAGCCGTCACCGAGGAGGTGCTGGCCAGCTTCGACGCCACCCCCGATCCTCGGCTGCGCGAAGTGATGCACAGTCTCGTGCGCCACCTGCACTCCTTCGCCCGCGACGTTCGGCTCACCGAACACGAGTGGGAGTCGGCTATCGAATTCCTCACTCGCGCAGGACATATCACCGACAGTCGGCGTCAGGAATTCATTCTGCTCTCCGATGTGCTCGGCCTGTCGATGCTCACGGTCGCCATCAACGAACCCGCCGAGCCCGGCGCTACCGAGTCGACGGTGTTCGGTCCGTTCTTCGTCGATTCCGCACCGGAGATTCCGCTCGGGGGCGATATCGCCCGCGGCGCGAAGGGCCTACCCTGCTACGTCTCGGGCCAGGTGCGCACCACCGGTGGCGAACCGATCGAGGGGGCGCGCATCGAAGTGTGGGAAGCCGACTCCGACGGCTTCTACGACGTCCAGTACACCGACGACCGCTCGGCCGGTCGCGGCTGGCTGCGCTCGGGTGCGAACGGCGAATACCGATTCTGGTCGGTACTGCCCGCGCCGTATCCGATTCCCCACGACGGCCCGGTCGGCGACCTGCTGACCGCCACCGCCCGCGGCCCGATGCGCCCCGCGCATCTGCACTACATGGTCACCGCACCGGATTTCCGGCCACTGATCACCCATATCTTCGTCGCGGGCGACCCCTACCTCGACTGCGACGCGGTGTTCGGCGTGAAGGAGAACCTCGTCGTCGAGGCCGTCCACCACGCCGACACCACCGCTCCTGACGGGACGCATCCGCCGGACGGCTGGACGAGCATCACGTTCGACCTGGTGCTGGCCACCCACGACGGCAGCTAGCGCCCCGTCACACACACGACCGGACCCGTCGAGGTCCGGATCGAACGGCACCGCCATGCCTGTCGCCGGATTACACACCGGCAGGCGATGACTCGGTGCCGGTTCCACCCGTGCAGCGAACACCCGTTCCCTGCAATTCGAAGATCACTGCTGCCCGGGCACGACCCCCAGCAGCTCACACTGGAGGTACAACGATGCGACGTACACGTTGGATCGTGCTCGGCGGGTGTTTCCTCGCCTACCTGTTCGACGCTTTGGAAATCGTCCTACTTTCCATGGCGCTACCATCCATCCGTAAGGATCTGGGCATCACGATCACCCAGGGCGGCCTGCTGGCGACCGCCACCCTGGTCGGCATCGGTGTCAGCAGCGTCCTCGGTGGGTATGTGGCCGACAACTTCGGGCGCAAGAAGGCACTGCTCGCCGCGCTGAGCATCTTCGGCATCTTCACCGCGGCGATCTACGTGGTTCCGAGCTATGAGGTCTTCCTGCTGCTGCGGTTCCTCGCCGGTATCGGGCTCGGCGCTGTCTGGAGCGTGGTCTCGGCCTACGTGGTCGAGACGTGGCCCGAAAAGCACCGTGGTCGCGCAGCCGCATTCGTGATCAGCGCCTTCCCCGCCGGTGGTGCGATGGCAGCCACGATCTCGGGCTGGTTCCTGCCGGATTGGCGACTGATGTTCCTGGTGTCGGGCTGCGCGGTCGTGCTGCCGATCGCGATCGTCGCGATCTTCTTCTCCGAATCCGCCACCTGGGCAGCTCAAAAGGCCGACAACGCCAACGATGTCGTCTCTGTGCGCGATGTCCTGGGTTCCTCCCTGCGCCGCAGGACACTGCTCGGCACCCTCATGGCGGCTCTCGCGCTGTTCGGCTACTGGGGCTCGATGACCTGGCTGCCCACCTACCTCACCACTGAGCGTGGTCTGGCTACGACCTCGGTCGCGCTGTTCATCACGATGCTGAATCTGGGAATGTTCGTCGGCTACAACGGTTTCGGCTACCTCGCCGATCACATCGGCCGTCACCGGACGATCATCATCACCTTGCTCGGTGTCACGCTGACCCTGCCGATCTACGCACTCACCACCCAGGAAACCGCCCTGCTGTGGATGGGACCGCTGTTCGGCGCGTTCACCGCCTTCTTCGGCCTGTTCGGCTCCTACCTCGGGGAACTGTTCCCGACCAGGGCCCGCGCGACGGGTGCCGGCTTCTGCTTCAACGTCGGCCGTGGTGTGTCGGCGCTGGCGCCGTTCGCTCTGGCCGGACTGGCGGCGAGCATCGGATTCCAGGGTGGTCTCATCGTGTGCGCGGGCTTCTTCGGCCTCGCCGCGGTGGTGGCGTTGTTCCTGCCCCGCGGCAGCACTGTCACCGATGACGTTGTCGCCCAACCGGTTACCGACCCACGCGACGGAGAACCCGTCAAGGTGTGACGCCGATGGTCTGGGTCGCCCGTGGCGACCCAGACCATCTGTCGGCATCCGAACCCTGTCCACTATCTCGACGAGGAAAACACTGCTGTGCCATCGACGATGCAAGCCGCCGTCTACTACGGCCCCCGCGATATCCGACTCGAAGAAGTCGACATCCCCGCTCCGGGCACCGGGGAAACACTCCTGCGGGTGCTGCGCTCGGGAATCTGCGGGACCGACGCCTCCGAGTGGACCGCCGGACCGAAAACCTTTCCCGTGCAACGCCGCCACCCCCACAGCGGGCACCTCGGCCCGATCATCCCCGGCCACGAATTCGTCGGCGAGATCGTCGAGGCCGACCCGGGTTCCGGACTCACCGAGGGCAGCCTGGTCGCCAGTGGCGCCGGTGTCTGGTGCGGCAAATGCCGACGATGTGGCGAAGGCCGAACCAACCAGTGCACGCGGTACCGAACCCTCGGGCTGAACGTCCACGGCGGGATGGCCGAATTCGTCGCCGTCCCGACGAAGACACTGCGTCCGTTGCCCACCGGGTTGTCCCTGGACCACGCCGGACTCGCCCAACCCCTGTCTGTCGGCATCCACGCGGCTCGCCGGTCCGGTGCGCGCGAGGGCGACAACGTCGTCATCATCGGTGCCGGCGCGATCGGCTCGTTCGTCCTCGCCGGTCTGCGACACCTCGGCGAGTTCGACATCACCGTCATCGATTTCCCCGGCAGCCGCCTCGACCGCGCGCAACGTCTGGGCGCCGATCGCACCCTCGCTCCGTCGGAGTCCGTCGCCGCCGATGTCACCGACGCACTCGACGGCCGCAAACCCGACGTCGTGATCGAGGCAAGCGGGGCGCCCGGCCAGCTGGCGGCGGCACTCGAGATGGTCATCGACGGCGGCCGTGTCCAAGCCGTCGGCATCCCCAAGGACAAGCCCGCCCTCGACATGCACTCGATGATCTTCCGCGAGATCACCCTCGACACGACGCTGGCCCACGTCTGCGACACCGACCTCCCCGCCGCATTGCACATCCTCGCGGCAGACCCGCTGCTCGGCACCGAATTCGCCGAATCCCCGGTAGGACTCGCGCATCTGGGCGCATCACTGGATCGGCTCGCCGCCGGGCAGGTGGAAGGCAAGATCCTTATCGATCCTGGCGCGTGACCGGTTCCGGACAGGCTTTGCGCCGGGGTCAAAGCTCCGGCGTGGCGGCGGACCCGCAGGGATGGTCGGCAGATCGACCCGATCGCTGGCCAGAATCAGTCCGCCTCGCACCCGCCAGATGGCCATCCATGGTGACGATTCAGGGGCCGCCGTTTCGCGGCCGGGTCGGAGCGCTCCCGTGCCGCGTATATTTCAGCCGATGCACGCGTCGGACGAGCGACAGCCATTGATCTCACGGTGGTCCGGCACAGGGCGCTTGCGTCCCGGTGTACTCGAGATCGAGGGTCCGCTGGGAAGTTTGCCGGGACATTCTCACCACTCCGTGCAGGTCGCCGTCGCCCACCAGGGGACGTTCGTCATCGAGGATCTCCAGGGCCGTCAGCGACGGACGAACGCGGCGATCGTTCCCGCCGATCAGTCGCACGCGTTCAGCGCCGCCGGCGCCTGGGGCGTCGTGGCGCACGTCGAGCCCGAGTCAGCTCTGGGCGCCGAGCTGATCGAGCTGGTCGACGATCCGTCCCACGCTCGTGCCTGGGATCACGCGGGACAGACCCTGATCACGGGGCACAGCGCGTACGTGGAGGGGCGCCTGCGCTCTCCCGGAAACACCTCGCACCCGCTTCATCCGGGAGTCGCCGCCGCGCGCAGCCACCTTCAGGCCGAGCTGGACTCACGACCCATCCGGCTTCGCGACCTCGCCGCGACCGTTCATCTGTCGGAGAGCCGGCTGTCCCATCTCTTCGCCCAGGACCTCGGAATCACCTTCCGGGCCTACGTGAGATGGCTCCGGCTGCTCCGGGCGACCGCAGCGGTTGCACAGGGCCGGACGCTCACCGATGCGGCTCACCTGGCGGGGTTCACCGACAGCTCCCATCTCACGAGGACGTGTCGCCGAACCTTCGGCGGCCCTCCCACCGCGTTCAGCACGATCCGCTGGGAGATCCTGCCGACCTAGCAGGTTGGTCCAATCCTGGACCGGGGCGAAGCGGCGAGGCTCGAGCAGACCCGAAAGGAACTGCTCGTGAACACATCACCCATCTTCGACTCCTTCACACCGGACGGCGGCGGCCCCCGACTCACCTCACTCCACTGGGTCCCGAGCGGGCCCGCTCGGGCCAGTGTCGTCATCATGCACGGTCTCGGCGAGCACGCCGCCCGCTACGACAGCACGGCTCGGTTGTTCACCGCGGCCGGCTTCTCCGTGCTTGCCATGGACTACGAAGGATTCGGGCGATCCGAAGGACGCCGCGGCGACGTCCGATACCAGTCGACGGCGCGGGCCGTGGACCATCTCATCGCACACGAGCGTGCGCGAACGGGCGGCGCGCCGGTCGTGCTGTACGGCCACAGCCTGGGCGGGCTCTACGCGTTCCACTACGCAGCGGACCGGCCGGGGACGGACGTGGCCGCGGTGGTGGTGACCGGACCCGCTTTCGACTCGGAGCTGCGGAATCAGCGGCTGAAGGTGGCCGTGGTCAGGAGCCTCGGCGGCGCCTTCGCCACCCTGACGTTGCCGAACGGGCTGCGGTTCGAGCGTGTCAATCGCGACCCCGGCGTCGTCGCCGAACGGTACGCCGATCCCTTGGTCCATGGGCGAGCGACCGCACGCTTCGCGATCGATGTCTTGGCACAGATGGATCGCGTGGCATCGGCTGCCACCCGAGTCGCGGTACCACTACTCGTGGTTCATGGCGACGCCGATCTGATCAATCCGCTCTCCGCCAGCCGCCGGGTGGTCGACCTCGTGTCGTCGGCGACGCTGAGGACCTGTCCGGGCGTCTACCACGGGTTGGAGGAGGAAGCCGAGGGGCCTGCCATCCTGGCCGACGTCATCGCATGGATCGACCGGACGCTGGCGGCCTTCGCCGGCCAGGCGCCGGTGGTACCGGTCCAGCCCATCGACCCGCGCACCGAGCGCGAGGAGGAGCAGTCATGACGACAGTCCGTGCGCGCGGTAGTGCTACCGGATCGAATTTCCTCGACGTCGCGTGGTTCTTCGCGATCGCCATCGTGCTGTGCTACACGCTGTCCGTTCCGATGGTCTTTCGGCTGGTCTCCACGGACTTCGACAACCTGATCGTTCCGATCCTGCAAATGACCCCGCTGCTCGCGGCGATCATCATGTGGCTCGCCCGACGACCCGGAACGTTCGGCGAAACTTTCGCAACCGGGTGGCGCGGCACACCCAAGTGGGCAGGCATCGGCATCGGCCTCATCACCGCGATCGCCGCCATCCAGGCCTGCATCGCACTGGCATCGGGGATCTGGCCGCTCAACCCGCTCGACCAGATCTTGGCGGCGACAGTGTGGGTCGTTCCGGTCTTCCTCCTGCAGTCGGTCTTCGCCATCGGAGAGGAGTTCGGCTGGCGCGGCTGGCTGGCGACCCGCGCCGCGTCATGGGGATTCTGGCCGCTGGCCCTTGCCAGCGGTGTCGTCTGGATCGTCTGGCACCTGCCGGTGATCGCCGTGATCGGAGACCGCCCACCGTGGGACATCGTCATCTATTTCGCGGGCATGCTGCCGTGGGCGCCGCTGCTTCTAGCACTTCGTTGGCGGTCGGGGAGTGTCTGGCCGGCAGTCATGACGCACGGAGCGATCAACAGTGTCCGGGTGTACCTGCTGCAATCCGTTCCCGATGCGACAGATCATCTGCTCATCGAAGTGATCGGCTGGGTGCTGACGCTCGCCGCTGCGCTGTGGCTGATGCGCACGAGCCCGGCACCGGTCGTCCAGGGAGCCGTTGAAGCTCGCCCACTTCCACAGCGCGGCGGCGGCGAAGAGCGGGTATCCCAGCGGCCCTGACCAAGCCTGCGGCGTGAGTGTCGTTCCCAGGCGGGGCCGGGCAGTCGCTGGTCGCACCGCGGCGCAGTGAGTGTGTCAACAGATCGGTAGTGGGAACGCGCACGGTAACTCGAACCGAAGGAGCCCTCGTGACCAGTCGCCCAGACCTCCCCGCACCCGAACAGGGTCTGATCCTCACCCATTTCCTGACCGTGCGCGATGTGGTCCGCTCGCGCGATTTCTACGCCGACATCCTCGGCGGCCAGGTCGTTCTCGCGGAAAATCCGGCTATCGTCAAGGTCGCCAACAGCTGGATCATCATGAATCCCGGCGGTGGACCAACCCCGGACAAGCCCGACATCACGCTGGCACCGCCGACGGCCGGCGAGGTGGTCTCGTCGTTTCTCAACGTGCGGGTCGCCGACATCGCCGCTTTCTATGCCGACGTCACCGCCAAAGGCGGACAGTTCTTGACCGAGCCGCTGGACCGCAAGGCCGAACTACGGTGCTACCTGCGCGACCCCGACGGCTACCTGATCGAGGTCGGTCAGGCCACCGGGATGCTGAAAGGCATCTTCGCCGACTGACCGACACGCCGCCGTCGCTCGTTCGCGACGAAATCCGCCGCGCTCCAGCGACTCGAGTGATCGAACAGTCACACCAAAGAGATGGGAGCACCAGTGCCGCACCACAACCCCCGCGACCACCACCGCCCACTGCTCTGCCGGGTGCTCGGCCTTCGAGTCGGGCCGAGGCGATGACCGGGCCCGAGGCGGTGACCGAACCGGGCCCGCGCTTCGACGATCTGCGCGCGCTGTTCATCAATTGCACGCTCAAACGTTCGCCCGAGCCCAGCAATACCGACGGGCTGGTGCGGTTGAGTGCGCAGATCATGCGTCGGCGCGGTGTCGAAGTCGAGGAGCTGCGCGCGGTCGACCACGATATCGCGACCGGAGTGTGGCCTGACATGACCGAGCACGGAGCCCCGACCGATGAATGGCCGCAGATCTTCGCGCGCGTGCTCGACGCCGACATCCTGGTCTTGTGCGGCCCGATCTGGCTGGGCGACAACAGTTCGGTGATGAAACGGGTGATCGAACGCCTCTACGGATGCTCGTCGCTGCTCAACGATGCCGGTCAATACGCTTACTACGGGCGGGCAGCGGGGTGTCTGATCACCGGTAACGAAGACGGTATCAAGCACTGCGCGATGAATATCCTCTACAGCCTGCAGCACCTCGGATACACCATTCCGCCGCAGGCTGATGCCGGATGGATCGGGTCGGTCGGTCCGGGTCCGTCCTATCTCGATCCGGATTCGGGCGGACCGGACAACGATTTCACCAACCGCAATACGTCGTTCATGACCTTCAACCTCATGCACGTGGCGGCCATGCTGCGGCGCAACGGCGGAATCCCGGCCTTCGGAAACCAGCGCAGCGAGTGGGACGCCGGATGCAGGCCCGACTTCGACAATCCGGAGCACCGATGAATCACGCCGAGGAACTGGGATCCGGATCCGCGACGCTGGTGACAGTCAGGACCCGATGCGGTTGTCGAGACATTTCAAGACCCAGCTGAACCCGGCCGACGCGATGAGTTTGCCGGCGGGACCGAACACGAATCCGATACCTCGCACGGGTGAATCGAACTCCGATGTCCAAGTGACAAGGGTCGTGCCTGGCGAGGTCGACTCGAACTCGACCCGGCCGAGTTTGTGCTGCAACGGTGGCCGCGCCTTGCGGATCCTGTACTCCATCAGGACGGGCCGGTCGAAGGCGGTGATCTCCTCCCGGAACCAGGCGATGCCGGCGTTCACCTCGCGGATCGCGCCGAGCCCGTTCGGTTCGGTGTCGCCGGGCCGGACCACAGTGGCCGACACGATGCCGGGCACCAGCGCCAGCGCCGCATGGTCGGTGTAGGCGTCGAACACCGCTTCGATCGGGGCGTCGATGCTGCGTTGCACTTTCACGACGGTCATGGACAGAAATCCCTTCGGTTCACCACGGTCCGGCCTGGACCTGGACGGGTATCGCTGGCGCGGGTGGTTGCGCTTCGGCGGTGACCGTCGCGCGAGCATCAGCGCTGTCGACCGTGCGCTCGGCCGGCGCTTCCCTGACTATGCCAGTGCCCCGCCGTGGTGGACGACTGCGCCACGGGCGCTCCTGTGCTGAGAGACGACCGTGCCCCGGTGCCATCGATTGTGTCGGTGGCATCCGGGGCACGGAAGGGTGAATCAGCCCAGGTCCGGGTGGCCGACCCACTCGACAATCGTCCAGCCCTTCTGCGGGCTGCCCTCGAGGACGACGCGGCCGCCGTTGCGCATCGGATCGGTGCCGAGTTTGCTCTTGTCGGCGTTGGCGGCGTTCATCATCGACCAGAACATGATGGTGCCGCCGTGCGAGAAGATCACCGGGTTGGCGCAGCCGCGGCGCTGCACATCGAGCAGTGCCTGATCGACGCGGCCGTCGAACTCGTTGCCGTCGATGGAGCCTGGAATCCGTGCGCTCAGGTCGCCGGAGAGCCACTTGATCGGCGCCTGTAGGTACCCGGACATCGCCTCGGCCTCCGGGGTGCCCTCGTACTGGCCTGCCTCGATCTCCCGGAAACCGGGCTGAATGCCGAGGCTCAGGTCCTGCTTGGCGACGGTCGGTGCCGCGGTCTGCTCGGTACGCACCATGTTGGATGCGAAGGCGCAGTCGTAGTTCTTGTCGCCCAGCTGGATGGCCAGATTGTCTGCCTGTGTCCGGCCGCGTGAGGTCAGGTCGGGTCCGGGCACCTTGGTGTCGATCAGGCCGGAGGTGTTACCGAGGGACTCGGCATGGCGCACCAGGGTGATGACCATGTCGCCGCTGCTGCCGGAGCTGCTGCCGGAACTGCCGAAGTCGATATCGGCGGACGCGACGCCGGTGGTAGCGGTTGTGGCCGCGACCGCCATCACGGCAATGGACAATCGAAGAGGTCGGATTCGCATGGGTGGGAATGCCTTTCATTGTGGCGAACGCCAATTCCGGTATGTCGAAGAACCGGAATTCGGAGTGTCGCGTCTCACAGAAGCAGCTATTTGCCCGAATCAAAGACGGGGTCTCCCATTCATCGGGAGCTTTCGCGTACTGGACCGCGCAGGCGAAACCACCGGTAGCGGAAGTGCGAGCGGCATGTCGACTCACGCGACCTGCTCACCCGGCCGTTTCGATGCCGCCGATCCGGTGTGCACGGCGATTTCCACAACCCGACAGCACCACGTCCGCGACCGTCGTCAAATGTGGACGGCCGCCGTCGGTGCTCACCTGCTCCAGCACGAGGCGGCTGGTCCGGCCGCGTAGATGCAGCGTCGCTATCTGGTTGCCGAAGAAGGGGCCGGTGACCCGACTCCACTCGACCGACACCGCGGGAACGGTGGACACTCGGTCCAGGAGGAAACGCGTCACCCGTTCGGCGGCCCGACTCCACGAGACCCGGAAGATCACCTTCATGGCGGTCGGAACGTAGTTGTGCATCGGCGAACAGGTCAGCTGGTAGACCCGGGATCGCACGGCGTCGGGGAACTGCGCTTGCGCGGCATAGGCGTGGTGAACGTCGCCGGACAGCACGCAGATCGTGGCGGGCGCCCGTCCCCCCGGGCTGCTGCACTGTCCGCGCCCGACGCGGGCGACGAGTTGGGCGAGCCGGTCGAATGACTCTCGGAACGCGGCCCAATGTTCCAGATCGGCTGAGCGCCGCAATCTTTCGGACCATCCGGCCACACGTCGGCCGCGGACCCCTGAGGCCATGCGCTCATTCCACGACTCCAGGTCGTGGAGGGCACGCGGCAGCAGCCACGGGAGCGAGCTCCCCACCAGCAGGTGGTCGTAGTCGCCCTCGGTCTGTCGTTCGATCCACGAGAACTCGGGCTCGGAGACCATCGACCGCGTGCCGCCGCCGAGTATGCGTCCGCACCGGGAATCGATGACGAGCAGCCGGGTGGTGCCGAGATCGCGGCGATACGACCATTGCGCTCCCTTGGCGCCGTCGGCTTCTTCGTCCGCTGCGGACGCGAAATCGCGGAGCAACTCCGCGCAGTCGCCGCCCTCGGATCGGATCCGCTGGTAGAGCTCGTCCTCGGCCAGGGCAGCGGGCGAGAGGTTGCCCAGGTGCTGGTAGATCCAGTACGACGACAACGCGCCCACGATGCGTTCCTCCCACCAATCGGTGGCCTCGATCTCGTCACGCCACGATGTCGAGGTGTTCCAGTCGTCGATGACGTCGTGGTCGTCGAAGATCATCGACGACGGCACCGTGGACAGCAGCCAGCGCACCTGCGGGTCGGACCATGACTCGGAATAGAGCCACGTGTACTCCTCGAAGTTGCGGATCTGGGCGCCCGGCGGTTGGTCGAGGTCGTGCACCTCGTCGATGCGACGGAGGATCTCCGGGGACAGCTCATCGGCGTAAACCTGGTCGCCGACCAGCAACAATGCGTCGGGCAGATCTTCGGGCGGGCGTTGCATGACTCGCCGCGCATAGGCGTCGAGAGCGTCGGCGTCGAAGTGGTCGTTGTCCTGCGTCGCGGTCGGTGTGGCGAATCGGCACGAGCCGAAGGCGAGGATCAGATCGGCGTCGCCTCTGAGCGTGCGAATGACGGACGGGTACGGGGCGTCGGGCAGCGGCCAGACGCGCTTGCCGTTGAGACTGACCTCGTACCGCGTGACGGAACCGGCCGCCAGTCCCGTGATCAGGACGAGAGCGTAGTGATGTCCGGCGATGGTCCAGGTGTTCTCGTAATGGCCGAGGACCTCGACGGTGCATGGTGCGGAGGTCTCGACCCAGACGGTGGCGTCGCCTTCGCCGACGTGACGCAGCAACGGACCCAGAACCAGCTCGCTCCTGAATTCCGGCAGCCGTGCCATCAGTCCAGCCTATGTCGTGGCCCGGCTGTCGAGCAGGGGCATTCTGCCCTGACGGAACTGAATCCGGTTCGACAGGTGGTCGCAGGTCAAAATCCTGTCAGCACGTGGCGAACTGATGCGCGCGGCAGCTGACGTCTACCCGGTGGGCTGCGGGGGAGGAGTGAGATCGCGCGGCGGCGGCATCGGCCGACGGGGCGGGCGAATGATGACGCCTGGCCAGGAAACGCCGCGAACTCCATCGGGGCCGCGCGCGACGCGGATTCCTTCGGCGGTGATCCGAGGGCGGTAGATGGTTGCGCGGTGACCGAATGCCGGGTCGCGATCGATGGAGTTGAACAGCCCCATCCTCGTCAACCACAGCGACGCGCGAACTACCTCGTCCTCGGTCAGCGATTCTCCCGGCCAACAGACCGACGCCCCGACGACGAAGGCGCCGAGGACCGGCACCGGGTTGTCGAGGACATCTTCGTTGTGCGCCCATTTCAGCACCGCCTCACGCACCGCCCATTGCCGGTCGGAGTAGCCCGGTGTCGTTCGCGCGGCACTGTCCATCCGCAGCATCGCAGGCTTTTCCATCACGTCACTCCCTATTTCCGAACCGAACGGCCCGTGTCATCACGGCCCGCCCATATCGCTGAGCCGACGGGCCCGGCCGGTCCACCGGCCGGGCCCGAATACGCGAGCTGTCAGTCCTGCTCGGCGGCGCGCTGACGTGCTTCGTTGGCCGATGCCTCCAGCCGTGCCTTCTCGGCTTCGGCTTCCTTCTCCGCGACCTCGCGCTGTGACTCGGCCTTGTCCTGCTGTGCACGGCCTTCGCGCAGCAAGGAGTCGTCGCCCACCACGGCACCCGCGACTTCCTTGGCTTTGCCCTTCACACCCTCGACAACGCCCTTGACTCCGGCCCCTACTCCACTGTCGTTCTCAGACACGTCTGTCCCTTCGATCGGCCCAACGTTTCCCCGTGTGACGCGAGCGCAACCCGGGGCACGGCAGCTCACGACTGCCGTTTACAAGATAAACATATATCCGTTTACCTTGTAAACCACTGTGTCGAAATCTGCAGGGCGGGGTGCGTTGAAAACGGCCGGAACATCCCGGTACCCTGGGGTTATGGCGGCGTGGTGGAGTACCAGAGCCGGAAGATTTTGACAGGAGCTCTGCCCTGAGCGAGGACACGATCGACTCGGGCGCCGAGCTGCGCGACAACGGTTCACGGGACGGGGACGCTCGACGCGCCCCGCGCCTGGACCGGGTCCTGATCCTGGAATCAGCGATTGCGCTGATCGACCAGGAAGGCCTGGGGCATCTCACGATGCGCCGTCTGGGCTCGTGGCTGGGCGTCGAAGCCATGGCCCTGTACCGCTACGTTTCCGGGCGTGACGACCTGCTGGCCGGTGTGGTCGATCACCTCGTCGACCAGCTCTACGAGCAGAACCTGATGGAGCCCGACGAAGAGGGCGGCAGCTGGCAGGGGTATCTGCAGCGCCTCGCGCACGGCGTGCGCCGCGTCGCGATCGAGCACCCCGAGGTCTTCCCGTTGATGGCCTCTAGCCCACCGCAGGCGCCCTGGTTGTGCCCGCCGCTGCGCAGTCTGAACTGGATGGAATCCTTCCTCGAAACCATGCTCCACTATGGCTTCGACGATCGTCAGGCAGTCCAAATCTATCGGTCTTTCGCGACGTTCCTGCTCGGCCACCTCCTCCTCGAGGTAGCAACCAGGGGGGTCGAGCTGAGCCCGATCACCACCGCCGAGCCCGGACAGCACGAATCATCGGAGCTGGCCGACTACCCCCACGTCTATCGCCTGCAGAGCCACCTGGCAACCAACCGCTCGGCCGATGAATTCGAAGAATCTCTCGAGGCATTGCTCGATCGGCTCGAAGGGATGCGCCGCGCTCGACAACGCCCGTGAGTGGTGGTTCGACATGCCGTAGCCGCGGTCCGATCGGTATGAATCAGTGGCTCCGGCGCAGGACAGCCTCGTAGAAGCGGATCCCCTGTTCGAGCGCGTCGACGGTGAGACGCTCGTCGGTGGCGTGGATGAGGCCCCGTGCTTCGGCGTCGAGCTCGAAAGGGTAGAAGCGGTAGACATAGTCGCTGATCTTGGCGAGGTGGCGCGCGTCGCTGGCGCCGACAACGAGAAACGGTGATGTCACCGTGCCGGGAAATGTTTCGGCTACAGCCAGTTCGACCCGTTCGAACGCGGGACCTTCGGTGGGAGAGATCGGGGTCGGTTCGGAGGAATTGAGAATATCGAGCCGGACTTCGGGGTCGTTGATCAGCTTGCGGACGCGTTCGACGGTTCCGGCGACGGTTTCCCCGGTGAGGATGCGGATATTCAGTACCGCGCGCGCTGATTCGGCCATGACATTGGTGCCCTTGCTGCCTTCGAGCACCGTGGGCACCGCGGTGGTGCGGATCATCGCGTTCATCAGCGCACCGGAACGGGTCATGAAGGTGGTGGTCAGCCACTGCAGCCTGTCGGCTCGTGCGAGCACCGCGCCGAGTGGGCCACCGGAGTGTGCGCCGATGATGGCGAGCATCTCCCTGATCGGCGGCGTGAGCTGGGGCGGAAAGGTGAAGTTGTCCAGCTTTACCAGGGCACGTGCGATGCGGGTGGTCGCCGGATGCTTACCGGGCATGGAGGCGTGGCCGCCGGGGTCTACCGCGGACAGTTGGAGGTCGAGCATGCCTTTTTCGGCAGTGCCGACCGCGGCGATCTTCTCCTTGATCGGGAACAGGTCCCCCGCCACGCCGCCGCCCTCGTCGATGACCAGGCCGGGCACGATCTGCTGTTGGCGGAAGTACTCCACCACGGTGGGGACGCCGTCGCCGGCGACTTCCTCGTTGTGCCCGAACAGCAGATAGACGTCGCGATCGGGTGTGAACGCCTGGGCGAGAAGGTCTTCGACGGCTTCGCAGATGCAGACAAGCGGGCCTTTGTCGTCGATGGCGCCGCGGCCCCAGATCGCGCCGTTCGCGACGGTGCCCGCGAACGGCGGGTGCGTCCAACCGTCCGGATCGCCGGGGGAGACGACGTCTTGGTGCGCCATGAGCACGATCGGGTCCGCGGTGGACCCGGTGTCCCAGTGGTAGACCAGCGTGTGGTCGGCGAAGATCTGCTTGCGCAATTTTGTGGCAATCAGTGGGTACAGGGTGTCGAGTGTCTCGCGGAATGTCACGAATTGGGCCCAGTCGGTGTCCTTCTCGTCCTGGGTGGTGACCGTCGGGATCTGTAGCAAGGTGGCGAACCGCATTACCGCGCGGTCGATGTCGATGGTGCCTTCCGGCATACCGATGTCCTCTCCCGAGAATATGCACCCTCTGTGTGTCTATCCCGGCTCCGAGCCTATACCTCGACATTGTGCACAACCGCTGTTCCGCGGCTACCGACGGCGATATCGCCGGGTTCTGGCGGTGCGTGGGGTGGACCTCTTCCCTTGGTTCGGGAGGCGGAGCTACCGTAAATAGATGACCGAATCTGCTGACGTCATCGTCGTCGGAGCCGGACTCGCCGGATTGGTCGCCACGGCTGAGTTGGTCGACGCCGGCAAACGGGTGCTCGTCGTCGAGCAGGAGAACATCAACAATGTGGGCGGCCAAGCATTCTGGTCATTCGGCGGACTGTTCCTGGTGAACAGTCCGGAGCAGCGCAGGGTCGGCATCAAAGACTCATATGACCTTGCGATCCAGGACTGGATAGGCAATGCCGGATTCGACCGCGAGCGCGAGGACAAATGGCCACGCGCATGGGCGCAAGCCTTTGTCGAATTCGCCGCCGGTGAAATGCGCGGTTGGTTGGCCGAGCGCGGCTGGAAGGCGTTTCCGGTCGTTGCCTGGGCGGAACGGGGTGGCTACGGCGCGTACGGGCCGGGCAACTCGGTGCCCCGTTTCCACATCACCTGGGGAACCGGGCCACGGATCGTCGAGATCGTCGAGTCTCGCGTTCGGGCCGGCGTCGACCAGGGGTTGGTGGAATACCGGTTTCGACACCAGGTCGACGAACTCGTCGTCACCGGCGGCACGGTCAGCGGTGTGCGTGGCACCGTCCTCGAGCCCTCGGACGCGGCGCGAGGCGTCGAGTCGTCGCGGAAAGCGGTGGGCGAGTTCGAGTTCAGCGCGCAGGCCGTGATCGTCACCTCCGGCGGTATCGGGCACAACCGCGAGCTGATCCGGCAGAATTGGCCCACGCGCATGGGCCGCGTGCCCGAGCACATGCTGGCCGGCGTTCCCGCCCATGTGGACGGTCGGATGCTGGCGATCTCGGAGTCCGCGGGCGCGAGCGTGATCAACCGGGACCGGATGTGGCACTACACCGAGGGCATCATCAACTACGACCCGGTGTGGCCCAACCATGGCATCCGCATCGGTCCGGGACCGTCATCGCTGTGGCTGGACGCGACCGGAAAGCGGCTCCCCCCACCGCTGTTCCCCGGCTTCGACACGCTCGGCACGATGCAGCACATCAACCGGACCGGATTCGACTACACCTGGCTGGTCCTGGACCAGAAGATCATCGAGAAGGAGTTCGCGCTGTCCGGCCAGGAACAGAACCCTGACCTGACCGGCCGCAACATCAGGTTGTTGCTGGAACGGGTGAAGAAGGGGGCGCCGGGTCCGGTCGAGGCGTTCAAACGCAGAGGTGCCGATTTCGTGGTCGAGGACACCCTGGACGACCTGGTGCGTCGGATGAATGAGCTGGCAGGCGACAACGTGCTCGATGTGGCGAGTGTGAAGCGTGAGGTGACCTCGCGGGATCGCGAGTTCGGCAACGCGTTCAACAAGGACCTGCAGATCGCGGCGATCCGTGCCGCGCGTGCCTACCTGCCCGACAGAATCACGCGAGTGGCCGCACCACACAAGCTGCTCGATCCCAAGGCAGGCCCGCTGATCGCCGTCCGGTTGCATCTGCTCACCCGAAAGACGCTGGGCGGCTTGGAGACAGACCTCTCGTCGCGAGTGCTGGGGCCGGACGCAGCGGTGGTCGAGGGCCTGTACGCCGCTGGTGAGGTCGCGGGGTTCGGCGGTGGGGGAGTGCACGGGTATCGCGCGTTGGAGGGCACCTTCCTGGGCGGATGCATCTTCTCCGGGCGTGCCGCGGGCCGGGCGGTCGCTGGTCGGCTGTGAGGCCTCCTGGCGCGGCAAGAATGCGCCGAGGCGAGTTGGAGCTGTCGGCAATTGCAGGGCTTCTCACCGGGTCCGCTGACGCCACGATCCGCCCAGCTCAGCAGGGCGAATCAACTCGGACCGGTAGGCGGTTGAGGTACGTCGCAGCCGAAAAGTCTTCCCGTCGCGGCAGACAGCGGAGACCCGAAACTGCTGGCCGCCGACCGACAGTGGACAGAACCTTGAGTCGAGGTGGCTGGCAGCGCAGTGTGCGAAACGGTTGTTCCGCAGGGGGTTCACACCGGACCGGGAACGCGCGGAAGCCGCCTGATCACGAAGTTGTCACGCCGAAGCAGGAGTCTGTGCACCGGTGTCGACCTCATGACATAAGCTGTGGCCCCGGCACCGTGATGTCCGTGCCGTGTTCTGTGCTCGACGGAGATGCCCGCAGTTTCGATTTAGATCTGTCGGGTCGAACATCACGCTCTTCTGCTCACGATCCGCTGACAAGCGGTGTTGCGCTCCATCCGTGGCGATTGTGCTGTTCGGTTCGATAGCTGCCCTGGACGGATCACCTCGCACGAAGGATCGGTATGAAGAGCGGAAAACGCGCGTGGATTGCAGCACTCACGGGAACCCTGGTGGTCGTTGCCGCCGGGGTCGTGGCCACACCGACGGTAGGGGCCCAGCCGCCGCAGTTGAAGGTGGCGGGGGGTGACATCGTCCGTGCCGATGGTTCGGCGACGGCGGTCACGATTCCCGGCCCGGGCGGGCCGATACCGGCACGATCCACCCGCCTCGTCTACACCAGCAACGACACCCACGGCGCGCCGAAGACGGTGGTCGGCACCTATCTGGAGCCGACTCAGCCCTGGACCGGCCCGGGCCCGCGACCACTGGTGGCCTACGCGGGCGGCGCACAGGGGCAAAGTGCCGACTGCTCGCCGTCGGCGATGCTGGGGCAGGTGATCCGGTACCAGCCGCCTGCCGACGTGGTGTTCGAATACGACATCATCGCGATCTATCAAATCCTGGCGAGCGGGATGCCGGTGGTGATGACCGATTATCACGACTTCGGGGTACCGGGAGTGCACGACTTCCTGAACCGCAGGACGCAGGCGTACGCGGTGCTGGATTCCGCGCGCGCCACGCTGCGGCTGCCCGGTTCGGGGCTCGGCCCGGATTCACCGGTCATCATCTACGGCTACTCCCAGGGCGGGATGGCCTCCGCTGCCGCCGGCGAACTGCAGGCCGAGTACGCACCCGAACTCAACGTGCGCGGGGTGCACGTGGGCGGGCCGGTGGTGGGGCCGCAGGATTTCATCGTGCGCAGCGACGGTAACCCCGGCGTCGCGCCTGCGATCGCGTGGGTGCTCAACGGAATCGCCGCCGACTACCCCGACACACGCCCGGTACTCGACGCCGAGCTCAACGACACCGGTAAGGCGATCCTGCACGACTCCATCGGCACGTGTGGGGGCGGTCTCTCCGAGACTTTCGTCCAGCCCCAGGACACGGCGCGGTGGACGACCAGCGGACGGCCGCTCACGGCCGTGATCGACGGTTCCCCCGAGTTGAAGAAGGCGTTCGACGAGCAGCGGCTCGGCGGGTCCGCTCCCGCGGCGCCGGTGCGCGTCTACTCGGCCAGGTACGACGACAAGGCCGCGTACCCCGCCGCGCGTGATCTGGTCGCGCGATGGTGTGGTGGTGGTGCGGCGGTACTGCTGGATGCGGACGACACGGTGCCCGCGATGTCGGGCGTCTTGGGCACCCACGATCTGGGCTTCTTCCCGTCGCTGACGAGTTCGCAGCCCTGGATGGTCGATCGCCTCGCCGGCGTGCCCGCTCCGGTGAACTGCGCGGCGCTGCCCTAGCCGCGCCGATCTCCATCGACCTCGAGCCCACGCCGGTCGGCCGCATCGCCCCACTAGCAACTCCGGTGGCTGCGATGCGGTCAGGTGAGGATGCGGGGAATGAATCTGACTTTTTCGGACGGGGCGGTCTCAGCGGGTCGCTGACAGGCCGCGATCGCTGCGCCCTGCCCCAGCGTCCCATCTCGGCCGGCAGCGTCATCCAGGCGCTGCCGCGCACACCGCGACGGGACTCGGTCGGATCCTCTTGTGGCGGGTAAGAGTGTCGATTTGCACGGCTCCCGTTCGACCTAGGTAGGAGATGGCCTGGTGAGGGCCGGACAACTACTCGAGCGAGGAACCACATGACGATCAACGATCTCGATGTTCTGCTCGGCTCCTGGGAACTGACCGGGCGCACCCACACGTCGGACCACGACGACATCGCCGGGGTTCTCACCGCGACCCGCATCCTCGATGGCGGGCTCCTGCAGCTCGACGGCACCATGCTGATCGGTGACACGCAGATCCACAGCCTCGAATTGATCTGGGCGGAGGAAACCACCTCGGACTTCGCCGCGCATGTCTATTCCGGTTCCGCTGCTCCGCTGAGCTACCGGTGGAGCCGTCGAGGAGACACCCTCGTCCATGCCGGTCTGGGTATGACCTACACCGGCACCATCAGCTCCGACGGTGCCACGATCACCGGCACCTGGTTGCCCGACCCGGACCGTCCGGACATGGCCGGAGCTGCCTACGACGCCACCATGCGCCGGGTGGATCGCGCGGTGCTGTCAGGAGAATGACCAGCGATGCGGCTACCAGTTCCCGGCGGGCGAGCCTGAGCGGCTCGCGCGCAGCATGCGGATGGCGCGCAGGGCGTGGGGCGGTTCGCTTCCGAAACTTGCGGATCCGCCGAGGTAGTGAGTGACCAGGTCGGGGGCGGAGTGGTCTTCGAGGCTGGTGAAGCCGAGGGCTCGCAGCTGGGCGGCAATATCGTCGGGCGTGAAGTAGCTGTACACGGGTTCGCCGACGTCGGCCAGTCGATCAGCACGTGCCTGCTGGTGCGCACTGTCTTCGTCGGTGTTCGCGGGCTGTAGGTAGTCGAAGACGACCTCGACCGGCTGGCTCTGACCGGCGATGTATTCGAGAGTGGTGTGGGCGGCGTCGGGAGTCAGATAGAAGACGACGCCGAGCCACACGAAGACGGCCGGTTCCGTCCGTGTGAATCCGGTGGATGCCAATCCTGCTGCCAGCGTTTGTGTTTCGAAATCGACCGGCACAAAGGCCAATGTCTCAGGGCGGTCGATTCCGGCGGCGGTCAGACGTTCGCGTTTCCACGCTTGGGTGGCGGGGTGGTCGACCTCGAAGACACGCAAGTCCGGAAACGGATTGCGATAGGCGAACGTGTCCAGGCCTGCGCCGAGGACAACGACCTGCCGCACACCCGCGGCGACGGCCGCGGCCACGACGTCCTCGGCGAAGCGTGCGCGTGCGGCGAAGAACAGCCGACGGGGCCGATCGCTGGCCCCGTCACCGAGGTGATCGGTTGTGGGCGTGCCCAATTCGGCCAGTTCCTCGGCGGTGACGCCGAGCAGACGTGCCGCCAGAGGATCGGTGAAGATCAGCGGTCGGTCAACGACCTGGTGATAGGCGCGGGCGTAGGCGGTGATGAGCGCTGTCCGGCTGGGTCCGTCGTTGTCCATGTTCAGAACCTACTTGCGAATGCGGCACACGCTCTATGAACTCACTCACGCCATCCGTGACAGTTCTACTGATCCGCTGCGTGCACTGGATCCAACTGCCGGACAAAGACGCAGCGGCCGACCTCCACACCGAGGCCGACCGCCGCGAAGTTCAGTCCGAGATTCGTTTCTCGGGACCATCCAGACGCAGATCAGGCAGACGCAGATCAGGCAGACGCAGATCAGGCAGACGCAGTTCGGACCGACTGCCAACGAAGCGGATGCTCAACACCCCGTCCGTGACAACGACTTCCGGCTCACCACCCGGTCCAGCCCGGCAGCGCTGGTCGGGTGGTCCCA
Organism: Nocardia sp. NPDC056541; assembly: GCF_042794235.1. NCBI lineage: Bacteria > Bacillati > Actinomycetota > Actinomycetes > Mycobacteriales > Nocardiaceae > Nocardia > Nocardia sp. NPDC056541. The sequence continues at coordinate 122,229 of NZ_JBHTUD010000012.1, forward strand.
GGTGGTTACAGACCTAATCCGGTGCGTAGGGTCGGCCAGGAACTGTGGAGTGCGTCTTGCCAGTAGGGCCATGCGTGGGTGCCGAACAGGGTGTAGCGCACGGTCGGTGTGAGGCCGGCGGTGCGCATGGTCTTTTCGACGGTGCGGGTGCAGTTGAGTGCGCCTTCTTCGAGGCTGATCGCGCCGAACAGGTCGATGGGGTAGGAGAAGCTGGGGTCGAAGTCGACGTCGGCGGGGCCTGGGGTGCCGCTGCCGACCGACATGTAGACGGTGGTATCGCGGAGTGCGTCGAGGTGTTCGGTCGGGTCGTGGGCTGCCCATCCCGGGTCCAGCGATCCGCCCCACATGTTGTCGGGGTTGCCACCTCGGTTGTGGACGGTGGCGCGCACCATCGGTTGTCCGACGCCTGAGGTGAGCAGGCAGCCGCTGTAGACGCCGACGGCTCGGTAGAGTCCGGGGTTGCGGAAGGCCAGGGTGGCTGCCGCGTGGCCGCCCATCGACAGTCCCGCGACTGCGTTGTTGCCGTTGCCTTTCAGTTCTCGGTCGATCAGTGGTGGTAGTTCGTGGGTGAGGAAGGTTTCCCAGCGGTTGTGTCCGAGGACGGTGTCGTCGTCGAGCCAATCGGTGTAGAAGGTGCCGCCGCCGCCGATCGGCATGACCACGTTGATGTTCTTGTCGGCGAAGAAGCGGGTGGCGTCGGTGCGTAGGGTCCAGGTGCTCTGAGTTTGGTTGTTGTCGGCGCCGGTGCCGTCGAGCAGGTACAGCGTCGGGCGTGGGGCGGTGCCGGTGGGGTGCAGGATGTCGAGTCCGACGACGCGGCCCATGGCGGGGGAGAAGACGTAGAGCTGCTCCCAGCGGTCGCTGCGGGTGATGCGATGATCCACTGTCGCGGTGGCCGCGGAGGCGACACCGGGTGCGGTGAGTGCGGCGACGATGCCGAGTGTGGTGACCGAGCCGAGTAGTCGGCGGTGCAGGGTGCGGAGTCGAGTTGGTGACGCTGTCATCAGGTCCTCCCGGCCACGGTCGGTTGCCGGGCCACAAGGCTAACCGGTGAAAACTCGAATCTTGTTACGGTAGAACAGGTTCCGCTGCTTCGTCGTGTTCTCGGCGACGTCGAATGCGATGCGCATCACCCACGTCTTCCGGCCGATCGGCGGTGTCGGTGCGGCTCAAGGGCTTGCCGGTGATATCGGGGTGGTGGCGAGCCGGACGATCAGGTCGACTGTGAAGTCGAACTCGCGATCGCGGTCGAATCGGGCGAGAAACGGTGCGGCGAGTCCGATCTGCGGCAGCCCCGATCCTTCGAGCGTGGACTGACGCTCGGCGATTTGGGTGGGGTCTTCCGACCCGAACGTCGGTCCGGCTGCGGCCTCGCGCAGCAAGGTTCCGATGAGCGTTGCCAGCAGCGTGCGCATGAGATGGACCGCCTCCTCGGGGCTGCGGCCCGTGCGTCGTAGCACGGTAAGGATTCCTTCGACGGGGGCAAGGCCGACTGTCGAGGAGAGTTGGCGGGTCAGCACCAGCGTCGCGGCCTGGGGGTGGGCGAGGGTGATTCGGCGGAATTCGTTGGCCCACGCGCGAATATCGCGCTCGATCGAGTCGGTCGATTCCGGCGGGCGTAGTTGTTCGAGTACATGCTCGGCGACAGCGTCGAGCAGATCGCCTTTGTCCTCGACGTAGTGGTAGAGGCTTTTGGCGTCGACCCCCAGGACCCGGCTGACCGACCGCATGCTGACGGCGTCTGTGCCCTCGGCGTCGATGACCGAGAGCGCGGCCTCGCGGATCGCGGTGCGTGAAAGCTGGGCCTGAGTCTTCGGCGGACGGCCTCGTCGGGGTTGCCGCAGGCCTGTTGTCGCGTCGGTCATGGCGTTCATTAAACCCACTCTTGCATATTTCCACGGTGTGGGTTTAATCTGCCATTAATCCCACACCGTGGAATTAATGACGTGAGGTGAAATCGATGCGGATGCCCTGGCATCAAGGCGATGTGCTGGATCTGGCGAGTGTTGGTGTGCGGGTCGACAGCCTGACCGACCTCTCGGCGATCTCTGGTGGTCCGGGTGCCCGGCTCACCGCGATCCGGGCCCAGGCGGTGGCGTTCAGGCAAGAGTTCCTCGGAACCGGCACTCCCGACAGCGTCACGACCTGTGACCTGGTCACCCTGCCGTATCCGACACGGTTCGGCTTGTTCCGCGCGTCCCGCGCGATAGCGCCGTTCCTCGCGATCACCAACCGGATGTTGGTCATCAGGTGGCGTGCGAGCGACGGGACGCCACGGGTGCTGCTCTTCGAGCCCAGCGATGTCGAACTCGGCCGCTACACGCCGTACTTCGACAAGCTCGCCGAACGGACCCCCGCCATGGTGTCGAAACGGATGGTGACCGAACACGGCACTGTGGTCGAGCACCTGTCCCGCCTCGGAATCGATCCGGCCGAGGTCGATTATCTGATGTTCGACCACCTGCATACCCAGGACCTGCGCCGCTGGATCGGCACCACCACGCACCAGGCCGACCTCGGCGAGCAACCGAAACCCGTTTTCCCGCGCGCGAAGGTCATCGTGCAGCGTGACGAACTGGCCGCGATGGCGGATCTGCACCCGATGCAGCGCCCGTGGTATCAGCCCGGGGCCTACCGCGATGTGTCGCCGGAGTCGTTCCTGCCCATCGACGGGTCGGTGGTGCTCGGTCCCGGCGTCGCGGTGGTGAAAACCCCCGGCCACGTCTTCGGCAACCAGAGCTTGGTGCTCCAGACCTCCACCGGGGTCTGGGTCAGCAGTGAGAACGTCATCGCTGCGGAATGCCTCACCCCGGAGTTCTCCCGGATGCCCGGGATCGCGCGTTGGGCGCGGGAGTGGGGACAGGAGATCGTGCTCAATGCCAACACCATCGAAACCACTGTCGATCAATACAACTCGATCATCTTGGAGAAGACGCTGGCCGATCGAAGCCAACGTGATTCCCGCTTCGTGCAGTTCTTCCCGTCGAGCGAGCTGACAGCGGCGTGGACCAATCCTGGTACCTCACCGACATTCACCCACGGTGCGATCACGCACCGGTGACCTCAGGGCCAACCAGCCATTCCACAATGCTGTGAAAGGAATCCCGCACATGCGTGCACTCATCGGCGGCGCCGGACCCCACTGGCAGCTGCGCGATATCGATACTCCGCACCAACTCGGTGCGGTCCGCATTCAGGTGATGGCCGCCGGGCTGAACCGCGCCGACCTCTACGCCCTGGAAGGTAACTACTCTGCCAACTCCCAGCAGCCGGGTGAATTCACCGCGGGCATGGAAGTAGCGGGCATTGTGGAGACGTCGAGTCCGCTCGCACCACATCTGTGCGCGGGGACTCGGGTCATGGGGATCACGATCGGCGGCTTCGCCGACTACGCGCTGTGTGATCCACGGTTACTCGTGCCCATCCCTGAGGGGCTGAGCTTCGAGGAGGCCGCGTCCTTGCCGATCGGGCTGATCACCGAACACGACGCGCTGGTCAGCCAGGCGGGTTTCGTCGCGGGCAACAGCGTGCTGATCGTCGGTGGGACCAGCTCGATCGGGCTGGTCGGCATTCAACTCGCCAAAGCACTCGGCGCGAGCACCGTCATCGCGACCACCACCAGCGCGGACAAGCGAGACGCACTCACCGCCGCGGGCGCAGACCTCGCTGTCGATACCACCGGTGAGGATCTCGCGGCAGCGGTGGCATCCGCGACGAACGGCAACGGCGTCGATATCACCCTCGACCATGTCGGCGGTGAACTCTTCGCGCAGCTGCCCGCTGCCACCGCGATCGGCGGCGCCATCGTCAGTATCGGCCGACTTGCCGGCGCCACGACCACCCTCGATCTGGACACGATCGCTTTCCGTCGCCAGCGACTGCTCGGCACTACCTTCAGCATCCGCACCCGTGCCGAGCTGGCCGAGGTAGTCGCCGCGCTGACCTCGCAGGTTCTTCCCGCGGTCGCCGCGGGAACGATCAGCCCACGCGTGGACGCCGTTTTCGCCCCCGAACAAGCCGAGCACGCGGCCGAGCGGCTCCGGCGGAATTCGGCGGTCGGCAAGGTCATCTTGTCCTTCGCCGACGCGCATACCGGGCCCGCTCCGGCACCGTCACCGCGGGCCAACATGTTCGGCACCATTCGCCAGATCGGTTATGTCGTCCGTGATCTCGAGTCGTCCCTGCGCGGATTCATCGACAGCGGAATCGGGCCCTGGTTTCATCTGCGCGGCCTGCGGCCGGGGAACTTCACCTATCGCGGTGAGCCGTCGGGCATGGTGATGGATGTCGCGGTCGCCAACAGCGGCGACATCCAGCTCGAGCTCATTCAGCCCGTGAACGCGGAACCGTCGATGTACAAGGACTTTCTCGACGCCGGCCACGAAGGCGTGCAGCACATCGCCTACTGGGCGGAGAACTATCAGGAACTCTACGACCGAGCGCTGGCCGCCGGGTTCACTGTCGGACAGGAAGGCGAAATCGGCGGTCCGACAGGTCGATTCGCCTACCTGGAGACCGAACATCATCCCGGCACCGTCGTCGAGATCTCGGATCTGAGCGGATCGAAGAAGTTCGTCTTCGACCTGATCAAGGTCGCGGCGGCGAACTGGGACGGCACCCACCCGATCCAGGTCATCGATCCGGCCTTGCTCAGCGGCGATCCCGCGGCGATGGACGAGATGAAGGCAGCACTGGGCGGATGAAGGTCCATCACCTCAACTGCGGAACCATGCACCCACCCGCGACTCCCGGCGGGCTGGTCTGTCACGTGCTGCTGGTGGAAACACCGCGAGGGCTCGTGCTCGTGGATGCGGGCCTGGGGTTACAGGACTCCCGTTCTCCGGGGCCGAGGTTCGGTGCGGGCCGCTGGTACGTCCGACCCGTCTTCGACCCGGCCGAGGCCGCGATCACGCAGATCCAGAGGCTCGGCTTCGATCCCCACGATGTGCGCCACATCGTGCTCACCCACTTCGACGCCGACCATGCCGGCGGTTTAGCCGACTTCCCTTGGGCCCGGGTGCACCTCACCGCGGCAGAGGCCTTCGCTTCCCGGCATCCGCGCACGCTGATCGAACGCGGCCGCTACCTCCCCGCACAGCGCTCCCACCACCCGGTCCTCGTCGAGTACACACCGGCCGCGGGGGAGTCATGGCGCGGGTTCGCCGGTGCGGAAGAGCTCACCGGCATCTCACCCGGGATCGTGCTGATCAATCTCCCCGGCCACAGCCGGGGTCACGCGGCGGTGGCGGTCGACGCCGGTGATCGCTGGATTCTGCATGTCGGCGATTCCTTCTATCACCACGGCCAGCTCGATGGGTCCCGTTCCGCGCCAAGGGCTCTCACCGCGATGGAACGTGTCATCGCCGCCGACTGGACCAGGGTCAAGGCCAACCACGAACGTCTCGCCGAGCTGTGGACCGCCGCCGACCCCGACCTGCTCCTGATCAATGCCCACGATCCGTACCTACTCGATCGGGCACTGGGACGCCGCTGAATCCAGCTCGCCGGGCGCATGCCTCGGCGAACCCTTCGAACAGAAAGCGAGATCGCTATGAGCCGGATCTTCGGCAGTGTCACCCAAATGGGCTATGTCGTACGCGACATCAACGCAGAGATGCACCGATGGATCGCACAGGGCGTAGGCCCCTGGTTCTATGTCCACGACGTAGCGACCGACTACTTCACCTATCGCGGCAGCGATTCGCCGATGAAAATGAGCGTGGCGCTGGCCAATTCGGGTGACGTGCAGATCGAGCTGATCCAGCCACGCAACGACGCGCCGTCGCTCTACCGGGAATTCCTCGACTCCGGGCGCGAAGGCTTGCAGCACATCGCCTACTGGACCGACAACTACCAAGCGCTCTACGACAAGGCGCTGGCGCTGGGCTACGAGGTAGGCCACGAAGGGTCGATCGGCGGTGACCTCGGCCGCTTCGCCTACTTCGACACCGAGAAGACCTTCGGCCACATCATCGAAATCTCCGACATCAGCGGCCCCAAAGGCCAATTCTTCCGCTACATCCGGGAAGTCGCGCAGACCTGGGACGGCAGCGAGCCCATCCGCGGCGAAGTCGACAAGCTCGCATGACCACAGAAGAGAACACCATGACGACCATCAACTTCCCCGACCCCGCGGCCCTGCCCGACGCGCTCCGAGAAGCGCTGTCCACCCACACGGCCAACATCTATCGTATGGTCGCTCACTCCCACGGCATGGGCCTGAGCTTTCTGACCATGGCAGACGCCATGCTGCAAACCAACTCTGTCCCTTTCCCGCTGCGCGAGCTGGCGATCTTGCGCGTCGGCCACGTCTACGCAGCGCCCTACGAACTGCACCACCACGAGAAGTTCGCGCGCGCGGTCGGGCTCAGCGAGGACGCGATCGCCGCTGCCGCCACCGGCGGCGGCGAAGGGCTCCGATCCGAGGAAGCTGCCGTGCTCCGCTGGACGGATACGATCCTCGACCAGCACACGCTCGGCGCGGTGGCTCGGACCGAAGCGCTGGAACTGTTCAGCGTCACCGAACTAGCCGATTTCGTCCTCACCGTCGGGTTCTACCAACTCGTCTGCAACTTCCTCAACACCTTCGAGGTCACCACCGAGGGCGAAGCGTAGGCGCGGCGAGGGCCGATATGACGATGCCCCGAGCTCGATCGAGTTCGGGGCATTCGGCCGCAGAGCCGCTGTGAAGGCGGGGACTGCTGTCACAGTGACAGATCAGTCTAGGCCCCGGGAGGGCTGCTCGCTGAGTGTGAGAATCAGCGACGTCGATCGTGACAACTCTCCGCGTGCCCGCGTCAGCGCAGGATCTCCCCCCATGCCGAAAACGGGGGTAGCTGTCTCAGTCAGTTGGCGGCAGTCTGGATCGGATCGGATCTTTGGAAGGTATTTGGCCGTGAAGTCGGGGGCATCTTGTGCAGAGTAGGGCTGGAACTGCCTGTTTAGGCAGTGCGCTCGCGCCTTAGCTGTCTGGGTCAATGAGTGGGAAATCCCCGTGAACCGTTGACGCGGGGCTCGCGAGCGGTCTAGTATTCCTACTCACACGTAGTAATACTTCTACGTAGTCGTAGAAAATGGATTGGAAACCCTGCAATGGCAACAATTGCTTCCTTGCGTGAGTGGCTGTCGCTTCCCCCACTGACGCCCGCGGAGGACTACGGCTTCTTCGGTCCGGAGTCGGTCGCGTGGCAAGTCTGGAGTTACCCGACCAGTTTGACGATCGGCTTCCAGCGTGCGGTGGTGATCGAGGAGCTGGATCCGGCGCTGGTGGCCTCGGTGGACGCCACCCATGCGATCTACGACCGTCCTCGTACCCGATACGACCGCACGCTGCGATATTTCGCTATGGTGCTGTTCGCCGACAGCCGGTCGACCGCGCACGCGGCCGACATTCTGGTGAAGATCCACTCCAAGGGTATCGGCGTCGACCCCGTCACCAAGCAGTCCTACGACGCGAACAATCCGCAGTCGCAGCTGTGGATCCACCTGACGGCATGGCATTCCATCCTCGTCGCCTACGAGAAGTACGGTCCCGGCCGGCTCAGCGAGGCCGACGAACTGCAGTACTGGGCGGAGTGCGCGCGAGCGGCGGAACTACAGACTTGTGACCCGGCGGACGTGCCGCGCACCAGGGCCGGGATCAGCGAGTACTTCGAGCAGATGCGCCCGCAGCTGATCGGGTCCGACATCGCCCGCAAGGCGATGCGCCACCTGCTGCAGGCGGAGGTGATGATGCCGGAGATCCCGCTCCTGGTCCGGCCGATGTTCAAGATCGTGTACGCCTTCCTGCGCCGGGGCACCCTGGCCACCATGCCGCGATGGATGCGGGAGATGGCCGGATTGCCGAAGGGCAGGCTGCTCGACGCGCTCGTCACGACGCCGATGAGCGTTGCCTTCACTCTGGTGAGTCTCAACGCGCGCCTGCAAATTCAGCTGCTGCGCTTGATCTCGCCGATGACGGTGGCGGTGGCGGGTCCAGTGCTGCTGAAGATTCCGCCCGCGAGCACGACCACGATGACCCCTCGGCAAGCGCAAGAGCTCTACGGCTACGACATTCCCGCGCTCGCCCATCAAGCGCTGCGGGACAAGCAGCGGGCCCGGGTCTTCGGCCGCGGGGAAGCGCCGGACGACCAGGGTCTGATCGAGTCCCAGGCCGTGCTCGGCGAGATCGCGTGAGGGGTGCGTTCTGATGATCAAAGAACTGCTGGGCTATCGGATCAGCCTTCGCCAGCTCATCTTCCTCGGCATCGCCTTCGGAGTGCCGTACTTCCTGATCGGGCTGTTCTGGCTGGGGGCCCACCATGAGCACCTCGACGATCTGCACGGCTTCGACAAGCTGTTCTCGGCGATCGGTGAGATCATCGCCTGGCCGCCGTTGGTGATCTCCGATATCCAGCTACGCTGACGCCGGTCAGTCGGGAAGTGTCTCCGTGTTGTCGGCCTGCCAGGCCGAGACCACCGATCCGCCGGACGGGATGATCCGAGTTCCCGTGTCGTCCTTGGGCAAGGTTCGAGTCAGTGCCCGCACCGCGGGTCGAAGTGCTTGGGGAGAAGCGAGTTCCGGATTCGACAAGACCAGCCTGCCGAGCGATTCGATGAACCCGAGCATGACGCGACTGGCCAGTTCGACGTCCACGTCCTTGGGGCCACCGCGCCGCGCGATGCCCGTCTCGAGCAGTTGGGCGCAGCGCGCGATGACCTTCTCCCTGGCATCGGCGAGCAGTCCGCGATAAGAGGCAGGGGCTCCGTCGGCGGGCATGAGGATCAACCGCCAGCGAACCGGATCGTCCTGGACCGCGGTGAGGAAGGCGATGACCGCTTCCTCGTACTCCACGTCCGGGTCGGAATCGTCGAAATCCGCTGGTAATGCCTCGAGGACCTGCGCGATTCCCCGGGTGTGTTCGCGCCGCAACAGCGCGTCGAGCAACTGGGGCGCGGTGGGGTAGATCGCATACAGCACAGGTTTGGCGACGCCGGCTTGTTTGGCCACCGCTTGCATCGTGAGCTCGGCCAATCCGTCACGACCGGTGACCTCGCGGGCCGCGTCCAGCAGCTGCTCGCGGCGTTCCTCCGGCGGTAGTCGCGGGCCGTTGCGACGCCGCGGCCGGGCAGGTTGCGGCGGGGCGATCCGCCAGACGCCGTCGGTGCCCTCTTCGATGCTCATCAGGAAATGATCCCCCAAAGCTCTGGTGCCGCGTGAGCGGCGCTGTTAGTGTCCACATATCTACTTTAGCGTAGTAATTCATAACTACGGCAACGTAGAAAACTTCCGGGGAATCCAGGCGTCGCACCGAGCTCGTGCCTCGGAGCCGCGCCGGCAGCAAATCGGTCCGACCCATCAGCAACCGGCGAGAGTGAACAATCGTGCAGCAGCCGTCGACCAGGATTTCTGGTGAATTCGATACCGGGACAACAGCTCCGCCAGGAGGCGGTGATGCCCGTGATCAGGTCGTCGCCTTCGGGCTGACCTACTGGCGCGAACACCCGCAACGCGCCGTCGAGACGGCCGGGCGCCAGGTCCTGATGACCGGCCGGGCACTCGCCGAACTGGTCCGCGCCCTGTTCACCCGGCGGTTTCCCACCACGGAATTCGTCAAGCAATGCGCGTTCATGGCCAGTGTGTCGGCGACACCGACCCTGCTGGTCGCGATTCCCATCGCGGTGGTGGTGTCGATCCAGGTCGGCTCGCTCGTCAGCCAGGTCGGGGCGACCACCTTCATCGGCGCGGTCAACGGACTGGGAATCATCCGTCAGGGCGCCCCGCTCGTGACCTCGCTGATGATCGCCGGCGCGGTGGGGTCGGCGATCTGCGCGGATCTCGGTTCGCGCACCATCCGGGAGGAGATCGACGCCATGGTCGTGATGGGCGTCGATCCGGTCCGTCGCCTGGTCGCCCCCCGCCTCGCGGCGGCGGTCGTGGTCAGCACCTTGCTGTGCGGGCTGGTCGTGTTCGTCGGCTTCGCGACCGGCTATGTGTTCAACGTCTATATCCAGGATGGGACGCCGGGCTCGTACATCGGTACCTTCGCCTCGTTCGCGGTGGCCGGCGATCTGGTCGTCGCCATGGTCAAGGCCACGGTCTTCGGCGCGCTGGCGGCGATCATCGCCTGCGACACCGGGCTGCACACCCGCGGCGGACCGGCGGGCGTGGCCAACGCGGTGAACTCGGCGGTCGTCAACTCCGCGATCGTCCTGTTCGCGGCCAACATCATCCTCACGCAGCTCTACAACGCTGTGTTCCCGTCGAAGGTGCTCTGAGATGGCCTCGGGTTACGTGCCACCCCTGCTGCGTCCGGTGCGCCGGCTGCGCGCCGCCGCCGCAGCGCCCGCGACCGTTCCGGTGCGCCTCGGTCATCAAGGACTGGTGTTCCTTCAAGCAATCGCCGCGATTCCGTTCGTGCTCAAGCACTATCGGAAGGAGCTGCTGCGGCTGATCACCGATGTGAGCTTCGGCAACGGCTCCTTGATCGTCGGCGGCGGGGTGATCGGCGTCGTGGTCATCCTGTGCGGGTTCGGCGGAATCACCGTCGGCATGGAATCGCACACCGCGCTGAACCTGCTCACCATGAGCCCGCTCACCGGCGCGATCTCCGGATTCGCCACGACGCGGGAGTTGGCACCGCTGCTGGCGACCCTGGCTTTCGGCGCCCAGGCCGGGTGCCGATTCACCGCGCAGCTGGGTTCGATGCGGATCTCCGAGGAGATCGACGCCCTGGAGTCGATCGCCATCCGGCCGCTGCCCTACCTGATCACCACGCGCATGCTGGCGGCCGTCGTCGCCATCGTGCCGCTCTACACCGCGGGCCTGGCCATCGCCTACATCGCGACGAGGTTCACCGTGGCCTTTCTCGGCGGGACGACGCTGGGCACCTACGACCACTACTTCCACCAGTTCCTCGACCCGGTGGACGTGGCCTACTCGATCCTCAAGATCATCGTCTTCGCCGCCGTGGCGACCTTCATCCAGTGCTACTACGGCTACACCGCGGCGGGCGGACCCGAAGGCGTCGGAGTCGCGTCCGGCCGGGCGATCCGGATGACCATCGTCACGGTCGTGTTCATCAATCTCCTGTTCTCCCTGTCGATCTGGGGGATCGACCCGGGCATCAGGATCACGGGATAGGCCTCGATCATGATCATCGACCCCAGCGGGCGTGGCCCGAGCGCGCTGCGCCTCGGCCTGCTCGGCGTGCTCATCGGCGTGCTCATCGCCACCACCGTCTACCTGCTCGGACTGCGCTACAACGGCAAGTTCCTCGACACCGTCGAGGTGACCGCAGCCATGACCAGCACCGGCGACGGCGTCCCCGCGCGCGCCGACGTCACCTTCCGCGGCGTGCTGGTCGGCCAGGTCGCCCGCACCGACATCGCCGCCAGAGGTGAACGCCAGAACATGCTGTTGCGCATCGAACCGCCGATGGCCCAGCGCATTCCCGCCACGGTCACCGCCCGGGTGGTGCCGAACAACATCTTCGGCGTCACGGCGGTGGAACTCATCGACAACGGACCCTCGCCGGATCGGCTGCGCGACGGAGCGACCATCGCGCAGGACACCAGCGAGGTGGGCGCCCAGTTGCAGACGACCCTGACCACCCTGCGGACCGTCCTCGACGCCATCGACCCGATCCGGCTGGCCACCGTCCTGGGCACGCTCGCCGACGCGCTCGACCCCAGCTACCGGATGCCCGGCTCCACCATCGAACGACTCGACACCTGGACCACACAGGTCAGGGCGACGCCGGGGATCGGCGACCTGCTCGGCGACCTCGGCGCCGCGGCGTCGGCGGTCAACGAGTCGGCGCCGCAGCTGGTCGACACTCTCGTCGCGTCGGTGACCGCGGCGCGCACCCTCACCGAGAAGCGGGCGAATCTGATCGCGCTGCTGACCGCCGCCCGCGGCGCGGTCGGGGTCACCAACACCCTGTTCGAACGCAATCCGGAGGCGGGCCCGGAACTGGTCGGCGGGCTGCACGAGACCTTCGGCGCGCTGGCCGCCGACTCCGGCGCCATCGGCGCCGCGGTCGCCAACCTCAATACCGCGCTGAGCAGGCTGGCGACGGTCTTCAACTGGGGACCCGACCGGCAGATGCGCTGGGCCGTCGACGTGAGCTTCACGCCCTTCACCCAGTACACCGCCGCGGACTGCCCCCGCTACGGCAACCTCGCCGGGCCGCGATGCGGCGGCCCCTCGGTGCCGTATACCGCGCCGGAACAACATATTCCGACCCAGCTGCTGCCGCGGCGGCTGGAAGCGGCAGGCCCGCCGGCCGTCGTTCCCGGTCTCCCCACGCTCCCGGCGATTCCCGGCCTGACGGCCCCGGCCTCCGCGCCGGCGTCCCTGCAGGGCGTCGAGGCCATCGAGGCGCTCGTCGGGCGACCGCCGAACGCCGCGCAGCTGGTGCTGCTCACGCCGGTCCTGGCCGACGGTGCAGTGCAGCTCACCTACTCCAACCCAGCGCCAGGGGGGAACTGACATGATGAAAACCCGCACCGCCGTGCTGATCCTGACGCTGTTCGTCGGACTGGCACTGGTCGCGAGCTACACCATCTTCTCGACCTTGCAGCGCGGAGTCAGCGGCGACACCGTCCGCTATACCGCGACATTCGGCAATGTCCTCGGGCTGCGCGTGGGCGACGACGTCCGGATGGCCGGAATCCGGGTCGGCCGCGTAGATTCCATCGAACTCGGCGCGGATCGGCGCGCGTCGGTGGTGCTGCGTGTGCAGTCGCGCCAGCAGCTCACCACCACGACCAAGGCGCTGATCCGCTATCAGAACCTGATCGGGCAGCGATATGTCGCGCTGGCCGCCGGAGACCGAGGCGGGGACCGGCTGCCGCCGGACGGGGCGATTCCCTACGAGCGCACCGAATCGTCCTTCGACGTGTCCACGGTGCTGGCGGGATTCGAACCACTGTTCGCCACCCTGGAGCCCGACGACATCAACTCGTTGTCGCACACGCTGATTCAAGCGCTGCAAGGTGACGGAGTGTCGCTGAGCGCGCTGGTCACCCAGGCGGCGCAGCTCGCCAGTACCTTCCGCGACCGCGACGAGATCCTCGGCCAGGTGATCACCAATCTCGGTGGCGTGGTGGAGGGTCTGGCCCATCGCAGTGGCGAGCTGGAAACGCTGATCACCCAGACCCGCACGCTGACGGTCGATCTCTACGAGCAGGGCACGACGCTCGCGACCGCGGTCGACCAGGCGTCGGGGTCGACCAGGCAGCTGGCCGATCTCATCACCCGGATCAGACCCGGGCTCGCGCAGGCGCAACAGTCCGCGAACGAAGGTGTGCGCCTGCTGATCTCCAACGGCGCACGACTCGACATCACCGCCGCCGAACTGCCTTTCGTCCTGGCGGGTCTCGCCCGGATCAGCGGCAACGGCACCTACATCAACTCCTACGTCTGCAGTCTGGATGTCTCGCTGTGGGGTGTGCTGCTTCCGCCCGGGATGTTCAACCAGATCGGTGGCAATTCCCATTCGGAGGTATGCCGGTAATGAACTCCCCCCGACCACCCGAGCTCCTGCGACCGCTGGTGTCCGTCGTGCAGCGAATGTGGCAGGCGATACCGAGCTATTCGGGCAATCGCCACTGGTGGCTCGGCCTCGGCGCGGGTGCGGCGGTGGTGGTCCTGCTGTTCGGTTCGAGCGCGCTCACCCAGTTCGACCTGGGCAATCGGACCGTGTACGCCGAGTTCGCCCAGACCGCCGGGCTCCGCCAGGGCGACAGTGTCGATATCGCGGGCATCGAAGTGGGCACGGTGAAGTCGACGCGGCTGGCGGGCGACCGGATCGAAGCCGCGCTCTCGATCGACAACGGCATCCGGATCGGCGACGACGCCAAGGCCGCGATCAAGATGTCGACGATCCTGGGCCGGATGCATGTCGAGCTCGATCCCGGCGCGGTCTCGGCCCCCGAAAGCCGCCGAATTCCCCTGGACCGGACCGAAGTTCCGTACAACCTGGCCAAGGTCGTCAACGACGGCAAATACACCCACTCCTTCGAGCACCTCGAACGAATGGACCCCGTGGCCTTGCGGGCCTCGCTGGACGCACTCGCCCGGCAGATGGGGGACTCGCCGCAATTGACCGCGGCGGCACTGGATTCGGTGGGTTCGCTGGCCGCGGTCATCAGCGATCGCCGGGACGAGGTCGAGCAGCTGCTGCGCAATATCGACAAGGTCTCGAGCGTGGTGTCCGACAACCAGAACGCCGTGCTCGTGCTGTTGACCCGTGGTCAGGCCATCGGTGACGCGGTCGCCCGACGACAATCCTTGGTCACCCAGCTCCTGGACAGTATCGCCGCGGTCTCGAAGGACCTGCAGGCGATGGGCATCGACAACGGGGGACAGCTCGCACCGTTGATCGCCGATCTGAACACGATGTCGACGGGCCTGCAGAACAACAAAGCCAATCTGGACAACCTGTTCCAGATCATGCCGGTCACGCTCCGGCAGTTCAACAACACTCTCGGAAACGGCCCCTACGGGGAGATCTATCTGCCATGGATGTTCCCCGACAACTGGCTGTGTGCCGTTCAGGCCGTGGAAGGTTGCCGCTGATGCGCACGACATTCGTCCGGATGGCTGTCCTGGCCGCTGTCGCAGTCCTGTTGTCGGGCTGCTCGGCGCTGCCACAGAGCCTGACCTCGCTGCCGGACCGGCTGCTCGGCACGGAGAAGACGATCACGGCGGATTTCGAGAATGTCGCCGGCCTGTACGTCGGCAACGAAGTGTCCGTTCTCGGGATGCCGGTGGGCCGGGTGACCGAGCTGGTCCCCAAGGGCGAGTACGTGCAGGTGCACATGGTGGTCGATCCCGAGGTCGACCTGCCCGCCGACGTGATCGCGGCGCTGGTCTCCCCGCAGATGATCACCAACCGCCACATCGAACTCACCCCCGCCTACACCGGCGGCCCCACCTTGCTCGACGGCAGCCACATTCCGTTCGCCCGCACCAGGACACCCGTCGAGCTGGACCGGATTCTCCGCAATTTCGACGACATCGGAAAGGCGCTGGCGGGCAACAACTCCGACGGTCCGATGGCGAGCCGGGTGCTGTTCCCGCTGCTCGACGGCAACGGTGACCGCATCAGGGAGACCCTGGACGCGCTCTCCGGCGCCTTCGAGGTGACCCTGGCCAACAAGGACCAGATCTCCAACGCGATCGTCCGGCTCAACGACGTCACCCAGATCCTCGCCGACAACGACGCGACGGTCCGCGACTTCAGCGCCCGGCTCACTCAGCTGGTCACCCTGATGCGCGAGCAGTCCCCGGGGCTGCAGGCGGTGCTCACCCAGATCAACGACTTCGTCGCCAACACCAGCGCTGTCGTCGGGGAGAACAAGCAACCGCTGACCGACGCATTGCTGCGACTGATCACGATCACCGCGCAGATGCGCGACCACGCGCGAGGACTCACCGAGATCGTCGACATCGCCCCGCTGTTCCTCGGCAACCTGGGTAACGCGGTGAGCCCCGAAGCCCGGGCCGTTCGTCTTCACCTGCTGACGGACAAGAGCCTGCTCGACAATGAGCTGCTCTCGCTGTTCTGCCAGCGGGTCGAGCTACGGGCCGACGGCTGCCGAACCGGCAGGCTGCAGGACTTCGGCCCCGATTTCGGGCTGTTCGCCGCGCTGCTGGGACTGACCCGATGAGCCGGCGTCTGTGGCGTGCGGCGGTGCTGGCGGTGGCGGCCTGCTCGGTCGCCGGCTGCACGGTGACCGTCGACTCCATGCCCTTGCCCAAGCCCGGTCTCGACGGCCCCACCTACACGGTGCGGGCGCTGTTCGACAACGCGCTGAACCTGCCCGATCGCGCGCACGTGAAGACCGGCGGCACCGACATCGGCGTCGTCACCGGCCTCGACACCACCGATTTCGTGGCGACGGTCGAGCTCGAGATCCGCGCGGACGTGCGCCTGCCGCGCGGATCGCGGGCCGAACTCCGTCAGCCGACACCGCTGGGCGACATCTACGTCGCCATCGTGCTGCCCGAACTCCGTTCCGGCACACCGATGCTGGCCGAGGGAGACGTCATCGACAAGGACCACACCTCGGCGGGCGCCTCGGTCGAGGAACTGATGATGTCGCTGTCGATGCTGCTCAACGGGGGTGCGCTCAGCCAGGTCGCCCGGATCACCAGCGAGTCGAACTCGATGTTCGCGGGACGCGGGCCCCAGCTCTCGCATCTGCTCACCGAACTGACCGCGACCCTGACCGCGCTCAACGAAAGGACCGGCCAGATCGACGCCGTTCTGCACGGTCTCGACGCGCTCAGCGCCACCCTCAACCAGCGCAGGGCCGAGCTCGGCCAGGCCGCGGATACCTTCCCGCCGCTGATCTCGGTGCTCACCGAGAACAACCGGGCGATCACCGAGCTCACCACCGAGGTCTCGACCACCCTCGGCGCGCTGGGCGAGTTCACCTCCACCAGCAGCGCCGACTTCGTCGGGCTCTTCGACAGCGTGCAGGCTCTGATGACCGGCTTCACCCAGATGGGCGACAACCTGGCGGGCGCGCTCGACCAGCTGCACGCGCTGAACCCGTCGCTGCTGGCCACCACCCAGGGCACCAGCCTCGCCGTCGCGGCGACGATCTCCTACCTCAGCGTCGGCGCCCTGACCGACCCGAACGGGAGCAGGCTACCCGACGGATCGGACCCCGGCGCCTTCGTCGGCAGTCTCGCCGAGGTCCTCGCGCGGGTCCTCGGCCGGTTGCAGGGTGGCGGGCGATGAACGAATACCCCCGTGGCGGTGTCCGCTACACCGTGGCGCTCGTCCTCACCTTCGGCATCTGGTTCGCCGGGGTGGCGCTCGAAGTCGCTGCCGAATTGCTGCTCCGGGCGGCGGCCTGGGCGAACCGGCACGTCAACGGCATCGCGGCCGCGGGCCTGGTCACGACGCTGCTGGTCAGCGGCGGCTATCTGCTCGTCGATGTCGTCCGGGTCGATCCGCTGCGGGACACCTTCACCGTGCGAGTGGAACTGGCCGGGTCCGGCGGGCTGCTCGAGCATTCCGATGTCACGTTCCGCGGCGTGCGCGTGGGCACGGTGCGGTCCTTGGAGCTGTCCGAGACCGGCGTCACCGCCGTCGCCGACATCGATGCCGGCTATCACGTTCCCGCGGGCGGCGCGGTGGTCGTGGCCCGGTTGTCGGCGGCGGGGGAGCAGTACCTCGATATCCGGCCCGATTCCAACGACGCCCCCTATCTGGCCGACGGCGCGGTCGTCGAGCTGGACCGGACCTCGACGCCGGTCACCATCGACGAGTTCCTCACCAACACAGCCGATTTCATCGGCGGCTTGAATCCGCAGCGCCTGAACGTCATCGTCGCCGAACTCGACAAGGCGCTGGCCGGCGGGCCGAACCAGCTGCGCACCGTGATCAGCGGGATCAGTCAGGCCATGGTGGGGATGACGGAGTTGCTTCCGCAAACCCGCAATCTCGTCGAGAAGCTGTCCGTCATCGCGGAGACGACCTCGCACGCCCAGCCGGACCTGCGCACTCTCGTCGAGGGGTCGGGAGTGTTGTTCGGGCAGTTCGCCGCCGCCGACCAGGAACTGCGGCGCCTGCTCGACCTCGGACCAGGACAGCTGGCGACGCTCGGCGGCGTGGTCGCCGAGACCACCGACCCGATCACGAACCTGGTGACCAACCTGCGCGCCATCACCCGGGCCGCCCGGCTGCGCACACCGGCGCTGACGGCGCTGTTCCCGGCTCTGCGATCGGGCACAGCCCTGCTCGGAGTTCCGGCGCACGACAACGCCTTCCACACGATGGTGGACATCTGGCCGCGACCGTTCTGCGAGTACGACACCATCCCGGTCTCGCCCGCCACCGTCTCCGACGGCAGCGTCCGGCTCTACAACTACTGCATCACCAGCGATCCCGCGCAGCAGGTCCGCGGGTCGGCGAACGCGCCACGACCCGATACGCCCGACAACACCGCCGGACCGCCGCCGGGCAGCACCGGCGACGAGCGATCCGTGCCGCTGCCCGGCCGTTGATTCCCCTGCTACCGAAAGGAACTCCATGACAGACACCGACGAATCGACAGCCCCCGCGCCGCCGGAATCCGAGGAAACCGATACCGCGGCACCACCATCCACCAGCCGGAACCGCACCACCGCGATCGTGGTCGCCCTGGCAGTCGCCCTCGGCATCGGCGGAACGGCCGCCGGCGGCTACTTCGGCTGGCAGAACCACCGCGCGAGCGAACTCGAGCGATCACGCACCGAGGCACGGGCGGCCGCCTGCGCGTACGGCTCGGTGCTGTCGACCTACAACGCCACCGATCTCGACGCCTACTTCGCCGCCGTGCTCGACCGGGCGACCGGCGCGTGGAAACAAGAATTCGAGTCCACCAGTGCCGATCTGCGCGAAGTCCTGATCCAGGGCCGAGTGCAGTCGACGGCGGGCACCGTCGACTGCGCGATCGCCACCAGCGGTACCGACACCGCTGAGGCGCTCGTCGTCGTCGACCAGTCCGTCGCCAGCGTCGGCACCCAGCAGCAGCCCCGCCGTGGTCAGCTGTCGATCACGTTGTCGCTGGCGAAGTCCGGCGACCGATGGCTGACGAGCAAAGTCTCCTCGCCCATGCTGCGCACCACACCGTGAACCCGTCTCCTCCACTCCCGCGACAAGGACTGCGCTGCACATGGTTTGGCTCGTTCTCCTCGGCACCGCACTCGGGGCCCTCGTTGTGGCCGCGGTCGGCGGTCTCGTCGTTCTGCTCGTCCTGCAGCGCCGCGCCGCACGGCTGCTCGGCGCCGAGACCCCGCCGGTCGACGACCACGCGATCCGGCTGATCGAATCCCGGCGCCCGACCTTCCAGATGTCGGTCGAGCAGGACTTCGCCGCCATGCCGTGGGAAGTGTGGTCCGCACTCGAGGACGGCGCCTTCACCTGGATCCCGATGATCGACGGCGTCACCTACCATGACCAGGAACGTGGTCCGGGAACCGTCCGCACCCTCGACGCCATCGTCTTCGCCGCCGCGGAACAGGTCACCCGCCGCGATCCACACACCCGGCTGAGTGTGGCCGGCATCAAGACCTCGATCCCGCTGCTGGTCAAGTCCTACACCATGGACTTCCACCTTTCCGAAACGCCCGAGGGGACGACGGTTCTCCGGTGGACGATCGCGGGGAGGCCAGCTGTCTTCGCTTTCCTCCGACTGAGCTGGACCGCGTTCTTCATTCGCCCGTTCGTCCGGGTCGTTCTCGGGAGATGGGCGAACTACTACCGCTGAAAGGCACGATGTGGAGCCGGTTCCGAATTTCGATGCCGGGGTCAGTCGGGAGATTCTCAACTACTTCGGCACCTGCGGCGCCTGTGGCTACCCGGCGCAAGCACACGCGGTCAGTATCTTCGCCGACGGCCACATCGTGACAAGGGTCATCGCGACCTGCGGATTGCCGTGTGGTTGGCGGGGAGTGTCCGACCGGACCACGATGACCTGACCGCCTGACGTTCATCGGACTCGTGTCGTGAGCAAGGCAAGCGAGTAGTCGAGTACTCGTGCATGCCGTGCCTGCTTGGCGCACTCTCGTCTCATTGCACGAGAGGAGCGGGCGATGCGATGCGAATCCGATCGGTGTGACGCGGCGCGCGGTCGAGGTCGTCTCGGCGCTTGTTCGGCCGCTGGAATCACCCCTGGATGGCTGGTGATCGTGACCGCGGCCGCGATTGCGACGGTATCGGCTGGATGCGTCCGCCCCCCGCCCGAATCGCTCTCACCCGCACCGACAGCCGCGAATATTACGGATTCGGCATCGGAACCGGGAGGGCAATCGCCTGGCAGCGGCCCCGCGCCCGGTGGACCGATCGGCCAGGACGGCGCGGGAGCTCCCGCGCCCGGCGGTCCGGTAGGTCCGTACTCCCCACCTCCTGCCGGCGGCGCACCACCTCCGGATAAGCCGGGTGGCGGAAACCAGGCGAAGGGTTCACCGGTCAAAATCCCGTCTTTCCAGGAGAAGGGTTCTCCGCTCACCGCGGACTTGAAGGGACGCATCGATGCCGCGTTCGCGTCGGCCTGCCAGGAGGCAGGCCATGCAGCGGGTTGTGTCGAGCTCGCCTACACCATCACGTTGCCACTGGAATCCGATTGTGCGTATTCGGGATTCTCGCCGACCGACGGGGCGACCGTCGAGGCTGGGACGACCGTGACGGTCCAGCTCTCCGGTAAACAACCTTGCCCCATCAGCGGCGGCGGAGACGGTACCGGCGGTGGCGGTGGCGAGACGACAGAGGGCGGCGGCACGACTGGCGGCGGCACGACTGGCGGCGCTACGACAGAGGGCGGCGGCAAGACTGGCGGCGGCACGACCGAGGGCGGCACCGGCGGCACCGGCAGTACCGGCGATGGTGCGGGCACTGGCAACAGCAAGTCCGGGGGTGGTGAGACGGCCCCGGGCACCGGCAACAGCGGAGCCACGAACGGCGGCACCGATCATCCACCAGCACCGTCCGGTGGATGATCGGCAACTGATAGGACGACGATATGGGCTCTGGATTTCGTCCCGCCGGGACCGCGCGTTCTGGACGCGCCACACACCGGTCGACGGGTGTTCCCCGACCCGCGCAGCCACCGCAAGCCTCGACCTCGGCTGCACCGGGAGACACCGGGCTGTCCCGCCTCAGCCTGATGATCCGCAACTTCGCTGCGCCCACTACGTTGATCACCGCACTGCTGTTCTTCTTCGGCTGGTCCCACGCCTACTGGTTTTTCGACTACTTCGGCGTGAACGCCACAACACTTGGCCTGACCACCCAGGACTACTTGATGCGCAGTCAGGATTCCCTGTTCATCCCGCTCGCGGCGAGCGCTTGTCTGTTCACGGCATATCTCTTCTGCCGCAGAATGTTCCGGGAATTCGCGCTGCCGCGGATCAGTCCTGAGAATCGCCGCAGACTGGTGATCGCATCGATGGTCGCCGGCTTCGTGCTCGTTGCCGCCGGACTGCTCACCATCGTGATCTCGACACCGCTGAGGATGGTTGTCGGAGCGCCGGGCCTGTGCATGGTCGGTGGAATCTTTCTGATCGTTTCCGCCGTCCGATCGAGACGCACTGATCAGGCCAGCACCGAATCATCGGCAGACGTCCTCACCGCCGGAGAATGGGGCGCTGTGTTCGTTCTCGTCGGTGTCGGGCTCTTCTGGGCGGTAGCCGATTACTCGGCCGCCGTCGGCACCGGCCGAGCGATCGAGCAGGTCGAAACGTTCGCCGAACAGCCGAGCGTGTCGGTCTATTCGGACAAACGCCTCGGGCTGGCGGCGCCGGGCGTCGTGGAACTCACCTGCCCAGCTCCCGACGCCGCCTACCACTTCCGTTACGACGGCCTCAAACTCATCCTGCAATCAGGAAACCAGTACCTGCTGCTCCCGACGTCCTGGAGCCGTACGCACGGAGCAGCCTTCCTTCTCCCTCGATCCGACGCGAACCGAATAGATTTCTTCCCTCCGCAAGCCATCCCACCCGCACACAGTTGCGAGTGAGTAGAGAACCATCGCCATACTGGATCGCCCCGGTGCCGGCGCGGAGGCACCCCGCCGGCACTGCCGTGGGTGGGATCAGTAGGTGTACAGGTCCCAGCCACCGGCCACCTCGACGCACTCCCACTGCGCGCCGCCGGTGGTCGGTGAGGCGCCGTCGGCGGCGCAGGCTTCGAAGGTGGCGTAGCTGCCGACGAAACCGGTGTGCAGCACGGCGGGCGCCGCCGAGGCCAGACCTGCGCCCGCGACGGAGGCCGCGGCGATCACG
Source organism: Nocardia sp. NPDC056541 (assembly GCF_042794235.1). NCBI lineage: Bacteria > Bacillati > Actinomycetota > Actinomycetes > Mycobacteriales > Nocardiaceae > Nocardia > Nocardia sp. NPDC056541. Next base: position 143,992 of record NZ_JBHTUD010000012.1, read on the forward strand.
GTGGCGGTGATGACGGACTTGAAGCTCATGGTGTTCCTTTCGTAGCAACCCGGTGGTGTCCGGGGCAGGACCAGAGAACCTCAGTGCGCGTGAGATTTTCGTGAGGTCGCCACGCCGCGAACCCGTGCCGGGCGTGCCCTACTCTCACTACTCGTGCGTGTGCTGGTGGCGGAGGACGACGAAGGACTGGGCCAGGAGATCGCGTCCGGGCTCCGAGTAGCCGGATTCGCGGTCGACCTGGTGAATCTGCTCGTCGACGCCGATCTGAAGATCTCGGTGAACACCTACGACGTCCTCGTCGTCGACCGGGGAATGCCCGACGGTGACGGCTTGCGGTTGCTCGCGGCACTGCGCGCGCGTGGCTGCCCGGTGCCTGCCCTGGTGCTCACCGCGCGCGACGAATTGTCCGACCGTATAGCCGGATTCGAGCACGGTGCCGACGACTATCTCGGCAAGCCTTTCGCGCTCGCCGAGCTGGCCGCCCGGGTCAGGGCGCTGTGCCGTCGCCGCGATCATCCCACCCCGGCGCTGCTCCGGTCGGGCGACATCGAGATCGATCTGCCGCGCCGCAGGGTGCGACGCGCGGGCATCCTGCGTTCGCTCACGCCGAAGGAATTCGCGGTGCTGGAACTGCTGGCGACACGGGCGGGCGCGGTGGTGTCGCGGTCGGACCTGATCGAGGCGTGCTGGGACGAGATGGCCGAACCGAATTCCAATGTGGTCGACGCGGTGATGGCAGGCTTGCGGCGCAAGCTCGGAGCCCCTCCGGTGATCGACACGGTGCGCGGTGCGGGCTTCGTCCTGGGCGGCGTCGCGTGCGAGTCCTGATCGCCACCTCCGACCCACGTCCCGCGGTGGCGCGGTTGCACCGGGCCAGGATCGAGCTCACGGTGCTCATCACCGCGATCACCATGCTGTGCTTGATCGTGCTCGGCCTGGTGGCCGCCGTCATCGACGCGCGGTCCCGTGACAATGCCCTCGACGCGGATCTCGACCGGGTGCTGACGGGACTGGGTCCGCGTCTCTACCTCGACGAGGACGACGCCGTCGACACCACGGATCTGCCCGGTGACGAGCTGGTCGGCGGCGAGATCGCCATCCTGGTGCTGACGGCCGACGCCACCGGCGGTTGGACGGTCCACTACGGACACCTCCGATCGCACATGCCCGCCGAATCGGGGATCGCGGCCACCGCGGACGCCGCTACCCAGGCGCCGGGCGACACGATCTACCGCGATTCGATCGACAGCGCAGGGCGCCGGGTCCGCTTGGCCGCCGCGACCTTCGGCTGGGAGGACTCCGACCGCGAGGCGGTCCTGATCACCGGCGCCGACCCCGACGCGTGGGACCGTGGCCGCGCACTCCTGCTGTGGGCATTGACGGTCGGCGGCACGGTGATGGTGGCGGCCGCCGCGGTCGGCGGGCATCTGCTGTCGGGGCGGAGCATGCGTCAGGCGCTGGCGCTGGTCGAGGAGAGGGAACGTTTCCTCGGCGACGCGGCGCACGAACTGCGCACTCCGCTCGCCACGCATCGGCTCGTCACCGTGCCGCGCGCACGCACACCGGCCGAATCCGAACGGGTGCTGGCCGATGCGAGGGCTCTCGGCGCGAGGATGGAACGGGTGGTGGCAGGTCTGCTGGCCAGGGCTCGCCTACAGTCGGGGGCGGCCACGCTGGAGCGGGTGCAGCTGCTGCTCGATCAGCTGACCGAGTCGGTGGTCGAGGAGTTCGGCGCCGACCGTCTCGTGCTGCGCGCGGAACCGACTGTCGTGGTGGGTGACCCAGGTCTGCTCGGCCTGGCGATCCGCAATCTGGTGGAGAACGCGCTCACCCACGGCGCGGTGAATCCGCGGGTGCCGGTGGAGGTCTTCGTCGGCGCGGGCCGGGTCTGCGTCCGTGACCACGGCACCGGGCTCGCACCCCAGCTGTCGTCGAATCCGTTCGAGCGCGGGGTCAGTGGCGGTCGTGGCAGCGGCATCGGCTTGGCGCTGGTGGCCTGGATCGCCGAAGCGCACGGCGGCACCGCCACCATCGAACCGGTGGCCGGCGGCGGGACGATCGCCACCCTGGTGCTGCCACCGCCGGGCGCCGCGATCTGAACGGTGTGCCCGCCGTGACGGCTGCCGAGCAGCCCGTAGCACTCTTGCGTGACTAACTGTAAGTAATACAGTATGCTTGCTCACGTCATGTCGGGCGGCTGCGGGCGACCTACGCCGCCATGAGTCCGGAGTCGATTCGGCAGGTGATGTCGAGTGGCAACTGTAAGAGCCGGTAGGCGGATGGTGGTCATAGCGTGGCGGTCGGGAGGAGTGGGATGGTTCGTCGGAACTCGCGTCGCGGCTGGACCCTGTCCGCACGCTGGTGGCTACGGCACGGACATTCCTACGGCGCCGCGATCGGAGGGGTGTCCGACTGGTCGGGCAGTCCATAAAATCTGAATTCCCTGCATATTATTTGTCGATCGGAAATATACGCCGATGCGTAGTGAGAGCTCGCCCACTATTCTGGGCGGGCAAATTGTCGTGCCATTTAACTAAATGGTCGAATTGGCTCGAAAAATAATTCCAGAATTCTGTTGACTAGACCGTGTGACGTCACGCACACTCGGGAATGGCAATTGGGCGGTGTTACCCGAATGGAGACGCGCGAACCGATGGTAAACGGATTTGATCCGGCAGCAGACAAGCGCCGTGAAAGGCGAGCGGTGAGCTCGGAGCGGTCTGTCATGCCGGCGAGCAGAGAGGTCGCCGCGTGGTTCCGCGGCTATCTCGACCGGCATCCCGGTGTTGCCATCGGCACTGTCGGTGGCCAATTCGTCCTCGGTGTTCGTACGGTGCAATATCTGCTGGTCGACCTCTTCACGGGGAAATTGGCTGTGCGGGAAACCCTGGCGCAGGGGGCCTTCATGGCTTCGGCGGCCGTCTTGCCGACAATCTTTGTCGCCCTGCCGATCGGGGTCACGCTCTCCATTCAGTTCGGACTGCTGGCCGGTCAGGTCGGTGCCACCTCCCTGGCGGGGGCCGCCAGCGGCTTGGCGGTCATCCGGCAGGGCGCCCCGATGGTGGCGGCGCTGCTGATGGCCGCGGCCGTCGGGTCGGCCATCTGCGCTGACCTGGGATCGCGGAAGATCCGAGAGGAACTGGACGCCATGGAGATCATGGGCGTCTCGGTGATCCGGCGCATGGTGGTTCCGCGGTTTCTGGCGGCGATCGTCATCGGCGTCTCGCTGACCGGGGTGGTGTGCTTCGTCGGTTTCGTGGCGGGCTATGCCTTCAATGTCTTCGCGCAGGGCGGTGCGCCCGGGAGTTTCGTAGCGACGTTCGCCTCGTTCGCTACGGTGGGGGATCTGGTGTTGACTCTGGTAAAAGCGGTGGTCTACGGCGCGATAGTCGCGGTGGTCGCCTGTCATAAGGGTCTTACGACCAAGGGCGGATCCGCCGGTGTCGCGAACTCGGTGAATTCAACGGTTGTTTCCTCGATCCTGTTGCTCATGATCGTTAATGTGTTGTTCACGCAGCTGTTCATGATGTTGTTTCCCAGGCAGGGCTTGTAATGGCATCCACCTATTACCCGTTCGGCACCAGATCGGTGACGACATATGCGAAGAAATTCGGCGTCGTATTCATGCGCCTGGGGCACATGCTCACCTTCTTCGTGCGTGCCGCCGGGTCGATTCCGGTGATGCTCCGCAATTATCGAGTCGAGTTCATGCGGACTCTGTCCGACATCGCATGGGGAAATGGATCGATCGTCGTCGGCGGCGGAACCGCGGGGGTCATCATCATCCTGGGCGCGGCCGGTGGCGCTATTATCGGGCTGGAAGGCTACAACGCCTTGCATCTGCTCGGTATGGAGCCCGCGATCGGCTTGGTCGCCTCGACGGCCTCGACGCGCGAGTTGGCGCCGATCATGGCCTCACTGGCCTTCGCGGCGCAGGCAGGTTGCCGGTTCACCGCACAGCTGGGCTCGATGGGTATCTCCGAGGAGATCGACGCCATGGAGTCGATGGCGATCCGATCCATTCCCTATCTCGTCAGCACCAAGCTCTTGGCCTCCGTAGTAGCGATCGTGCCGCTGTATCTGCTCTGTTTGGCGGCCAACTATGTGGCTGTCGAGATGGTGGTCGGTATGTCGGGTGGGCTGTCGATCGGGACCTATCGTCACTACTTCCAGCTCGTCTTGAACGGGCCCGACATCGTCTACTCGCTCGGCAAAGCGATTGTCTTCGTGCTACTCACCACCACGATCCAGTGCTACTACGGGTACTACGCCGCGGGCGGACCTCAGGGCGTCGGCATCGCGGCCGGCCGTGCCATGCGCGCGGCGATCTCGGTGATGATCGTCGTCAATCTCATGCTGACCATCGCTCTGTGGGGCATCGGGGCCAGCGCGCGGCTGGGAGGGTGAGATGTCGGTCTTGTTCGACAAGGACGGACGCGGTCCGTCGAAATTGTCTCTGTTCTTGCGGGGATTGGTCGCGTTCGCGCTGATCGTCGGTGGGCTCACCGTCGTGTACATGAAGTCGACCGGGTCCTTCGAAGAGAAGGCCGAGGTCTCTGCCCTGCTCGAACAGGTGGGTGACGGCCTGCCGCCCAACTCGGACGTGAAGTTCCGCGGTGTGCTGGTGGGGACTGTCACCGAAGTGACGCCATCGATCGACGGCGGCCGCAATCGGGCCCGACTCGAGCTGGAACCTCGTCTGCTGGTGAGCATTCCGGACTCGGTGACCGCGCGGGTTGTTCCCAGCAACATCTTCGCGGTGTCTTCGGTGCAGCTGGTCGACAACGGTCCTGGACGACCGCTGCGGGCCGGTGCGCAGATCCAGCAGGACACGAGTTTGTCGACGGTGCAATTGCAGACAGCACTGACCAAGCTGCGAACCATCGTGGCGGCGACGGCGCGGATCAGTACGAGCGACACGGTGGGAGTGCTCGCCGCGGTCGCCAAGGCCACCGACCGGCGCGGCGCCGACCTCGTGCGCGCCGGTGCCCAGCTCGATCACATCACCAGGGAGCTCGCCGCCCAGATCGCGCCGCCGGGTGAGCCGTCGACGATGGCCGCGCTCACCGAATCGGTGCAGGGTTTGGCCTCGGCGGCACCGGATCTCCTCGATGCCCTGCATTCCGCGGTCGTCCCCATGCGTGCTGTCGTCGAGCAGGAGGCCGCGCTGCGCAACCTGCTCACGGCGGGCACCGCCACGTTGTCGACCGTCGGCGGCGGATTGGACCGCCACGTCGAGGAGATGGTGACGGCCACCGATCAGCTCACTCCGGTCCTGGATGTCTTCGCCGCGGGCAGTTCGAACTTCGGTCCCATCGTGGGCAGCATCAAGAACTTGTCGGACGTGTGGTTCGCCGAATTCTGGAACGAGGAGACCAAGAACGGGACCGGCAAATTCCAGATCAGGCTGACCCCGGACACCGCGTACACGCGGGCGGACTGCCCCCGCTACGGCGATCTCGCCGGCCCGAGCTGCGCGACAGCGCCGCTGACGACCTCGGCCGAGCCGCTGCCCGCGTCGCTCGACCCCCGCACCATGCCGAAACCTGTGCTGACCCCGCAGATGCAAGACCTCATCGGCCGGGTGCTCGCGGGCGGTGCCAACAGCGCGGAACAGGTGCTGGCCCAACTACTCACCACCGGTGTCCCCGGAACAGGAGGTGCCCCACGATGAACCAGCATCGTCGTTCGGTGGCCGGACTCAGCGTCTTTCTCGTCGTGGCGTTCGCCCTCATCTCGATGACCTTCGTAACCCTGAATCGCGGCATCGACGGCTCGACGAAGCCGTATTCGGCGATCTTCACCGATGCCACCGGATTGCGGGTCGGCGACGACGTGCGGATGGCCGGGGTACGCGTCGGACGTGTCGACGCGGTAGAACTCGCCGGTACCCGAGCCCGGGTTCGGTTTCGGGTTCAAGATGCCCAGCACCTCTACGGCGACACCGTGGCCGCCATCACCTATCAGAACGTCATCGGACAGCGCTACCTCGGTTTGTCCCGTGGGGAAAACCACGTGGACTCCGTCCTCGCGAGCGACGGGGAGATCCCGGTGGAGCGTACCGAGCCGTCCTTCGACCTCTCGGCGCTGCTCAACGGATTCGAACCACTGTTCAGCGGTCTCGATCCCCAGCAGGTCGACAATGTCACCGCCGCACTCGTGCAAGCGTTGCAGGGCGACGTCGGCTCGCTGACCCGGCTGATCGAGCAGATGTCCACGCTGGCACAGTCTTTGGCCGGTCCAGACCAGGTGCTCGGCGCGGTCATCACCAATCTCAACCAGGTCGTGCAGAACCTGGCGGGCCGACGGGCCGAACTCAGCACCTTGCTGAGCCGAACCCGGACCATCGTCGAGGGGCTGGCGCGTCACCGTGACGAACTGATGACGACGTTGACCGAGGTCTCGGGAGTCGCGGACCGGATGGCGACCGTCGTCGCCGAGGATCGGCCCGCGCTCGAGCGACTGATGAACCGGGAACCTGGGTTCACCCGGCATTTCGAGCAGAACAAGGATCAGTTCGCCTACCTGGGATTCAACCTGCCCGCGCTGTTGAAGGGCATCGCCCGCGTCAGCCAGGAAGGCGCGAACCTCAACGTCTACCTCTGCAATCTCGGCTTCACCGCGATCCCAGCGCTCTCGGAATTGATCCCGGCGATCGTCAGAATGGCCACCCCGGCCGGAACCGTTCAGCAATCGCCGATCTGTAGGTGAGGCAATTCATGACACTATCGACTCGAATTCGGCGGCTGAGCGCCTCGTACGCCCGCCCGATCGAAGAACAGAGCCCGCGCGCGCTGGGGCTCGTGGCGCTGGCCGTACTGGTCGTGTTGCTGGCGTGCGCGCTGGGCTGGAACACCCTCGGTGTCGGCGAGCGCAGCTACGACGCCGAGTTCGCCCAGGCAGCCGGGCTGCGCGTCGGTGACAGCGTCACGGTCGCCGGCGTCCAGGTCGGTGCGGTGACCGGCCAGACGCTGGTGGGTGACCGCGTCGTGGTGCGGATGCGGATCGCCGGCGACGTACCGCTCGGCACGGAGACCACCGCCGCGATCAAACTGACCACGCTGCTCGGCGCCCGCTATGTCGAGGTGCGCCCGGCCGGTCCCGGCGAGCTGCGTGATCGTCGGATCATGCTGTCGCACACCGCTGTTCCCTACGATCTGCAACAGTCGCTGGAGAACGCCACCACCACGTTCGAACAGGTCGACGCCGCGCAGATCAGCCGCTCCCTCGACACCCTGGCCACGCAGCTCGACGGCGTGCCGGCCGTCCTTCCCGGCGTGCTGACCAATATCAGGACGTTGTCGAGCATTCTGGGCAGCCGCCGGAACGAATTGGGTTCCTTGCTGACCGGGGTGCGTGAGCTGACCGCCATGGTCAACAGCCAGCAGTCCGATGTCGAAGTGATCGTCGGTATGGGTCGAGACCTGTTGACCGACATAGCTTCCCGGCGGCAAGCGATCGAGTTGCTGATGTCGGCGACGACTCGACTGGTCGAGCAGGTCCGCGGCATCGTCGTCGATGACCGGGCGGATATCGACCAACTACTCACCGGACTCAACGGGCTGCTCGGCAGCCTCGCCCGCCACGACGACCTGCTGCGCAATACCTTGCAGATCCTGCCCGTCGCGGTCCGCAACCTGACCAACGCCTCCGGCAACGGAAACTCGGTGGACTTCAACGCGCCCGGCGGTGTGCTCGTCGACTCGTGGATGTGCGCCCTGAGCGGACACGCCGAATTGGCCCAGTTGCCACAGTATTTCGGAGATTGTCGATGAGAACACTGATGAAGCTGGTGCGGGTCGTCACGGTGCTCGCAGTTCTCGGGTTCGTCGGTTGCGCGAGCGCGCCGATGCGAAGCGGACCCGACGACATCACGGTGGTGGCCCATTTCGACAGTGCCGCAGGACTGTACGTCGACAACACGGTCGCGATACTCGGGATGCCGGTCGGCGAGGTCACCACGATCGTGCCGCGAGGAGCCTACGTCGAGGTGACCATGCGGGTGGACGGCGAAGCGAAGATCCCCGCGGACGCGATGGCGGTGACGGTATCGACCTCGGTCCTGACCGACCGGCACGTGGAGTTCACCCCCGTGTATCGGGGCGGGGAGATGCTGCGCGACGGGACGACACTCGGATTGGAGCGCACCAGAACGCCGGTAGGGGTGGATCGGTTGCTGGCCATGGCCGACGGCCTGTCCGGTGAGCTGGGCGGCGAGCAACCCGGTGACGGTCCGATCGCACGGATACTCGCCGTCGCCTCGTCGGCGACCAGCGGCAATGGGCAGCAGATGCGCGCGACCATGGATGAATTGTCGCGGGCGCTGCGCCTGGGTGATGACGCGGGAGCGGGGACCCGAGACTCGGTCACCCAGATCACGCAGGAGCTGTCGGTACTGGTCGCGGCGGCCGCCGACGGTGATCAGACCATCCGTGAATTCGGCGCGGCCTCGGGGCAATTGGGTGAGATGTTGACCCAGCTCGAGATCGGATCGGGCGCTACCGGCGCGCAGATCACCGCGGTGATGCGGCAAGCCGACGATCTGCTGATGGCCAATCGGGAGCCGTTGCGCCACGCGGTCGCCGACACGGGAACCGTTGTCAAGGCGCTCGCCGACTATCGCGACCAGTTGGCCGAATTCCTCGACCTGACGCCGATGTTGCTGGCCAACGGCTACAACGCGGTCGATCAGGAGGCAGGCGGTGCGCGCATCCACGCGCTCCTCGACCGGGTCGCCTTCGACGGGCAGATGGTCAAAGAGGTGTGCAACATCCTCGGGCTGCGCCAACTGGGTTGCAGCACAGGAACTCTGCAGGATTTCGGACCCGATTTCGGTATCACCGACATGTTGGAAGCGATGAGTAGGTTGCCTCGATGAGAACCAGGAATTCCGTGCTGACGACGGCGGCGCTGGCGCTCGCCGTGGTCACGGTGACCACCGGATGTGGCGTCGGGCTCGACGACTTGCCGCTGTCGGCACCCGGGTCGGGCGAGTCCGGCTACACGATCAACGCGACGTTCGCGAACGCGCTGAACCTGCCGGCGAAGGCGAAGGTCCGGCTGGCGGGCGCCGACGTCGGCGAGGTAGCCGAGATGTCTGTCGCCGACTACAAAGCCAAGGTGGCGCTGCGTATTCGGGCCGATGTCGAACTACCGGTCGGCACTCGGGCGCAGCTGCGCACCGCGACCCCGCTCGGCGATGTCTACGTGGCGCTCGACGCACCGATCGATGCCACACCCTCGACCGCCGCGCTGCGCGACGGAGATGCCATCGCGTTGCCGGAGACCTCGGCCGCGGCGACCGTCGAAGAATTGCTGACCACGGCCTCGCTGCTGGTCAACGGCGGTGCCATCCGCAATCTGACCAGCGTCGTGAACGGACTCGGGCGCGCGGTCGGCGATCGAGGCGACAACCTCGGTGGGCTGCTGGATCAGTCCACCCAGCTGGTCACGGCCCTGGCCGCCCGTTCCGACGACATCCGGCTCGCGCTGACCGAAACAAATCGGCTGGTCAGCGAATTGGCCACGCACCGCACTGTGATCGACGAGTTCATCAGTGCCGCGGGTCCCGCGTCCACCGTCATCGAGGCGAACGCGCAGCAGGCGCTCGCACTCGTCCGGCAGGTCGACGATGTCAGCGCTCAACTGGCGAAGTTCCCGGTTCTTCGCGGTGGTGAGATCGGCGGGCTGATCGCGAATCTCGACCAGATCTCCGCGGGGCTCAACGACGCCATCCTGAATCCGAACGCGAGCCTGGCCGCGATGAACGCCATGCTGCCGACCATCATCAGGCTCTCCAGCGGAACCTCGGCGCACGGCGATGTCGACCTGCAGGACTTCGCGATCGGGGCGCTCGCCGACCCCGGCCACCAGGCCGATCCCGGCAACCGGATACCCGACGCGAGCGATTGGCAGGCACTGGTCGGTTCGCTCACCTACACCCTGCTCGCACTGCGCGAGCGCGTCCTCGGACCCGGCCGATGAGCGCCGTCGGCGGGCTCGCCGCACTCGGTTCGACGGTAGCGGATCTGCCCGCGCGACTGCTGGTCGGCGGGGTGCGCGGGGGACATCCCTACCGACTCGCGCTCTCCGCGGTGGCGTTGGCCATGGTCGCGGTCGCCGGTGCGACCTATCTGGTGTTCGGTGCGCTCGGCTTCGATCCCTCGGCCTCGACGATCGCGGTGCGGGTGCATCTGACCCAGTCCGGTGGACTGTTGCCCGGCCAAGACGTCACCTTGCGCGGTGTGCCGATCGGTGAAGTCCGGTCGGTCGAGTTCGAACCGGGCGGCGTGGTCGCGGTGGCCGGCATCGACGCCGATGTCCGGGTGCCCGCCGACGGCACGGTCGACGTGACGAGTTTGTCCACGGCCGGCGAGCAGTTCCTCGACTTCCGGCCCACGCGCTCGACCGGGCCGTATCTGAGCGACGGCGCGGAGATCTCCGCGGACAAGACCTCCACGCCCACACCGCTGTGGCAGATGCTCGGCACGCTCGATTCGAGCTTGGCGCAAGTGGATCCGGCCCAGCTCGCCGCCGTGGTCGCGGAGCTCGGTGTCGGGCCGGAGGGACCGCGCAAGCTCACCGACCTCCTCGACGGCGGGATCTTTCTGGTGTCGACGCTGGATTCGGTGCTCCCGCAGACCGTCGCGCTGATACACGACAGCAAGACCGTGCTCTCGACCCTGGGCCGTGGATCGACAGGGCTGCAACGGTTCTCCGCCGACGCCGCGCACTTCATGCGTGGCGTCGAGGTGAAGACCGGCGGTTTCCCGGAGTTCCTCGACGCGGCGCCGGGGACGCTCACCGCCTTGGACACCGTGCTGGCGGACAATTCCGCCGCGATGGTCGGTCTGTTGACCAACCTCTCGACGGTGGCTCAGGTGACGAATACCCGGGTACCGGCCATGCGGGAGTTCTTCTTCCCGACTCAGCGTGCCGGATCGGCCCTCGACGCGTTGGCGACGGTGATGCACGACGGCGGATTCTGGGGGCTGGTCAGCCTGTATCCGCGCTACACCTGCGTCTACGACCTGCCGCGCAAGCCGCCGTCGGTCGGTGACTATTCCGAACCGTATCTCTATACCTACTGCCCAGACGGCAATCCGTCGATCCTGGTCCGCGGCGCGGACAACGCGCCGCGCCCGCCGGGAGAACGCCTGCCCGGCCGTCCGCCCGCGGGCGAGCCGGCCGATCGCACCGCCGACCCCACGCCGATCGGCCCCTGGTCGTTGCCCCTGCCGTTGCCGTTGGCCGAGTCCGGCCAGACGGTTCCCGCTCCACCCCGATGAGGAATCCGAGATGAACCAGAAGACCGACTCCACCGATAACCCGACCGCTGACGAGCCGACCACCGACGTCCCCGTGGAGACGAGTCAGGCGCAGTCCGCCGACCAGGCCGCGGACCCTGCCGCGAACGCGACGACCCCGGCCGCCGAACCCGAATTCGTGATGCCGTCCAAGTGGGCGATCCGTCGGATGATCGCGACCGTGATCTGGAAGAAGATCCGCATCCCGCTGCTCGTGCTGGTGGCGGTGGTGGCCGTGGTCACCGCGGCGATCCTCGGGTGGAAGCTGAAGCAGGACAACGACACCGACGCCGCGGCCGCCGCCGGACTCGACGCCGCGCGGGCGTACGCGGTGACCTTGACCAGCGTCGACTCCGGCAACCTCGACCGCGATTTCACCGCGGTGCTCGACGGGTCGACGGGGGAGTTCAAGGACACCTATACGCGGTCGAGCGGGCAGTTGCGTCAGCTGCTGCTGGAGAACAAGGCGACCGGCAAGGGGACGGTGCTCGATGCGGCGGTGAAGTCGGCGACGCCGACGAAGGTCGAGGCGATCCTGTTCGTCGACCAGACGGTGACCAACACGGCCTCGCCCGATCCTCGCGTGGACCGCAGCCGGGTGATGATGACGATGGAGCTCGTCGATGGTCGCTGGCTCGCGAGCCGGGTGGCGCTGCCCTGACCTCCGCGCTGGTCACGCCCAGCCCGCGCAAACACTGTGCGGGCGGGAGTGTCGCTGTTACAGTTGGTATTACTGGAACGATATCTGTTGTCCGTTTATCTGTGTGTGCGACAGCGGGTTCGATGTGAGTGCGGAGGCGCGGATGTCACAGGTTGTCGGGTTGAGTGAAGCCGGTCGAACCGGTGAAACGACAGACCCGGATGAGCTGGTCGCGATCCTGGAACGACAACGTCAGTCATTCCTGCGTGAGGGCCCGGCATCGGCGGCCGTGCGGCGCGACCGGATCGACCGGCTGCTGGCCATGGTCCTGGACAATATCGACGATTTCGTCGAGGCGATGTCCCGCGATTTCGGGACGCGATCGCGGACCGGGATGCTGTTCGCCGAGATCATGGGGATGCTCACCGCTTTCGAGCACACCCGATCACAGACCGAGCGATGGATGCGTCCGATCCGGCCGAACCGCCTCGCCCGGCTGTACGGCATTCGCACCGAAATCCATCCCTCGCCCCTCGGGGTGGTCGGCATCGTCGGCCCGTGGAACTTCCCGCTGCAACTGGTCGTGGTGCCCGCGGCTTCGGCGTTCGCCGCGGGCAACCGCGTGATGATCAAGATGTCGGAGATCACCGCGCACACCGCCGAACTGACCCGCTCGCTGGCTGGGCGCTATTTCCACCAGGACGAACTCGCGGTGGTGACCGGCGGGCCCGACATCGGCGCGGCTTTCACCCGGCTGCCGCTGGACCACCTCTTCTTCACCGGGTCGACCGGAGTCGGTCGCCTCGTGCAGCGCGCCGCCGCCGAGAATCTGGTCCCGGTCACGCTCGAACTCGGCGGCAAGAATCCCATCGTGGTCGGGCCCGACGCTGATATCGACCGTGCCGCTAATCGGATCGCACGCGCCAGAATGGTCAATGGCGGCCAGGTCTGTGTCTGTCCCGACTATGTTTTCGTTCCGGCGAGCCGGATCGAGCGATTCGTCGACAGCTTGCGCACCGAATTGCGCGCCATGTTCCCGTCGATCCTGGACAACGACGACTACACGGCCTCGGTCGACACCGCCAACTACCACCGGGTGCTCGCCCTCGTCGACGATGCCCGAGCTCGGGGGGCCAGGGTGGAATCACTCGCACCGGCGGGCGAGGAGTTGCCCGATCCGGTCGCGCGGAAGATCGCGCCCACGCTGATCCGTGACGTCGACGACGACATGCGCATCGCTACCGAAGAGATCTTCGGTCCGGTCCTGTCGATTCGGCCCTACACCGATCTCGACGACGTGATCGACTACGTCAACGCGCGGCCTTCGCCGTTGGTCGCCTACTGGTTCGGTCCGGACCGCAAGGATTTCCGCAAGTTCGTCGACGGCACCCGCAGCGGCGGGATCGCGCGCAACGAATTCGCGATCCACATGTTCTCCGAGAACGCGCCCTTCGGCGGTGTCGGGCACAGCGGGATGGGCGCCTATCACGGGAAGACCGGCTTCGACACGTTCAGTCACCTGCGCACGGTGGCGGGGACCGATCTCCCGTTCGCCATCACCGGCAGAGCGGCGCCGCCCTTCGATCCGCGGACGGCGAAATTCATCGATCTGGCGTTGCGGGCCGCGCGCTGGCGTGCGGGACGTCGAGTGCGTGGACGCCTGCCTCGACGTGAGCCGACCAGCTGAGACGCCGTCTCCACTACTTCCACCACAACTTACGGGCGTGCGTGAGCGCACCACCGATTATCGAGGAGTTACGTTGTCCCCTTCCGCGACCGGGTCCGACTCGACGCAATTGACTCTTGTCGGCGCCGCCGACGCTGCCGCCGCGGCGCTCCCGGATCGGGACATCATCATCCAGGGCGACCACCGGCACACGTACGCGCAAGTGGCCGAACGATCCCGGCGGCTCGCGGCTTACCTGCATGCTCAGGGGCTGGGATGTCACACCGAGCGTGCCGAGCTCGAACCCCACGAGGTCGGTCAGGACCTGCTCGGCATCTACGCCTACAACGGCAACGAGTATGTCGAGAGTTTGATCGGGGCGTTTCGCGCGCGCGTGGCGCCATTCAATGTGAACTACCGCTACGTCAAGAGCGAACTCCAGCACCTGCTGGCCGATGCCGGCGCCACAGCGCTGGTCTACCACGCGACCTTCGCACCGCGGGTGGCCGAGATCCGGTCCGATCTGCCGCATCTGCGTGTCCTCATCCAGATCGCCGACGATTCCGGCAACGAACTGCTCGACGGGGCCGTCGACTACGAAACGATCATCGCCGCAACGGAACCGGTGGACCCGCCGGTGACGCCCTCACCGGATGATCTCTACGTGCTCTATACCGGCGGTACCACGGGGATGCCCAAGGGCGTGCTGTGGCGCCAGCACGACATCTACATGGCGGCCTGCGGCGGGCGCGACATCAACACCGGCACGCAGGTGAGTTCCTACGAGGAGATCGGCGCGCGCGCGGCGGCGAACCCCGGCGTCAAACTCATGCTGTTGCCGCCGCTGATCCACGGTGCGGCCCAGTGGGCGGTACTCACCGCCATGACGACCGGTCAATCCATTGTGTTCTCCCCGGTGGTGGATCGGATCGATGGCGCCGAGATCGTGCGGACGATCGAGCGCGAACGCGTCGCGATCGCCATCGTGGTGGGCGATGCCATGGCCAGACCGCTGCTCGCCGCGGTGGAATCGAAGACGGCCGATGTCTCCTCGCTGGCCGCGCTCGCCAACGGTGGCGCGGTGCTCACGCCGCAGCTCAAGCAGCAGTGGATCGAGGCGGTGCCGGGTTTGGTGGTGCTCGACGGCGTCGGATCGTCGGAAACCGGAACCCAGTTGCATCATGTCTCGGCGGCGGGCTTCGTCTCGACCGGAACCTTTTCCGCGGGCCTGGACACCAGGGTCGTCGCCGAGGATTTCAGTACCGTTCTGGAGGCCGGCCATGACGGTCTCGGCTGGCTCGCGAAGCGTCAGTTCACCCCGCTCGGCTACAAGGACGACGCGGCCAAGACCGCGGCGACGTTCCCTGTCATCGACGGCGTGCGCTTCGTGCTGCCCGGTGATCGTGCGCGCCACCTCGAGAACGGGACGATCGAACTGCTCGGTCGCGATGCCGTCACCATCAACTCCGGCGGCGAGAAGATCTTCGCCGAGGAGGTCGAGTCCGCGATCGTCTCCCATCCCGCGGTCGCTGATGTGCTGGTGGTGGGGCGTCCGAACGAGCGATGGGGTCAAGAGGTCGTCGCGGTGGTGGAACTCGTGGCCGAGGCGACCGCTGATTTCGACGAGCTGGTAGGCCACGCGGCGCAGTCGCTCGCCCGCTACAAGCTGCCCAAGGCCGTGGTCTTCCGTTCCGCGATCAGCCGTAGCCCGGCCGGGAAAGCGGACTATCGCTGGGCGCGTGAACAGGTCACCGAACTCTGATCGAACGACCTCGGACGGCACCGATCTCGTGGTGGCGTCCGAGGTTTCGGCACGACATTTTGCGATCCCACCGCCCATACGGCACCACTGCACGTGGTGCCGTATGGGCGCAACGGGTCAGAGTTCGATGGCCGGACCGACGGTCAGCGGGGCGACGAATCCGCCGTCGACGTGAATGTCCTGGGCGTTGACCCAGCCGGATTCAGGTCCCGCGAGGAACGCGATCACGGGAACGATGTCGGCCACGGTGGCGTGCCTGCCGATGGTGGCCTTGACCGAGTCGAGCACTTCCTTGCCCATCGACGCTTCGAAGTCGGTGAGAATCGGCGTCTCGGTGGGGCCGGGGCTGACGGAGTTGACCCGGACGCCGAACTTCTGCCAGGCGGTCGGGGCCAGGCGCTTGGCGAAGATGATCGACGCTTGCTTCGACGTGCTGTAGACGGGGTACGCGGGGTCCTGCGTCGCCTGCCACCGCGCCACGGCGTCGGCGTCGGTCGCCGCCAGCAGGCCCGCGAGATCGCCGATTCGCTGCTCCCAGCCGAGGGCGGCGACCGAGGCCACGGTGACGATCGCGCCGCCCTGGCGCAACAGCCCCAGCATGCCGGTGGTGAACAGCCGCATGCCGAGGTAGTTCACCCCGAGGACATCGGCCGCGGGCGCGGTGCCGGGTACACCCGCGACGTAGGCCAGCGCGTCCCAGTCCGCCCCGATGCGCCCCAGCAGGGCCGCGATCTCGCCCGCGTCGCGCAGATCGCACTGTTCGTGCCGGCTGGCCGGTGTGTCGTTCGCGTGCAGATCGACCGCGAGTACGTGGTCTCCCCGCTCGTGGAAGTGCGTCGCGGTCGCCGCTCCGATGCCGGACCCTGCTCCGACGACGACGATCCTGCGTTGCTGGGCGACCATGGATTCCACCGTTCTGATGCCCGATACGGCATCTGTTACAGAAAGCTTGACAGTAAGGGTAACTATAAATCAGTCTTGTGGGCGAGACAACGTCCTCGGCACGCTCTGTGTGTGCGATGGGGCGAGTGCCGGGATGCCGGCCGAGGAACGGAAAAGGTGCTGATAGTGATGCCGATCGTTGATGAGGCCGCGAACGTTCTGGCCGAACCTGCCGCCTACGCCGACGAGCCGCGCTTGCACGCCGCGTTGGCCGCGTTGCGGGCGGACAAGCCGGTGGCGCGCGTGGAAGTGGCCGGATACAAACCGTTTTGGGCGATCACCAAGCACGCGGATGTGATGGCGGTGGAGCGGGCGAATCGTCGGTTCACGAACTGGCCGCGTCCGGTGTTGATGACCGCGGAGTCCGACGAGATGCAAGCCGCCGTGGGGATCCGGACGCTGATCCATATGGATGATCCGCAGCACCGTGTCGTACGGGCGATCGCGGCGGAGTGGTTCGCGCCCAAGGCGATGAAGGCGATGGGTGAGCGGATCGAGGAGCTCGCGAAACGCTACGTGGATCGGATGCGGGACACAGGGGGTGAGTGTGATTTCGTGTCCGAGATCGCGGTGAATTTCCCGCTGTACGTGATCATGTCGTTGCTCGGGGTGCCGGAGTCGGATTTTCCGCTGATGTTGAAGCTGACTCAGGAATTGGTGGGTAGTGACGACGACGAGCTGAAGCGATCGACGCCGCCGGATGAGGCGATGAACGCATTGGTGGAGATGTTCACCTTCTTCCAGGCGCTGACCGAATCGCGGCGGGCGAACCCGACCGATGACCTGGCGTCGATGATCGCGAACGCGAAGGTCGACGGCGAACCGTTGTCGGATGTGGACATTGTTTCGTATTACGCGATTATCGCGACCGCGGGCCACGATACGACGAGTAGCAGTATCTCGGGTGGTGTGCGGGCGCTGATCGAACATCCCGATCAGTTGGATCGGTTGCGGGCTGATCCAGGTCTGATGCCGGGCGCTGTCGAAGAGATCATCCGGTGGGTGACGCCGGTGAAGGCGTTCATGCGTACCGCTGCTGAGGATTCGGTCGTCAACGGGGTTTCGATCCCGGCCGGTGATTCGTTGTTGCTGTCCTACGCTTCGGCCAATCGTGACGAGGACGTTTTCGAAGATCCCTTCCGGTTCGATATCGGGCGTGATCCGAACAAGCATGTGGCGTTCGGTTATGGTGTGCATTTTTGTTTGGGTGCGGGGTTGGCGCGGATGGAGATCAGCAAGTTCTTGGGGGAGTTGTTGCCGCGTTTGCGGTCGATCGAGTTGGCGGGGGAGCCGGAGTTGACGGCGACGACGTTTGTGGGTGGGTTGAAGCATTTGCCGATACGTTTCACCATCGACTGACCGAATACCTGTGCCTCACCCGGCCGCCGATACCGGCGCCGTGCGCACAGAACACGACTCGAGATTCATCGGAATACACACGAGGCCGCACCGAGGGGTGCGGCCGGAACACAGAGGTTGAGAACTATGCCCAAACCAGTCATCGTCAGTGCGGTCCGAACCGCGATCGCGCGATCGTTCAAGGGCGCGCTCGTGAATGTGGCGTCGGAGACGCTCGCCATCGAGATCCTCACCGAGGCCGTTCGGCGCTCGGGCATCGACCCGACCCACATCGACGACGTGATCCTCGCCGAGCTGAACTACGGCGGCGGGGACCTCGCCCGGCACGCGGCTGTGGCCGCGGGGATGCTGAACGTGCCAGGCCAAGCAGTCAATCGGCACTGCGCGGGCAGTCTCACCTCGATCGCGAACGCGGCCGCGCACATCGGTGTCGGGATGGAGCGGGTGATCGTGGCCGGTGGCGTGCAATCACTGTCGACGGCTCCCCTGATGAAGTGGCGGGTGCCGGGGTCGGGGCCCGAGCTCGAATTCAAGGAGCCGTGGATTCCCCCGTCGCACCCGGAAACTCCCGACGCGCCCACCATGGACATGGCGATCACCGTCGGTTGGAACACCGCGAAGAAGGTCGGGATCAGCCGTCAGGAAATGGACGACTGGGCACTGCGGTCGCATCAGCGCGCCATCGCCGCGATCGACGAGGGCCGATTCACCGACGAGATCCTGCCGTTGAAGGTCGCCCAGCCCGACGGCTCGGTCCTCGATTTCGCCATCGACGAGCATCCGCGCCGGGAGACGACCGCCGAGCGGTTGGCCGCGCTGCCCGTGCTGCATCCCGAAATCGAGGGGTTCTCGATCACGGCGGGCAACAGCAGCGGCATCAACGACGCCGCCGCCGCCGTGACAGTGACCGCTGACGACTACGCCGCGAGTGCGGGCCTGGAGGTTCTCGCGACAGTGCGTGCCTGGGCGAACGTGGGTGTGACACCGGCGGACAACGGCATCGCCGCGGTGAACGTGATCGGCAAGGTGCTCGACCGCGCCGGGTTGACCGTCGGCGACGTGGCGCTGTGGGAGATCAACGAAGCGTTCGCCTCGGTGCCGATCGCCGCGTGCCGCGCGCACAACATCGACGAGGAGCGGGTGAACTTCTCCGGCAGCGGATGCAGTCTCGGCCATCCGATTTCGGCTTCGGGCGCCCGCCAGGTGGCGACCCTGATCTACGAGCTCCGCCGTCGCGGCGGCGGCATCGGCGTCACCGCGATGTGCGCGGGTGGCGGCATGGGCGGCGCCCTCGTCATCGAAGTCTGAGTGCTTTCACCGAGAGAATGGAGATATCTGTGTCGGACGCAGTGCTAGTGGAACGGCGCGGGCGAACGCTGGTGATCACGATCAACCGGGCGGACGCGCGCAACGCGATCAATCTCGCCGTCAGTCAGGGACTCGCCGACGCCGTCGACGAGCTCGACGAAAGCCCCGAGCTGTCCGTCGCGGTCCTGACCGGCAGCGGCGGAAACTTCAGCGCCGGAATGGATCTGAAGGCATTCGCGGCGGGGGAGTACCCCTACGTCGCCGGTCGCGGCCTCGGATTCACCGAGAAGCCACCGGTCAAGCCCATCATCGCCGCCGTCGAAGGCTACGCGCTGGCCGGCGGCACCGAGTTGGTGCTGGCCACGGACCTGGTCGTCGCGTCCACAACCGCGCGGTTCGGGGTTCCCGAAGTCAAACGCGGTCTGGTCGCGGGCGGCGGTGCGCTGTTGCGGCTGCCGCAGCGCATTCCCTACCAGAAGGCGCTCGAATTGGTCCTGACCGGTGACACTTTCACGGCAGACGACGCCGCCGCGTGGGGTTTGGTCAACGAGGTGGCCGAACCGGGAGGGGCCCTGGATCGGGCGCTGGCTCTGGCCGACCGGATCACGGCCAACGGGCCGATCGCGGTCGCGGTGACCAAGGAGGTCATCGTCAAGGCGGCCGAGTGGAGCACCACCGAGATGTGGCGCAAGCAGCTCGAGCTCATCGCCCCGGTCTTCGGGACGAAGGACGCGCAGGAAGGCGCGAAGGCGTTCGCGGAGAAGCGAACTCCCCAGTGGACGGGCACCTAGGCCAACGTGCCGCCCACCCATCATCAACCCATGAAGTGAAGGAGACGCAGTGTCGTTCGAAGGTGAAGTAGTTCTGGTGACCGGTGGTGCCGGTGGCCTGGGTGACGCGACGGTGCGCAAGTTGCACGCCGAAGGCGCGGCCGTTGTCATCGCCGATGTCAACGACGACAAGGGCAAGGCGCTGGCCGAGGAGCTGGGCAACAAGGCCGTCTATGTGCGCACCGACGTGCTCGACGACTCGACGATCGAGGAAGCGTTCGCCGCGGCCGACGAACTGGGCACGCTGCGCTACGCGGTGATCGCCCACGGTGGTTTCGGAGTGCTCGAGAAGGTCGTCAACCGGGACGGCACGCCGCACACGTTGAAGGGCTTCACCGACACGATCGGGCTGTACCTCACGGGTACCTACAACGTGCTCCGGCTCACCGCGGCCAAGATCGCCAAGCTGGAACCGAAGGAAAGCGGCGAGCGCGGCGCGATCGTCATGACCAGCTCCATCGCCGGCTACGAGGGCCAGA
The DNA here is from genome assembly GCF_042794235.1 of Nocardia sp. NPDC056541. Taxonomy (NCBI): domain Bacteria; kingdom Bacillati; phylum Actinomycetota; class Actinomycetes; order Mycobacteriales; family Nocardiaceae; genus Nocardia; species Nocardia sp. NPDC056541. The sequence continues at coordinate 164,284 of NZ_JBHTUD010000012.1, forward strand.
TCGGTCAGTCGGCCTACGCGGCGGCCAAGGGCGGTGTGATCTCGCTGACTCTGACCGGCGCTCGCGACCTCAGTGCGGTGGGCATCCGGGTGAACAGCATCGCTCCGGGAACGATGCACACCCCGATCATGGACTTCCTCGGCGAGGAGAAGCTCGCGAAATTCGCTGCGGCGGTGCCGTTCCCGAAGCGGCTCGGCGCACCTGCCGAATACGCGTTGCTGGCTCAGCATCTGCTCGAGAATCCGTATATCAACGGTGAAGTCGTGCGAATCGACGGCGGGCAGCGTTTCCAGCCCAAGTAGATTCGCCGCCATCCTTGTCGATGGACAGTCGCCGATGGCCGCCACTTCGAATGCGGAGTGGCGGCCATCTGCTGTTCGGGCGGGTTCCGGCTCGGCTACAGCTCCGTACGTCCGCGATCAGAGCGGTATGGAAATACACATCGCAGTCTATCCCGTAAGTGAAACCGTTGTCTTATCGTCAACGTGTTGGATCACGGTACGAAGATGTCTGTCAGCGCAGGAGCGGATCGCGTGGCATTCCGAGAATGCGTTCCGCGATCTGGTTCCGGGTCACCTCGGAGGTGCCGCCCGCGATGCTCATCGCTCGGGCGCCGAGCAACATGAGCCCTGCCATGGCGGCGTCACCGTCGGCCAGTGCGATATCGGGGCCGAGCAGCATCGCTGTGATGGCTGCGTACTCGCTGAAGTGTTGCGCCACTTTCAGTTTGGTGATGTTGCCCTCGGGGCCCGCGCCTGCTCCTTCGATGCTGCGGACGGCACGGCGCAGGTTGAGCAGACGCAGGGCGTGGGCTTGCGCCAGGTATCGGCCCACGCGGACGTCGGTATCGGCCGAGCGCGATCGGTGCCGCTCGACCAGGCGCAGCAGCGTGCCGGAGTCTGCGTTGCCGGTGCCCGAGCCACCGCCGATGCTGACCCGCTCGTTTCCCAGCGCCGCTCGCGCGACGGCCCAACCATCGTTCACGGCACCGACCACGTCGGCGTCCGGCACGAAGACCTCATCGAAGAACACCTCGTTGAATTCCGAGCTGCCTAGAAGCATGCGCAGTGGTCGCACCTGTACGCCGGGAGCCGTCATGTCGACGATCATCGTGGTGATGCCCGCGTGTTTGGCGACGTCGGGGTCGGTGCGAACGGTGGCCAGACCGCGCCGGCTGTAGTGCGCGCCGCTGGTCCACACCTTCTGGCCTGTGATTCGCCAGCCGCCGTCGACCCGCGTCGCCTTGGTTTTCACGGCGGCCGCGTCGGAACCGGCGTCCGGCTCGGAGAACAACTGGCACCACACCTCCTCCTGGCGCAGCGCCCGGTCGACGAATCTGTCGATCTGGCTCGGCGTCCCGTGCTGGATCAGGGTCAGAACGACCCATCCGGTGATCGAATAGTCGGGTCGCCTGAGTCGGACCCGTGCGAACTCCTCGTCGATCACCACCTGCTCGACCGCGGTGGCCGAACGGCCCCATGGCTTCGGCCAGTGCGGCATGACGTAACCGGTGGCGATCAACTCCGGCAGGCGGATCGATTCGTCCATCGCGGCAATGCGCTCGACATCCCCACGGATCTCGGCGCGCACCTGGTCGGCTTCCGTGGGCAGGTCGACGGTACTGGTGCGGTCGACCCCGGCCGACGTCAGGGCGAAGACATCGGCGGCGGGCGCGTCACCACCGATGAGGGCGCGTAGCGTCACCGCCCGCCGCAGATGCAGGTGTGCGTCGTGGGCCCAGGTGAACCCGATTCCACCGTGCACCTGAATGTTCAGTTCGGCGTTGTGGACATAGGCGGGCAGCGCGATCGTCGCGGCGGCCGCGGCCATCAGCTGGAACTGACGCTCATCGTCGGCTGCCGCGCGTGCGGCGTCCCAGACGGTCGCGACCGCGGACTCCGCCTCCACCAGCATGTTCGCGCAATGGTGCTTCACTGCCTGGAACGTCGCGATGGGTCGCCCGAACTGCGTGCGGATCGCGGCGTATCCGACAGCGGCATCGACACAATCGCCTGCCCCGCCGGCCGCCTCGGCGGCGAACAACAGCCGCGCCCGCGCCACCGCGGCGGCGCGTGCTCCGGCGAGAACCTGGTGCGGCTCGACCGAGACGTCGTGGAGGACCACGCGTCCACTCCGTCGGGTCGGATCCATATTCGACGGTGTCTGTACCGAGATGCCCGCGGCAGCGCGTTCCAGGATCACCACGTCGTCTCCGGCGCAGATCAGCAGCAGTTCCGCCGAATCGGCACCGAGAACGATTCCCGCGCGACCGTGCGCGCGTCCCCGGTTGTCGATGGTGACCTCGCCGCCGAAGCCCACTGCGGCGGTGACTGTTCCGTCGACGAGTCCGGGCAGGAAACGCTCGTGCTGTTCGGTACTGCCAACGGCCGCCACCACCGCCGAGGTGATCACGGTCGAGACGAACAATCCCGGTGCGATCGCACGGCCCAACTCCTCGACGACCACCACCGATTCGGGCAACCCGTATCCGGAACCGCCGTACGCCGGGTCCACATGCAGACCGAGCAATCCCAGCTCGGCCAGTTGTGCCCAGAACGCGGGCGGGTCCTCTGTCGCGGCGTCGAGCAGTTCGCGCGCCGCCTGTCTCACCGCGCGGTCGGTGGCGAACTTCCGGGTGACCTCGGCCAGCGTGCGGTGTTCGTCGGTCAGTGCGATACCCATGAATACGTCCTCGGGGGCTGAGTCGATCGAGCGTTCGCGGGCAGGGAGGCTGTGATCGTGACGCGAACGAAGAGGTATTTACAGTATAGCTTTCGGTATGCCTGACGTGGGGAAATGCGGATCGGCGCCTTCGGTCAACCGGGGTCCCGTGGATCGCGGTTCGCGAATTCGTTGACGTGGTTCAATGACATATGTCAGTATTACCGACATGGTCACAGGTAGGACGATCAGCGACCTTCTCTCCTGAATTGACAAGGGGGAGAGGGAATTTGGTGACTACCCCATGAGCTCTGTGCGCGCCTGATTGACGCGAGTCAATGACGGGAGTTAGCTCGCCGCATGAGCGAAATCCAGGACAAGCCTCAGGGGCGACAGGCCCAACGTCTCCACACACGGAAGCGAGTGCTCGATGCGGCGGTTGCGGAATTCGGTAGAGCGGGCGCGGCCGAGGCCGACATCGCCACGATCGTCGAGGACGCGGGCGTGGCACGCGGAACCTTCTACTTCCACTTCCCGACCAAAGAGCACGTGCTGCTCGAACTCGAACAGCGCGAGGAGAAGCGCATCGCCGGGGAACTCGGACGGTACCTGCGGACACCGCACGATCTCGCGGGAGTGCTGGCGAAAGTCGTCCGGCTGGTCGCGGCTCTGGAGCGGCGATTGGGTAGCAAATTGTTCAAAGACCTACTCGCCGTGCACTTCTCACCGACCCGACCGTTGGACGACACCTGGCGAGAACATTCCGTGATCGCTTTGGTCGCCCAGGAGATCGAACAGGCCGCCGAGCGCGGTGAAGCGCAACTCGTCGTCGAGTCGTACCACAGCGCCGTGTTCTTCCTCATCGGCTTGTACGCCCTGCTCACCAGTACGAGCGGCTCGAAAGCGCTGCGCACCGCGGTGCTCGCCGACTACGTGACGACGACGCTGCGCAGCCTGGAGCCCCGATGACGCTGCCGCACCACACGATCCGCCGACAGATATGGAAACCCGATCATGCTTCTCGATCTCGTCCGACTTCTCCTCGCCTGGGGCGCGGTGGTGCTGATCATCGCCTTCTGGTACTGGATCCTGAGCAATATCGGGACATTCTGATCATGTGTACGGCTCCTGAACCGGCATGTACCCGCGGAGATCCACCGTGACCGCCACCCGGCCCGCCGCGTCGGTCGAACGCAGCTGCGCGGTGACGGCGGTCGCGCTGTCGGGTCGCCGCCGCGAAGGCGTCCGCCTGGTGACCGGCGAGCGGCGCGGCTTCGGCTTGAGCCCTGGACTCGGCATCGTCCATGTGCCGTATCCACAGCCAGTGCCCGACTGGAACCACACGACAGTGACCTGCGGCATCGCCCTGCAGTGTTCGCCGTCCAAGGACCGGATCGCGCGGTATCCGCTGCACGAGTTGTCCCCGCGGGAGCGCGGTGCGCTCTCGATCGTGGAGGGCGACGTCGCCGCGACCTGGGCCGGTGAGCGGTTTCCCGGACTGGTACCCGAGCTGCGCCGTCGGCTGCGCGCCCTGGAGTCCACCGATCCCGACCTGTCGGGCGAGGACATGATCGAGCGTGCCGTCGCGCTCGCTCGGTCATCGGGTGTGCTGGGGCAGTACCCGCTGCTCGGGAGCCTGCCGCTGGCCGTTGCGCCGCGTAGTCGCGTGTCGATCGCGGCGCGGCGGATCTACGGCCGGATGCCGTGGACCTCTACCCGTACCGACAGCTACCGCGTGTGGTCGGTACCGGTCGGCGGTGAAGGCGGCAGCCGGGCCTCGAACCTTCCGCCGCCGAGCCGACCCGAGAACGAGGACATCGAGATCCGCGCCGACCAGCGCGCGGGGATCCCCTATCCGGAGTGGAACCAGTGGACGTCGAGTTTCCTGCCCGACCACGTCGCCGTCCTGGAACGCCGCCAACCCACCTCGTCGAGCCCGATCGCGCCCGCCGCACCCGAGGTGCGGCGCTGGTTCGAGGAACTCACCCATCGGTCCATGCGCGGTGGCCTCGTGGACGGGTCCGACCTCGACATCGACCGCTACATCAGCCACTACGTCGACACCCAGGTCGGTGCGACACCGCAACCACGGGTGTTTCGTGAACTGCTGCCCAGTGCCCGCGATGTCACGACCGCGGTCCTGCTCGACGGCAGTTCCTCGCTCGGCGTCAACGGAGGCGCGACCTTCCGGTTGGAACTGGACTGCGCGGACGCTCTCTCGCGGGCCATGACGGTCGCCAGGGAACGGCACGCGATCTTCGTGTTCACCGGCAATACGCGTCATCGCGTGGAAGTCCGGTGCCTGAAGGACTTCGACGACCGGACCTTCGTCGATGTCGGTGGGCTCGGGCTGGCGGCCGGTGGCTACACCCGCCTCGGCGCGCCACTGCGGCACCTGACCAGTCGGCTGCTCGACCAACCCGCGCAGCGTCGCCAGCTCATCATCATCGGCGACGGCCTCATCTCCGACGAAGGGTACGAGGGCCGCTACGCGTGGGCCGATGTGGCGCACGCCGTCGAGGAGGCCGTCACCGCCGGGATCGCCGTCTACTACATCGGCATCGGACCCGTCCGAGTCGATCCACTGCCCGAAGTCTTCGGGCCCACCCGCTCGCAACGGATTCGGCGGGTGGAGGAACTGCCCCGCGTTCTCGCACATATTCACCGAGAGTTGGTCGACCTATGACATCTGATTCCTATTTCGCCGGTGGCGGCGAGGTCGAACTGTTCGAACGAGCGTTCCAGCAACGCCTTCCGGTCATGCTCACCGGACCGACCGGCTGCGGTAAGACCCGATTCGTCGAGCACATGGGCTCGCTGCTGGGTCGCCCGGTGGTCACCGTCAGCTGCCATGACGACATCACCAGCTCGGATCTGGTCGGGCGGTTGCTCGTCACCGGCGGTGATGTGGTCTGGAACGACGGCCCGCTCACCAGGGCCGTGAAGGGTGGGGCCATCTGCTATCTGGACGAGGTGATCGAGGCACGCCACGATTCGCTGGCCGTGCTGCATTCGCTCGCCGACCACCGGCGCGCGCTCTACCTCGACCGCGCCGATGAGGTGGTGCAAGCCCCCGAATCGTTCATGCTCGTCTGTTCCTACAACCCGGCCTACCGCAGTTCGCTCAAGGTCCTGAAACCGTCGTTTCGGCAGCGCTTCGTCACCATCGCGATGGACTACCTGGCGCCCGAGCGCGAAACCGACGTGGTGGTGACGGAATCCGGCGTCGATCGGGCCGTGGCGACGCGATTGGTGCACTGCGCGAACACCATTCGTGGCGCGGACGAGATATTCCACTTCGAGCCACCGTCGACGCGCGTCCTGGTGGCCGCGGCCCGGCTCATCGCCGCGGGCGCGCGCGAGATCGACGCGGTGCAGGCCTGTGTGCTGGCGCCGCTGAGCACCGATACCGCCATCGGTGACGGCCTGCGCCAGATCGCCACCGCCGGTCTGCTCGCCGGCGAAGAACCCGTGTGACCACCTCGAGGAGAACACTCTCATGAACGAGCAAGACCGTAGACGTAAGCGTGCGCTGATCGTCTTCCAATTCACCATCTATGGGTTTCTGCTGCTGATGTTCCTCATCCAGTTGCGGATGCTGATGACCAGTGACTGGTAGGAGAAAAATATGAATCTGCCGACATTCGTCAAGCGCCGTACCGGATCGGGGAATCCGCCGAGTTCCGATATCCGGACCGCCGGAAGCTATGACGAGCACGAAGCGGAAAGCCGGGCGAGCCAGCGCCGTGCCGACGTCTGGCTCACCGCGGGCACGGCACTGATGGGCACCTATGTTCTGGGCCTGTTCGGACTACCGATCTTTCTGCGCGGCGTCTGGTTGCAGCGCCGCGCGCAACAAGAGGGTTTGTCCGTGCGGCCGCTCATCGTCACGCTGATCGGGTATCTCGTCATCCTCGATGCCTTCCTCAACAGCGTCGGCTGGGTGCTCGATGTCTTCGCCAGCCACACCTTGGTCACGCGGGTCTTCTTCACCGCCTGGGGCAATTTCTTCGACGCGGGCTACTGGTGGCACTACAACGAGCTCTGGATCGGCGGCGCGGGCGCGCCCGGTGAGAAGGGCTGGGAGTTCGCCTGTGTGCTCGTCGTCTTCCCGATGCGGATCGCCGCCGCGATCGCCTTCCTGCAGATGAAGCGGTGGGGCCATCAGTGGCTGATCGTCACCTGCTGGTTCGGGGTGGTCATCTGGGTCGGCTACATCGTGAACATGACCGTGTACGCCGATATCCGTTTCGACGGTGTCGTGCTGCCGGTGTTCGGCTGGTGGCTGTACGACATCTTCTACATCACGCCATTCCTGGCAATTCCCTATCTGCACACGGTCAATCGCGAGATATTCGCCGACTGACCGCGGTTCGACTCGATTTATCTGCTGAAGGAGAGTTTCGCGATGAGCACACCATCGTCCGAATCGGGATCGGCTCCGGCGGAAGAACTTCCGCTGGGAACCACGCCACCGTTCGCGCGCATGCATCGATGGCTCAAACGGGGAATCATGGTCTGCCTGGTCGCGCTGGTGGTCGAAGGGGCTTTCACCGTGCCGGCGCTCGCGCTCTGGTACGGCTGGCCGACCCTGTCGCTGCAGGAGATCTGCGACGAGATGATCAAGGTCCGCTACGACGACGACACCTTGGAATGCCAGTATCCCGCCGATTTCAACGCACCGCCGCTCGGCGGGCAGCCCGAGGCGGCCGGGCAGACCACCGCACGTGACGAATGGGGCGTCCAGCCCAAACCCGGTTGGGACCACATCGGATTCCGGGAGCTCGTCCATCGCCACAACGAGCGGATCGCTCGAGAAGGCGGTGGCCGATAGTGCGCGATTCGGTACTCACTGCCCGAGCCGTCGGATCGGCGGTGGGGCAGGCGGTGCGGGTCGCGGTGGACCGCGCGGTGCCGGGAGGCGCCGCGCGCGTGCCGCTACGCGTGGAAGATGTCACCGAGGCCTGGCTCGCCGAGGTCTTCGGGGTGGCACCGGAACGGATCCATCGGATACGTGTCGTGGAATCCCACTCCGGGACCGCGGCGCGGGCGCGCATCGAGGTGAGCGCGGACGCCGATATCCCCGAGTTCCTGTTCCTGAAACTGCCGCCGCGCAACTATTCACAGCACGTGCTGATGAACCTGTTCAGTCTCGGGTCGCGTGAGGTCAGCGCCTATCGCGTACTGGGCGACGCGCCGCCGATCCGGGTGCCGCGCTGCTATGCGACCCGTTCCGACCGGGTGCGGGGTCGCGATGTTCTGGTCTTGGAGGATCTGTCACCGACCGCGCGTTTTCGGACGGTCGTCGATCCGCTCGGCCGCGACGAAGCGGAGGCTGTCGTCGACGCCATGGCGGATCTGCATGCCGCCTTCTGGCGTGACCCCGCGGGCGCGGCGGGCCCACGGTCGGAAGTGGAAACCCAGCTCGGGCTCCTGATCCGGCGCCGTCTGCTCGGTGAGCTCACCGGACCCGCCGCGGACCTGGTCCCGGCGACGATCCGGGAGCAGATCCGGATCTTCTACGAGCGGGGCAGGGAGATCGACGCCTTCTGGGCGCGTCAACCGCAGACCTTGATTCACGGTGACCCGCACCTGGGCAACCTGTTCTTCGAGGACGCGGGACCCGGCTTCCTGGACTGGCAGATCTCGACAACGGGTTGTGGCATACGCGATGTCGCCTACTTCGCGAACGCGTCGGTGGAACCCGAGTTGCTGCGCGAGATCGAACGCGGACTCGTCGAGCGCTATGCCGCCCGGCTCGACGCCGCCGGCATCGCGGTAGATCCTGAGCGGCTGTGGACGCTGTACCAGGTCGGCATCACCGAGTTGCTGCTCGCCATCGTCTGCACCGCCGAGGCGGGCGAACGAATGCAGTCGAGCGCGGTGACCCGGTGCGGCGTCGCGCGGGCCGTCGCGGGCGTCGAGGCGCACAACAGCCTGGTACTGCTCGCCGCATTCCTCGATGGCAGGCGCGTCTGAGGTCGGGCGCGCCGGAAGGCTGCTGCCGCCGAATCCGATTCGGCGGCAGCGCAAGTCGTTGGGTCAGTGGGTTGTGGTGGTAGCGGCGCTCGGTTCGGGGTTGGCGATGGGCAGTCCGAGGAAGCGGCGGGCGTTGTCGCCCATGAAGTCGTAGGTGCGCTGGACGTCCATGCCTTCCGCGTATTTCCAGAAGCCCTTCGGCTCGGCCAGACCCTCCGGATGCGGGTAGTCCGAGCCGAAGAGGACTTTGTCCCAGCCGACGGTGTCGACGACGTCGGCCACGCACCCTTCCCAGAACGGGCTGACCCAGATATTGCGGCGGAACACCTCGTGCGGGTGCTCGGGGAAGTTCTGCGGCATCTTCTTGTACAGGTCTTCGAAGTCGTGGAACAGCGGGTAGATCCACGAACTGCCGTTCTCGACGCTGGCGACACGCAGCTTCGGGAAGCGGGTCAGGGTGCCGTGGCAGATCAGACTCGTGATCATGTCGGAGATCTCGCGGTGGCCCAGCGCCATCCAGCGGAAGGGGCTCTGCGCCATGAAGTTCGCGGTGTGCGGCGGTTCCCAGGAGGCAATGTAGCTGTCCAGCGGGGGGTAGCTGGCGTGCAGCACGATCGGCAGGCCGGCGGCCTCGACATCGCGCCAGAACGGATCGAATTCCGGCAACGCGGGTGAACGCCAGCCGTGCAGGCCGTTCACCGGGCCCGGCTTGATCAGGGCGACCTTCGCGCCGTTGTCGAGGATGTACTCCAGTTCGCGCTGGGCCGCGTCCACCTCGGACAGATTGATGATCGGGGTCGAGTAGATCCGGTCGGCGTAGTTGTAGGACCAGTGCTCGGCCATCCACTGGTTGAGCGCGTGGATGATCGCCAGGGTGAGCTGTGGATCGTCGGCCGCCGAATGCTCGACCAGACTGGCCAGCGTCGGATAGTTGAGGGCCTCGACGACTCCTTGGCGGTCGAGCTCGGTGATCCGGTCCACCGGATTGCGGGTGGCCGCGGGTGCCTCGATCGCGGGTCCCTGCATCTCACGCAGCGTGAGCCCGTCGGAGTTCTCGCCCGCGAAGAACTTCTCGTGCGCGCCGGGCGCGGCGACCCGCTCGAAGGTCGGGTTGGGGATGAAGTCGGTGACCTTGTTGTTGATCACGATCCGGGTCTGCCGACCGATCTGCGCGAACTGCACCGCACGCGCGTACTGCTCCGGCAGATACTTCGTCAGCGAGTCCGGGGTCTCGTACATGTGCTGGTCGGCGTCGAAGATCGGCGCATCGCGGAATTGCTCCTCGGTCCGGCTCGCGGTCGGGTCGGCGGTGTTCGTCATCTGGTTCCCTTCCATCACTGCAGTCTTAGCTACTGTAATGCATACAGTATAAGTTGTGGTTCACCTGGCCGGTACGGCGTCGACATGGAACCTGAGTAGGGCCTCCTGGGCGAACGAGGCGACCAACGTGCCGTCCGCCGTGAAGACGTCCCCGCGTCCGAAGCAGCGCCCGTGTGCGATCGTCGCGCCGTAGTGGCGCAGGAGCAGCCAGTCGTCGGTGGCGAACGGCCGGTGGAACCAGACCGTGTGCGAGGTCGTCGCCGAGGTGAACGCGGTGCCGTTTCCGCGTTGGTCGATACCGTCGAACGGGCGCAGCGCGGTGCCGATCACGTTCAGGTCGGTGGAATAGGCCAGCAGCGCCGCGGCCGAGCCTTCGTCGTCGAGGGTGGGCATCCGCATCCACAGGTCGTAGTCGGTCCGTCCGCAGCCGGGGGCGTCGAGATCGGTGACCGACCTGGTGTCCCAGGGGAGTAGGTCGAATCGGACACGGTTCTCGGGGCCCGGCAGTGAGGCGGTGGGGGGAAGGGGCTGGTAGGACGGGCCCGCTTCGGCGGCGTGGAGCGAGACGGCGCACGTGGCGATCGGGCGGCGGCCCTGCGTCGCGGTCACCGTCAGCGCACCGAACGAGCGGCCGTCGTGCAGTAGATCGGCGAGGTAGTGAACGGGGGTGTCGGAGGTGCCCTCCCGGAGGAACGACGCATGGAGGGATTTGACCGCTTTGCTCGGGTTCGCCGCGTTCGCCGTGCGCACGAACTGGCCGAGCAACTGCCCGCCGAAAAGGCGCCGGTGGGGCAGGTGCTGGTTCGACCCCTCGAAGGTGTGTGGCGGACCGGTCGGGCTCGATCCCGCGCCATCGGTGGGCGATGTGGGTATCGAGCGAAGTTCGAGGCAGGCCGCGAGGTCGTTCCAGATGTCTTCCACGGGAAGATTGTAAGTCATACGGTAATAGTTACAGTATATCTCTGATCTGCACTCGGGATCGAATTCTCTCACCTATGGTTGTGGCAACAGTATGAGTGTCAGGTTCTCGCGGATGTCGAGGTGATGGTCGATGACGAACTACAAGGATTTTCGGCGCAGGTCGCCCACGATCGGCGACCGGCGATCGTCGGCGTCACCCGCCGCCGACGAGCACGACGCGCCGCCGATCCCCGGCGAGGTGGTTCGGACCATGAGCTACGACCTGCTCGACTATTTCGCGAAATGCCCACGGTGCGGTTACGCGGCGCAGGCAACGGAAACGGTCCGGGCCTTCTCGAGCGGGTTGGTCGAGCGCAGGCTGTATCGCACGTGCGGGTTGCCGTGTGGTTGGCACGATTCCTCTACCCAGGTCGCCGACACGGTTCCGGCGGTCGCGCTCCCCGCCCCGTAGCCGCCGATCACGACGCTCACGCGAACAGTGCGCGATCGACGGCATCGGCCGACGGCTCGCGTAGTACCTGTTCCAGCGGCGCTCGCAGCACGACGAGATCCGCGGGCGCCCCCCGCCGAATCCGGCGTGGCCGCCCACCCGGGTCGTCGAGGGGGGTGAGGTATCCCGCGAGTGCCTGTGCGGGCGTGAGGCACTCGCCCGCGTTGAGGGTCGCGCCGGTTTCGGTGGATCGGCGACTGGCCGCGGCGATCACTGCCCACGGGTCGAGCGGGCCATAGGGCGAATCGCTGGACATGGCGAGGGGGACACCCTGCGCGAGCAGGCTTCGGCAGCGATACAGGTCGTCGAGGTCGTCGGGTTCGACGTGGTCGAGGTAGTAGTCGCCGCGCTGGGACAGAAAACCCGGTTGGGTGATCACCCGCAGGCGGTGGCGGCGCAGATCGGCGATGCTGTCGGCGGGAACCAGCGCCGCGTGCTCGACGCGGTCGCCCGGGAAATCTCCTGCCACATCCAGGGCCGCGAGCAGCAGGAACAGCGCTGCACGGCTGACGCAGTGGACGGCCACCGCCCGCCCGCCGCGGTGGGCGGTGCGAATCCGATCCACCAGCGCGTCGAACTGTGGGAGTTCGGAGTCGGCGATGACGATCTTGTACGGTCCGACGCTGACCCGTTCGGGCAGTGGCGTGACGCTGTGCGCGGGCTCGCCGCGCAGGGGGACCCCGAGCAGGTGCAACCGCTGCGGCAGGTCGCCCCCGGTCACAGCGGTGACCAGCGCGGCTGCCGAGCGGGCCGACAGATCGGGGGTCGCGTCGGTGACACCGGTGATGCCGTAGCCGGTGAGGGTGGTGCCGAGCGCACCGAGGTGCGGGGGCCTCGCGGGTGGCAGCCGGGTGCGTAACCAGGTGTCCGCGCGCCAGATCCGGCCCGTCGGGACACCATCGGCAGTGCATTCGACGCCGGGATGCGCCGCGTCGGTGATCTGCGCTGCGACGAGCGCGGCGGTGTTGAGGATCCACATCGCGCCACTGCGGTGCTGTACTCGCACCGGTCGGCTGCCGTGCAGGGCGTCGAGGGCGAGCGCGTCGAGATCGCCCGCGACGGTGTCGACATAACCGACGCCGCGAACCCAGCCGTGCTCGTCGGCCGATGCCTCGGCCAGGGCAGTGCCCAGCGCGCGGCGGTTCGGGACGGCCGGTGGGCCGCAGCCCACCGATGCCGCGTCGGCGGCCGTGGCGTGCAAGTGCAGGTGATGATCGTGGAGACCGGGAATGACGGCACCACCGCGCGCGTCGATCACCTCCGTCGCCCCGTCCGTGGACAGCGACCGTCCGATATCGTCGATCCGGCCGTCCCTGATCCGGAGATCGAGACCGGGGATGCCGTCGACCTCCGCGTCGAGCACGATGACGACCCGGCCGCGCGCGGGTCGGCGAGTCCGGCTGGAGTCGTCGGTCACGGCACCGGAATCCTCAGCGACCCGAGTACGCGCGCCGTATCGGCGCCGGACTCCGCGGCGGGGCCGATCATCTTGCGGGACAGTGGTTTCGCGACCGGAATCGGTCCGTTCTCGGACTCGACGAACCAGGTATCACCGCGCTGCGCCGTGCGCGGGACCGGATCGGCGGTCAGCGTGCTCGCGACGACATCGGTCATCGAGATGTCCCACAGCACGCCGCGCCCATCGGCCGGCGCCGACATCGCGAGTACGGCGGCGGTCAGGCCGGTGAGTGGGTCGGCGATGGCGTCGCCGACGAAAGCCGGTGTGCCCGAATCGGGCTCGAAGGCAACCAGCCCGGCGGCCGCGGCGATGTCGTCCCCGAAACCGATCCGGTTCGACGCCCGACCCGCGGCGGTGATCGACACCCAGCTCGCCCCGCGCGCGACAGCCGCCTCGGCGTCGAGCCCGAAACCGGCGAGCGCCCGGGGCCGCGACGCCTCGATGACGATGTCGGCGGCGTCGACCAGAGCCCGCAGCGCCGACCTTCCGGTGCGCTCGGTGGGATCGAGAACCACCGACTCGTGGTCGTGATGCAGGAGCGCGTAGAACTCCGGGCCGCCGCGGCGGGCGCCGTCGGGCCGTCCCGGGGTCTCGACCTTGACCACGCGCGCGCCTGCCAGACCGAGCAGATGGGCGCACAGCGGGCCCGCCCACAGGGCGCTGAAGTCGACGACGAGCAGCCCCTCGACCGGCCTCGGCGTCATCGGTGACGGGCAGTGTGCGGGCTCGTCGGGCCGCACCGGACCCGCCGCCACGCCGAGGAGTTCGGCGCGTTCGAGGAGTTCGTCGCCGCGATGCGCGCGTATCCAGTCGGCGAGCGCGGGCCACGGATCCGCCGCGTCGAGATCGTCGCCGATCAGCGCGCCGAGCAGCAGCGGATCATCGGGTCGGGCGCACGACACCGCCGCCCACCCGTCCGAGGTGCGCAGCAGTCGGCAACGGCCGCCCGCCGACACCGTTCCCCGGCGCCGTAGACCGGTGAGCGCCGCGCGTTCGCCCAGTAGCTGAGCCCCGTCGACAGTGACCGTTCGCTCCGAGAACGCGGCCAGCGTCGAGGACAGCTCCCTGGCCCTGGTGGCCGCGCGCCCCGGCGGCACCAGGGGCGGTCCGTCCGGGCGACCGGAGAGGGCGACCACGCCGCTCGCCGCCCAGTCCGCCGCGGGCGGACCGGGAACCGGCGCTGTCGTTGGCTGCACGGCTCGATAGTAGGTCGCGGGGCCCGCCCGGTCTCGGTCATCACCGAGCCGACACCGTGTCACTATTGCGCGGTGAGCCGTGAAGCGACTGATCTGGCCTCGGATGCCATGGAACTCGACATCAGCCCGCAGGGTATGCCGAGAAATCCGGTGCTGGTCATCGCGCTCGACGGGTGGGCAGGGGAGTCGCCCGAGCGGATCGCCCGGGTCGCCGAAGCACTGGCAGGCTCGCTGCGCCTGTCGATCGGGGTGTTGCGTGGACCGGCCTCCCCGCGTCTGGAGCCACTGTTGCGCGCGCTCACCCTGACGCTGGCCGAGGATGCCGCGAGCTCGCCGATGATCGTCGACCATCCCGACCCCGAGGCGGCGGTGCGGCATCTGACGGAAGCTGTGCGGCGCAATCCGCAAGCGAGCGTGGCGCTGGGGCGACTGCTGCGCCAGACCGCGGTGCCCGATACGACCGCGGCCCTCGGCGCGGAAGCCGCGCTCTACTCGATGCTGCTGGCGGGCACAGAGTTTCGGCGGTGGCTCGCCGAACGCGGCGGGCCGAAACCGGTGAACTTCCCCGATCGGCCGCTGGTGCGGCTGGACCGCGAAGTCGACCTGCTGTCGGTGACCCTCGACCACCCTGAGCGCCGCAACGCACTGAGTGCCCCACTGCGTGAACAACTTCTGGAAGCCCTGCGGCTCGCCGAACTCGACGACAGCATCGAGCGGGTGCTCCTGCGCGGTGCGGGTCCGGTGTTCTGCAGCGGCGGCGATCTCGATGAATTCGGCACCGCCGTCGATGTGGTCGCGGCGTATCAGGTGCGGCTCGAACGGGGGCCGTGGCGGGTCGTCGACCGGCTGGGCGAGCGGGTCTCGGCACAGGTCCACGGCGCGTGTATCGGGGCGGGCATCGAGCTGTCGGCTTTCGCGCACCGACTGGTCGCGGCGCCGGACACGTACTTCCGGCTGCCCGAGATCGCGATGGGGCTGGTTCCCGGAGCGGGCGGCACCGTCAGCGTCCCGCGGCGGATCGGACGCTGGCGCGCGGCCTGGATGATGCTGACCGGCGATCGGATCGACACCGGTACCGCGTTGCGGTGGGGGCTTGTCGACGCCATCGAGTAGAGAGTTGATCGCTGCTCCCGTGAGGCATACTGAATGTATTACAGTAATGCCTTGTAGGACCGTGTCGTGTTGCCGGCTGTCGACAGTCCGCGGCGAGGTCCCACGGGAAACGGCGGTTCGCTCGAATGAGGTGGTTGCGGAATGGATTTGGGATTGCGGGGCGCGGCAACGGTCGTGGTGGGCGGTAGTCGCGGGATGGGGCTGGCCACAGCACGCTGCCTGGCGGAGGAAGGCGCCAGGGTCGCGGTGATCGGCCGGTCGGCCGACGATGTCGAGCGGGCGAGCGTCGACTTGGCACAGCGGGGGAGTACCGACGCGATCGGACTTGTCGCCGACGTGCGCGATACCGGCCAGGTGGCCTCGGTCTTCACCGAACTGGAGCAACGGTGGGGTGGCGAACTCAACGCGCTGGTCAACACCGTGGGACCGAACGTTCAGGGCACGGTCGAGGAACTGTCCGACGATCAGTGGCACGAGGCGGTCGACCACGGTGCGCTCGCCATCGTGCACTGCGTCAACGCGGCGCTGCCGCTGCTACGCAAGGCGCAGTGGGGACGGATCGTGAACTTCTCCGCGCATTCGACCCAGCGCCAGACCACCTCCCTGGTCGCCTACACCGCGGCGAAGGCGATGGTGACCAGCATCTCGAAGAATCTGTCGCTGTTGCTGGCGGAGGAGGAGATCCTGGTCAACGTGGTGTCGCCGGGCACCTTCGTCACTCCCGCGCTCACCGGCTGGGCGCGTTCGGTCGGTATCGACGACGACGATCCCTACCGGCTCATGGAGGCGATCGGCGCGCACTTCGGGCACCCCGCGCAGATGCCGAGAGCCGGCTTGCCCGAGGAGATCGGCCCGGTCGCCGCGTTCCTGGCCTCGCGCCGCAATTCGTACATGACCGGCGCCAACGTGAATGTCGACGGCGGCTCCGACTTCGTCTGAGCCACTGTCGGTTTCGGCCGGACCCGCGAAGGGTCCGGCCCTCGCTGACCTCAGAGCCGATAGTCGCGCAGCACGCCCTTGCCGATGATCCGCTTCTGGATCTCGCTGGTTCCCTCGCCGATCAGCATGAACGGAGCCTCCCGCATCAGACGTTCGATCTCGTACTCGGTGGAGTATCCGTAGCCGCCGTGGATGCGGAAGCTGGCCTGGGTGACCTCGTTGCAGAACTCGCTCGCCAGATACTTGGCCATGCCCGCCGCGACATCGTTGCGCTGCCCGGAATCCTTGAGGCGCGCCGCGTTGACCATCATCAGATGGGCTGCCTCGACCTTGGTGGCCATGTCCGCCAGCGAGAATCCGATCGCCTGATGTTCGACGATGGGTTTACCGAAGGCCGAGCGCTGCTGGGCATAGCGCGCGCCGAGTTCGAACGCGCGCAGCGCGATTCCGCAGGCGCGGGCCGCCACATTGACCCGCCCGACCTCGATGCCGTCCATCATCTGCTTGAAACCCTGACCGGGTTCGCCGCCGAGGACGGCGTCGGCCGGGACGACGTGGTTGTCGAGCAGCATCTCGGTGGTGTCGATGCCCTTGTAACCCATTTTGTGGATCTTGCCGGGAATGCTCAGTCCGGGAACGACCTCACCGAATCCGGCGGGTTTCTCGAGCAGGAAAGTGGTGAGATTGTCGTGCGGGCGTTCGTGACCCTCATCGGTGCGGACGAGGGTGGCGACGAGCGTGGCCGTGGAACCGTTGGTCAGCCACATCTTGCGACCGTCGAGCGTGTATTCCCCCGAGTCCCCACGCACGGCCTTGGTACGGATGGCGGCCACGTCCGAACCGAGTTCGGGTTCGGACATGGAGAACGCGGCGCGCACTTCGCCGGTGGCCATGCGCGGCAGGAAATGCTGCTGCTGGGCCGTGGTGCCGTGGTGGGCGAGCAGATAGGCCACGATGAAATGGGTGTTGATGACGCCGGAGACGCTCATCCAGCCGCGCGCGAGTTCCTCGACACACAGGGCGTAGGTGAGCAGCGATTCGCCGAGGCCGCCGTACTCCTCGGGGATCATCAGGCCGAACAGCCCCATCTCCGCCATCCGGTCGACGATGTCGTGCGGATAGGTATCGGTGTGTTCGAGTTCCTGGGCGACGGGAATGATCTCCTTGTCCACGAATGTGCGCACAGTGGCCAGTATTTCGGTCTGCACCTCGGTGAGGCCGTGGGTTTGTCCGAGTTTCATCGGGAAATCCGTTCGGTGGAATCGGTGCCTGCGTGGCGTGAATCGGCGGCTGCGGTGGGCTCGGCGTGGGTCACAACACCACCACCGTGAGGGTTTCGGCCACCAGCGCCGGTTTGTCCTGCTCCTCGTCCTCGATGACCCATCGAACGGTGAGCAGGCACCGCGACTTCTCGACCGACAGGTCGAGCGGGGTCGCCGACGCCCGTATCCGGGTGCCGACACGCACAGCGGATGGGAAGCGAACCTTGTTGCTGCCATAGTTGATTCGCGCCGTGCCGAATCCGATGGCGTAGAGGTCGCGGCCGAGGAACGGCAGCATCGACAGGGTCAGGTAGCCGTGGGCGATGGTGGCGCCGTAGGGGCCGTCGGCGGCGCGGGCAGGGTCGACATGGATCCATTGATCGTCACCGGTGCATTCGGCGAACGCGTCGACTCGTTTCTGGTCGATCGGGATCCACGGTCCCGGCCCGACGGTATCGCCGATCGCGGCCGAGAGGTCATCGAGTGAGGTGAAGGTGCGCGCGGCCATGATCACACCACCCGCTCGAAGACGGCGGCCAGGCCCTGGCCGCCGCCGATGCACATCGTCTCGATCCCGTAGCGCTGTTCGCGTCGGTGCAGTTCCCTGGCCAGGGTGGCCAGCATCCGCCCGCCGGTGGCGCCCACCGGATGTCCGAGAGAGATGCCCGAGCCGTGCACGTTCGTGCGTTCGAGATCCCGGTCGCCGAACTTCCATTCCCGCATGACGGCGAGAGCCTGCGCCGCGAACGCTTCGTTGAGTTCGATCAGGTCGATGTCGGAGAGGGAGAGCCCCGCGTGGCGGAGCGCGGCGTCGGTGGCGGGGACCGGCCCGATCCCCATGACATCGGGTCGCACGCCGGCCACTGCCCACGACTTCAAGGTGACCAACGGGGTGAGGCCCAGTTGTTCGGCAGTCTCCCTGGTGGTCACCAGACACATCGACGCCGCGTCGTTCTGCCCGCTGGCGTTGCCCGCGGTGACCGTCGATTCCGGATCGATCCCGGCCCGAACGGGTTTCAGCGCGGCGAGTGATTCGAGGGTGGTGTCGGCGCGGGGGTGCTCGTCGGTGTCGATCACCGAATCGCCGCGCCGCGAGGAGACCGTGACCGGAATGATCTGCTCGGCGCTCGCACCGCTGTGGGCGGCATCGATGGCACGCTGGTGGGAGGTGACCGCCAGCCGATCCTGTTCTTCCCGGGGGATGGCGTAGGTCCGGCGCAGGTTCTCGGCGGTTTCGAGCATGCCGCCGGGCACCGGATAGTCCTTGCCGCCGGCGGTTTCGCGTCCGCGAGCCAGCGCATCGTGGACCCGGACCCCGCCACGCGCACCGCCCCAGCGCATATCGAGCGAGTAGAACGGGGCGTTGGTCATGCTCTCGACACCACCTGCGACCACTACCTCACTGGCACCACTGGTGACCTGCATGACCGCCTGGATCACCGACTGCAAACCGGATCCGCAGCGTCGATCGATCTGCATGCCGCCGACGGTCACCGGCAGCCCGGCGTCGAGGGCCACGACTCGGCCGATGGCAGGCGCCTCGCTGTTGGGATAGCAGTGGCCCAGGATCACGTCGTCCACGACAGCGGGGTCGATCCCGGTACGCTCCAGCAGCCCGCGCAGGGCGATGACACCGAGATCGACCGCGGTGAGCGAGGAGAACACCCCGCCGTAGCGTCCGATGGGGGTGCGGACAGGTTCACAGATCACTGCTTCACGCATGGGTTCGGTCTCCGTCATGGTCGAATTCGGCGGTCAGAACGGTGTGTTCGACAGTTCGGTCGGTGCCGTCACCGGTACGGACGGCGAGTTCGAGTTCGAGGTCGACATCGGCGTCGCGACGCTGGATGCGGGCCGGTTCGGCGCAGAACAACGGCGCGAGATTGCGGTGACGCAATCGGGCCGGAGTCGCCTGCGGCCGTTCCCGTCGCAGGGTCTCGGCCATGGCCAGGGTCATGAGTGGTCCGTGCACCACCAGCGCCGGATATCCCTCGACGCCGGTCGCGTAGGGCCAGTCGTAGTGGATACGGTGGGAATTGGCCGTGGCCGCGCTGAAACGCATCAAGACAGTGGGATCTGTGCGCAATTCCCAGTCCCATTCGGCCACGCGTCGCAATGGTCTACCCGCTGCCGCGGGGGCGGGCGGTGTCGGGATGCGGGCACCGGGTTTCGGGGCCTCGCGATAGATGAGATTCTGGCGTTCCACCACAGCGAGCGTGTCCGCTCCGGTGTAGAGCCGGATTTCGACATCGACCACCACCAGCGGTCCCGTCCGCCCGTTCTTGGGCGTCACCGCGACGACTCGCGCTTCGCGCCGCACCGTCGACCCGATGGTCACCGCCTCGTGCAGTACCACGTCGCCGCCGGCGAACATGCGCCGCGGCAGCTCGACGGGAGGAAGGAACGAGCCACGGGCCGGGTGTCCGTCGGTCCCGATCGAGGACGACACGGGCCAGCGGGCCAGCGCCGCCCAATGCCACAGCGGCGGAAGTGGATCGCCCGCTCCGATCGAGGGTGCGCCGGAGTCGAGGACCGCGCTCAGCGCTGCGACCGGTGCCGGATCGACGTATTCGTCGGTGACGACGGTGTGTGCCTGCCACTCGGTCACATGAACCGCCCGCCGGTCACTTCCAAGGTGGTGCCGGTCATATACGAGGACAGGTCGGAGGCGAGGAAGAGCGCGACGCCGGCGACCTCCTCCGGTTCACCCGCCCGCGACATCGGGATCTCCGCCATCTTCTGGTCCCAGACGTGGCCGGGCATCGCCGTGGTCATCGGCGACCGGATCAGGCCGGGTTGGATCGCGTTGACGCGCACCCCGAATCGGGCCGTTTCCTTGGCCGCCGCCTTGGTCAGACCGATGATGCCCGCCTTCGCGGCCGAATAGTTGGTCTGCCCGGCCATGCCCACTTTGCCCGAGAGCGAGGAGATGTTGACGATGCTGCCACGCCCTTGCTCCCGCATGATCGTGGCGGCGAGTCGGGTCCCGTGCCAGCTGCCCTTCAGGTGCACTGCCACGACCTGGTCGAAATCGTCCTCGCTCATCGTGCGCATGGAGGCGTCGCGGGTGATGCCCGCGTTGTTGACCATGACATCGACCGAGCCGAATTCGCCGGTCGCGGTGGCGAGCAGCGCCGAGACATCGGCGGCGCTGGTCACGTCGCAGCGGACCGCGCGAACAGCGTCCGAGCCCAGCGCCTCCTGTGCCGCGTCAGGATTCAGGTCGCCGACGACCACTCGCGCACCCTCGCGCAGGAAGGTCGACGCGATGGCAAGGCCGATGCCCTGCGCCCCGCCGGTGACGACCGCGACGCGGCCCTCGAGAAGTGACATGGTGTGGAATCCTTTCGGCGATGCGCATTCAGTACTGCGTCGAGCCCAGGTCGACCGCGATCTGGGCGGCGGTGATGTAGCGGGACTCGTCGTCGGCCAGCCAGCTGACAGCGGCGGCGACGTCCTCGGGCATGGCCACCCAGTCCGGGAGGAACGGTGTCGTCATGTGTCCGAGTTGAGGATTGGATTCGAGCGCGCGGCCCAGCGCGGCGACCATGTCCCCGCTGCCCATGGGTGTCAGCACGGCGCCCGGATGCACACTGTTGACCCGGATCCGATGTTTGCCGAGTTCGGCGGCCAATCCCCTGGCGATACCGGTCACCGCGTGTTTGCTGGCGGTGTAGTGAACCATGAACGGCTGCATCTTCAGCCCGGCGGCGGAGCTGATCAGGATGATCGAGCCGCCGCGCCCACCGTTGATGATGTGGTCGGCTCCGGCGATCGCGGTGTTCCAGGTGCCGGTGACATTGATGTCGATGACATCGCGAAACGACTCGGAGGTGATCTCGTTCCACCGCTGCGGGATACAGATGCCGGCGTTGGCGACGACGATGTCGAGCCGTCCCAACGTGGCGACCCCGTCGTCGACAGCGGCGCGCAACCCGTCCAGGTCGCGGGTGTCGACGGTGGCGGCGACGATGCGGCGGCCGGTCGCTTCGACCAGTCGTACCGTCTCCTCGAAATCCTCTGGCGTGGCCGAATCGTAGGGAACCGCGGCGGGCAGCGGGCCTGCGAGATCGACGGCGATGATGTCGGCGCCCTCGCGCGCCAGGCGCACCGCGTGCGCCCGGCCTTGTCCGCGCGCTGCGCCGGTGATGAAGGCGACCTTGTCGCTGTGTCGGCCGGTCACGTTTTCTCCTCGGGCTGTCGGGCGCTCACGGATCGTGTGGGACAGGGGTGGTGATCCCCGCCCGCGGATACAGCACCAGAACTCATTATCGTATGTTTTATCGTAAAGACAACAGTATTGCGTCAGGACACCTTATGGCCCGACCGTTCGCGGTGCAAGAACGACCGCGTCGGGTTCGGGCCCGCTGTTACAGTTGCCATTACTGGATTACTGTCTATTCGCGAATCGTCGCATCGTTCTCGGTGGCGAACGGGTGTCATCGCGAGGGAGGAGCGGCGCGGATGTCGAAGGTTGTCGGGTTCATCGGAGCAGGTCAGATGGGCGAGCCGATGGTGGTTCGACTGGTGGCGGCAGGTCATCGGGTCGTGGTGTACGCGCGGAAGGAGGCGGTGCGGGAACGGCTGCGGGCGGCGGGAGCCGAGGTCGTCGACTCGGTGCGGGAGGTCGCGGTCGCGGGCGAGGTGATCATCGCGTGCCTGTTCTCGGATCACCAGCTACGCGAGGTGCTGTCGGGGCCGGAGGGAGTGCTCGCGACGGCGCGGGAAGGTGCGGTGGTGGTCTCGCACACGACCGGTGCGGTCTCGACGATCACCGAGCTGGCCGGTGCGCGACCAGACGGTCCGGTCCTGCTCGACGGACCGGTCAGTGGATCGGCCGACGACATCGCCGCAGGGCGGCTCACGGTCTTGCTCGGTGGGCCGTCGGACGCGGTCGAGACCGTCCGGACGGTGCTGTCCGCCTACGCGAGCACCCTCTTGGCCACCGGTGCGCTCGGCAGCGCCCTCGGTGTGAAACTGGTCAACAACGCCCTGTTCGCCGCGAACGCCCAACTGGTGGCTGTGGCCGCCGAAGTCGGCCGCAAGCTGGGCATCGAGGAAGCGCAGCTGCTGGAGGCGCTGTCGGCGGCCAGCGGCAACAGCTACGCGGCCGATTCGATTCGGCGCACCGGCGGTCTGGCGAAATTCGAGAAGCGCGCCGCGCCGTTCCTGCGCAAGGACGTCGCCGCCTGCTTGACCGCGACCGCCGACCTCGGCATCGACCTCGGCGGTCTGGGGGCCGCGATCGCCGACGGTCCGCTCGACTTGAGCTGACGTCGGGCGGACCGGGTCGGCCACAGCCCTGCAGCGGTGGCCGACCCGGCCGGTCGTTACTCGGCGGCTCGCTCGGCATTCTTGATCAGCCCGCCGCCGATGATCAGGCGCTGGATCTCGCTGGTGCCCTCGTACAACCGCAGCAGCCGGACGTCACGGTAGATCCGTTCCACGGCCACATCGCGCATGTACCCCGTGCCGCCGTGCACCTGCACCGCCGAATCGGCTACCCGCCCGGCCATTTCGGTGCAGAACAGTTTGGCCACCGACGGGGCGACCCGCCGATCCTCGCCCGCCACCCAGGCGCGCGCGGCGTCGCGAACCAGGGCGCGGCCCGCCATCACTCCGGTCTGCATATCGGCCAGGTGAGCCTGGACCAACTGAAACCGCCCGATGGGGGTGCCGCCCTGGGTAGCGGTCGCGGCGTAGGCGACGGACTCGTCGAGCGCCCGCTGCGCCGTGCCCACCGCTAGTGCCGCGATATGGACACGACCCCGCGCCAGCGAGGTCATCGCCGCGCGGTAGCCGATGTCCTCGCTACCGCCGACGAGTGCGTCGGCGCCGACGCGGACATCGTGGAAATACACCTCGGCGGTCCACGCGCCCTCTTGGCCCATCTTGCGGTCCTTGGGGCCGACTGTCACGCCGGGGGCGTCGGCGGGAACCAGGAACACCGAGATGCCCGCACCGTTCTCGTCGGCCGGACGGGTGCGGGCGAAGACGACGAACAGATCGGCGACCGGTGCGTTGGTGATGAAGCGCTTCTCGCCGTTGATGATCCAGCCGTCACCCGACCTGGTCGCGCTGGTGCGCAGCGCCGCGGGATCGGACCCCGCACCGGACTCGGTGAGCGCGAACGACGCGACGACAGCGCCGGAGGCGATGTGCTCGAGCCATCGAGATTTCTGTTCCTCGGTGCCGAACCCGACCAGGACCTGACCGGCGATACCGTTGTTGGTGCCGAACAGTGAGCGCAGCGCGAGCGTGGTGTAGCCGAGTTCCATGGCCAATTCGACGTCCTGGGCGAGATCGAGTCCGAGGCCGCCCCATTCCTGGGGGATCGCGTAGCCGAACAGGCCCATGGCCTTGGCCTGACGCGCGATCTCGTCGGGCATCCGGTTCTGTTCGGCGATCTCGCGCTCTCGCCCGACAACCACGTTTCGTACGAAATCCTTGGTCTGCGCCAGTATTTCGCGGAAGTCCTCCGCGGTGACCGCGCTGATGGCGGTGGATGCGCTCGTCATGGCAGGGCCTCCTCGTCACGGCGCTTCGCGGCCGTGGTGCTCGATGTGTCTGGTGGGCAAGTGGCCCGATGCGCCGTCTTGACCGGACGCACGTAATGTCTAACATTACTGTAATACCAGCGGTAAGTGATACGGGAGCTGTGTCGAGCATCGTGCTCACGGCGCGGACCTCGATGGACAGGGCGGTAAAACGATGACTGCGTACGACACGGGCGTGCTGATTCTCCGAGTGTGTCTCGGCCTCACCATGGCCGCGCACGGCTACCAGAAGTTTCTCGGGGGTGGGCGGATACCGGGCACCGCCCGCTGGTTCGACAGCATCGGGATGCGGCCGGGCATCGTGCACGCGCGCCTTGCCGCGAGCAGCGAGATCGGCGTCGGCCTCGCGCTGGCCTTCGGGTTGCTCACACCGATCGCGGCCGCGGGGTTCGTCGCGCTCATGCTGGTCGCCGCCTGGACGGTGCACAGGTCCAAGGGCTTCTTCATCGTGGGAGAGGGCTGGGAGTACAACCTGGTGCTGGCGGTGGGCGCGGTGAGTGTGGCCACCCTCGGTCCCGGCCGGATCAGTCTCGACCAGTTGATCTTCGGCACCGACCGGGTGGACGGCTGGTGGGGATTCGGCCTCGCCGTCGGCCTCGGCCTCGCGGCCGGGGTCGGCCAGCTCGCACTGTTCTACCGGCCGCCGGCTCCCGCCCGGTCCTGAGTGAATCACGGGGCGACAGATGTCGATACAGGATCACGACGAGAGCTCCGCCGCGACCGAGCTCGTGACAGCACTCGCCGAGGGGCTCGCGGGCTTCGGCGAGCGGCCGTGCATAGAGTTCGAGCGGCGCTGGTATTCCGGCAACGCCGTGCGAGCCTACATCCACCGGATCACCGCGGAGTTGGACCGTGCGGGCGTGCGCGCCGAGGACCCGATCGGGATCGTCGTCCGCAATCGGGTGCCGCACGCGGCCGCGATCATCGGGTTCATCACGCAACGTCGTCCGGTCACGATGATCAACTCGTATCAGTCGGCCTCGGGCATCGCCCGCGACATCGAACAGACGCGTCCGGTCGCGGTGATCGCCGATCGGCGGGACTGGACGGCGCCGGTTCTGGCCGCCTGCGAGCGGGTGGGCGGTGCCGGGATCGCGGTGGCGCTGGAGGAGCCCTCGGTCGAGACCGTCGTGCACGGTGACCGGTCGACCGGCCGAGTCGCCGATCAGGTGACATCCGTGCCCGGCTTGCACATCCTGACCAGCGGAACGACCGGCCCACCCAAGCGGGTGCCGATCCCCCTGTCGGCGTTGGGACATACGGTCCGCACCATGACCGGCGGGGTGACCGTCGCCGATCCCGACGATCCGCCGGAATTGGTGTACTGGCCGTTCGGGAGTATCGGTATCTGTCAGCTGCTCGCGGCGCCGTTCCTCGGTAAACGCATGGTGTTGCTGGAGAAGTTCACGGTCGAGGAATGGGTGCGGGCGGTCAAGACCTACCGGGTCACTCGGACCGGCGTGCAACCGACGATTCTGCGCATGCTGCTGGAAGCCGAGGTGCCGCCGCAGGACCTGTCGTCCCTGGAATATCTGCCGGGTGGATCCGGCCCGCTCGAGCCGGAACTGCGTGCGGAATTCGAACGCCGCTACGCCATTCCACTGCTGTGGGCCTATGGCGCCACCGAGTTCGCCGGCTCGGTGTGTGCGTGGACGCCGCAGTTGCACAAGCGATTCGGTGCGACCAAGGCCGGCAGCGTCGGTGTGCCGCTGCCCGGAGTGCGCGTGCGCATCGTCGACGCGGTGACCGGTGCGCAGGTGGGTGTCGGCGCGACGGGACTGCTCGAGGCCGAGGTGGCCGCGCTCGGTGCCACCTGGGTACGGACCACCGATCTGGCCTCCGTGGATGCCGACGGGTTCGTGACGATTCACGGGCGAGCCGACGGCGCGATCAATCGTGGCGGTTTCAAGATCCTGCCCGAAACCGTGCGTGCCGCCCTGCTCACCCATCCTGCGGTACGGGATGCGTGTGTTGTCGGCGTCCCGGACAGCCGATTGGGTCAGGTACCTTTCGCCGCCGTGCAGCCGCGTCGCGAAGTGCCGAAACCCGCGGAAGCGGACCTGATCGCACACCTGCGAGACCAGCTGCCGAGCCACCACGTGCCCGTCGCGATCGCCGTCGTCGACGATCTTCCGCGCAATGCCGCGCTGAAGGCCAGGACGGACGCGGTGGCCGCCCTGTATGCCGGGCGTTGACATCGACGGGGTCTCGGCGCGACTGGTTGATCGCGCCGGAACCCGGCCGATGTCGAAGGCGTAGCGCCCGTTCGGGTGCTAGCTGCCCGTGGTCGCCGATCCGTCCGTCGCGAAGCTCACCGTCGCGAAATTCACGGTCGCCAGCGCCGCCAACGCGCCGTCCTCGCCGTCGAATACCTCGACCTGGACCACGATCGACCGTTTGCCCGCGTGCACGATCTTGCTCACCGCGCGCGCTGTGCCCTCGGTGATCGGGCGGAAGTACCGCACGCTCAGATCCGAGGTGACGATACCGGCGTTCGGCGGCCGGGACTCCAGGGCGAGGGTGCCCGCCGCGATGTCGGCCAGTGTCGCGATCAAGCCGCCCTGCAGTCCGCCGGAGGTGTTGACGACGTGCGGCGCGACGGGCAGCTCCCAGATGAGCGAGCCGTCGAGGTCGGTCGCCTTGCGGAAGCCGATGTGGTCGAGTAATCCAGTGATCTCTCGGATGGTCGACATCATGTCGGATCACCACTTTCGGAATGTGGCCGTGGGCCGATGGGGGTTGCGGTGAAGTGCGCACGGACCGCGGACAGGTCCGCCTTGCCCGACGGGGTACGCGGAATCGCCTCTACGACAGCGATTTCGGTGGGGATCTCGTAGCGGGCCAATCGAGTGCTCAGGTAGTCGACCAGCTCGTCGACCTCGGTGTGGCGACCCACGCGCAGCTCGACCATGGCGACCGGGGTCTCGCCGAGCCGGTCGTCGGTCCTGGCGACGACCGCCGCGCCGCGGACCGCGGGATGTTCCTCCAGCGCGGCGCGCACATCATCGGGCATGATCTTGAATCCACCTCGGATGATGGCCTGATCGGCACGTCCGAGAATCCAGAGGAACCCCTCGGCGTCGATGCGGGCGATATCGGTGGTCCGCACCCAGCTCGCGGTGGGACCGAGCTGGCCGGGAGCGACCTCGAGCAGGCCGGGCACGTCGGGCCCGAGCGCGGTGCCGTCCTCGTCGACCACCCGCAGGCGGGCGCCGCCACTGGCCCGGCCGACGCTGCCGCGCTTGGTATTCCAGAACTGCCGGTGGTCGGGAAGCGTCCAGCCGGCGACGCCGCCGCCGAATTCGGTGGCGGCATATGACGTCAGGACCGGAATGCCGAACTTGTCCTGGAAGGCATCGGCGTCGGCGGCCGACAGCGGCGCGGTGCCCGAGGTGACCACCCGGACGCCGTCGAGATCCGCGGGGCCGAGGTCGGAGTGCAGCACCATCCGCAGGGCGGCGGGTACCAGTGACACCGCGCCCGGCCGGTGCGCCCGCACCGCCGCCGCCCAGCGGTCGAGGTCGAAGCGCGGCAGGAAGACGAACGGCCTGGCATCGACTACACACTGCAGAATGCGGAAGATCCCGCCGATGTGCACCAGCGGAGCATTGACGATCGCGACGCCACCGCGCGGTGCGGTCGGTGCGGCGGCCTGCTCGAAGTCGGTGCCGATGACACTGCGCGCCAGCATGTCGTAGGTGATCTCGACGCGCTTGGGTGGCCCGGTGGTCCCGCTGGTGAGCATGCGGACGGCGATTCCCGGCAACGGGGTGCCCGCGTCGTGCTCGCCGATCGACTCGCTGGGGATGGGTGCGGTGTCGAGGTCGGCGATGGTCACGGTCGCGGCCCCCGGCCCGACGAGCCCGGCCAGGTCCGCCTGCCCGCCGATCACCAGTGGCAATTCGAGCGCGGCGATATCGGAGCGAGTGCGGTCGTCGCCACGGGAGGGGTTGATCACCACGACGGTGCCGCCGCTGAGCAGCACGCCGAGGAACGCGGCCACGTGTTCGGGGCGGTTGCGCAACAGGATGCCGACCTGGCACGGCGTTGTGATCAGCGCGCTGACGCGGCGCGCGGTCTCGGCGAGTTCGCCCCAGCTGTGCCAGGTTCCGTCGAATTCGATGGCCCGTGAACTCGGCGCCAGGTCGAGGACTCCGGCGATGCGCCCGCTCAGTGGATGGTCGTGGGTGTCGGTCATCAACGAATCCTCGGTTCGGTCGAAATGCCGCGGCGTTGTGCATCCCCCGCGGCGGCGGCGAGTTCCGCCTTGGCGATCGGGTTGCCCAGGCGGGTGTAGATCAGGCCCTGATCGAGTGCGGCCCGGTAGGGCTTGTCCAGCGATTCCCAAATCGCCTTCACCGTGCCCTGGGTCGCCGTCGGCGGCTTGGCCGCGATGCCGGCGGCGATGGCGTGCGCGCGTTCCCAGAGTTGTTCGCGGGTCACGATTTCGGTCACCAGGCCGATGCGCAGCGCGGTCTCGGCGCAGACCCGTTCGTCGTTACCCATCAACGCGATGCGCAGGGTCTCCCCGAGCCCGACCCGGCGCATGAGCCCGATCGGCTCCAGCGCGCAGACCAACCCCGCCGACACATGGGAGTCGAAGAAGGTGGCATCGTCGGAACAGATCACCACGTCGGACTCGTTGACGAAGTAGAACGCTCCCGCCGTGCACAGGCCGTTGACCGCGCACACCACCGGTTTCCACATCTTCTGCCACTTGGGGCTCAACAGCTCGCCGGGGTCCTCGTGGTGCCAGATCCCGTCGGGTTGGCCGTAGGCGGACTTGATGTCGAGTCCCGCGCTGAAGGCGCGAGTGCCCGCCGCGCGCAGGACGACCGCGTTGACCGAGTCGTCGAGCCTGATCCGGCGCCACGCGTCGCGCACCTCCTCGCACATGGTGCGGTTGAAGGCGTTGAGCCGTTCGGGACGGTTCAGGGTGAGGGTGGCGACCCGGTCGTCGGCGTCGATATCGAGCGTGATCGTGCTGTAGTCGGCGCTCATCGGCACTGCCATTCCGGGGCGCGCTTCTCCACGAACGCACGTGGTCCCTCGAGCGCGTCCTCGGTGCGGGTGACCCGTTCGCGGAACGACTCGGCCAGCATCTCGGCCTCGTGCATCGGCACGTCCAGGCCCTTGACGATCGCCAGCCGAGTGCCGCGCACCGCCAGCGGCGCATTGGAATTGAGGATGTCGGCGATCTCGCGAGCCCGCTCGAGCAGGCGGTCGTGCTCGACGACCTCGGTGATCATGCCCAGTTCGTAGGCGCGCTGGGCGCTCATCCGCTCGTGCTTGCCCATCATCGCCATCCGCAGGGCCACGGTGCGCGGGAGCACCCGCGCCAGACGGACCACCTCTCGGCCCGCGACGAGCCCGATGCTCACATGGGGATCGAAGAAGGTGGCTCGATCCGAGGCGATGATGATGTCGCCGGTGGTCACCCAGTCCAGGCCCGCGCCGCAACAGATTCCGTTGATCGCGACGAGGATCGGTTTGGTCATGGTCCGGAAGGGCGGGGTGCCCTCCTGCGGAGCCTCCCACTGCTCGTAGGTCGACAGGTACGGCTTCTCGTTGAGGACCTTGCCGTCGCCGGGGATGGCCTTGACATCGGCGCCGGTGCAGAAGGCACGACCGTTCGCGGTCACGATGAGCAGCCAGACCTTGTCGTCGTTCTCGGCCTCGTCGTAGGCGGCGCGCAGTTCGGTGATCATGTGCGGGCTCAGCGCGTTGAGGGCCTCGGGCCGGTTCAGCGTGATGGTGGCCGTGTGCCCGTCTACCTCGTAGCCGATGGTGTCGAACGGCATGCATTCCTCCTGGGGGACAGGGCGTGGCCCATACTGTTAGATATACAGTAGACAATACCGTTATGGTTCTGCCAAGGTGACGTGAAGTACCGACGAGGAAAGAGTGGCGATGGCCGAGAACGGGACCACACCTTCGGGCGGCACGGGAGCCGACCGGCCCGCCGGGGGGAGTACGACCAGGGGCGTCCTCGACGGTGTGCGGGTGCTCGACTACGGCCGGTTCATCGCCGCCCCGTGGTGCACCGCGATCCTGGCCGACATGGGCGCCGATGTCGTCCGCGTCGAGAAGCGCGAGGGCGGCGAGGACCGTTGGGTGCAGGCGGTGACCGAGGGCGGCGAGGGCGGCACGTTCCTGCAGTGCAACCGCAACAAGCGGTCGCTGACTCTGGACTCGACCACACCCGACGGCGCCGAGATCACCCGGCGCCTCGTGGCAGGCGCCGACATCGTCGTCGCCAACATGCCGTTGGCCGGAATGCGGGCCAGCGGACTCGATTACGACACCCTGCGCGCGGTCAAGGCCGACATCATCCTGGCCAGCGCCACGGCCTACGGCGAGGGCGGTCCCTACAGTGACCGCATCGGTTTCGACGGTGCGGGCCAGGTCATGTCGGGCGCTACCCACCGCCAGGGCCTGCCCGAGCAGCCGATCCGCACCACAGTCCCCTACACCGACTTCGGCACCGCGATGACACTGGCCATCGGGGTCATGATGGCCCTGTTCCACCATCGCGCCACCGGCGAGGGCCAGCACGTCGAGGGCGCGCTGCTGCCGACCGCGCTGATGATGAGCAACGCGTTCCTGATCGAGCGCGACCTGCTCGGCGTCGACAAGCCGCGCATGGGCAATCGGGGAACCTCGGTCGCGCCGTGCGACCTCTACGAGGTCACCGACGGCTGGGTGCTGCTCCAGGTGGCCGGGCAGCCGATGTTCCGTCGCTGGTGCCGGTTGATCGGCCGGGAGGACCTCATGGACGATCCGCGCTTCGCCGATGACGACCTGCGCTGGCAGCACGGCGACTTCCTCAACGACCTCATGCAGGACTGGTGCCGGGGTCGGACCAAGGCCGAGGTGCTCGCTGCGCTCGAACAGTTCAAACTGCCCGCGGCGCCGATGCACAGCACCCACGACGTGCTCGAGGACCCGCACGTCGAGAAGCTGGGCTACCTCGAGCGGATCGACTATCCGGGAGCGTCGAAGCCGGTGCCGATCGTCGGAACCCCGTTCCGGATGTCGCGCACACCGGGACGGATTCGCCGGCGCGCGCCGCTGCTCGGCGAGCACACCGGGCAGATCCTGGCCGATCTCGGCTACAGCCCCGACGAGGTGGCCGACCTGCGCGAGCGGCAGGTCGTCTGATGACCACGCCGACCACCGCGCGCTACGGACAGCGCGCGCCCATCCCCCTCGAACAAGGAAGAGACAGTCGATGACCAGTTCCAGTACCGCCGAGGGCCGCGTGCTCTACGAGGTCGATCCCGATCGCAGGATCGCCACCATCACGCTGAACAACCCGTCGCAGCGCAACTCCTACAACGCCGCCATGCGGGACGGGATCGCGCGCTACCTGGACGAGGTCGCCGACGACGACGACATCACCGTCGTGCTGCTGCGCGGCGCCGAAGGGGTGTTCAGCACCGGCGCGGACATGAACAACGCCTACGGCTGGTACGGGGAGCGCCCCGCGACCAACGGCGATCGGCCCGCCAAGAGCCGGCCGAGCCAGCGCCGCCGACTCACGGTGGACCGCAAGTCCTTCGGCTTCTACCACAATTTCATGGGCTTCCCGAAGGTCACCGTCGGCGAGATCAGCGGCTACGCGCTGGGCGGCGGCTTCGAGATGGCCCTGATGACCGA
Organism: Nocardia sp. NPDC056541; assembly: GCF_042794235.1. Taxonomy (NCBI): domain Bacteria; kingdom Bacillati; phylum Actinomycetota; class Actinomycetes; order Mycobacteriales; family Nocardiaceae; genus Nocardia; species Nocardia sp. NPDC056541. The sequence continues at coordinate 195,840 of NZ_JBHTUD010000012.1, forward strand.
CATCTCGGTCATCGCGCGCGACGCGAAGATCGGCATGCCCGCGGCACGGTTCCTCGGCCCGGCGCTGGGCAGTTTGCACATGTTCTTCCATCGGCTCGGCCCGGTGCTCGCGCGACGGATGCTGCTCACCGGCGACATCATCGAGGCGGGCATGCTCGAGCACCTCGGCGTTTTCACCGAGACCTGCGATTCGGCGGCGGTCACCGCGCGGGCGCGCTACTGGGCCGAGAAGGCGGCGAAGATGCCGGCCGACGGTGTGGTGATCGCGAAGGAGGCGTTCCGGATGGTCGAGCAGAGTCAGGCCTATCAGGGCGAGGAGGTGGCGAGCTATCTGTTCCACGCCTACGGCACCAACCTGCAGTTCTCGCCGGGAGAATTCAATTTTGTGAAGACCAGGGCCGAGCACGGCACCAAGGAGGCGTTCCGGCTGCGCGACGCCCACTTCCACGTGCCCGAGCCGGAACTGGACTAGCGAGAACCTGACAATTGAGGCCCGGGTCCCTGCGGGGACCCTGGCCTCAATTGTGTTGCGGTGTCGCGTTACATCACCAGGCCGCCGTCGACCGGCAGCACCTGGCCGGTGACGAACGACGCCGCGTCGGAGGCGAGGAAGACGAACGCGCCCGCCACCTCGGCCGGCTCGGCCCAGCGCCGCAGCGGAATGCGATTGAGCATCTGCTCGGCGAACTTCGGATCGGTGCGGATCGTGGCGGTCATCGGGGTGGCCGCGGCCGGGGCGAGCGCGTTGACGGTGATCTGCTTGCGGGCGAGTTCGCGGGCCAGCGATTTCGTCATGCCGACGATGCCGGATTTGGCCGCCGAGTAATTGACCTGGCCGAGCGTGCCGACCAGTCCCGCCGACGAGGTCACATTGATGACGCGGCCGGTGCCGTCGGTCGGCAGGTACGCCAGCGCGGCCTGCGTCACGCGGAACGCGCCGAGCAGGTGGATGTCGAGCATCCGCAGCACCGATTCCTCGGTGGTGGCGGCGAACATCGCGGGGTCGGTGGCACCGGCGTTGTTCACCACGATATGCAGTGTCCCGTCGGCCAACTCCGCGGCGGCACTCGCGGCCGCATCGGCGGCGGCCCGGTCGCGAACATCGAGCGCCGCGGCGGCGGCTCGGCCACCGTCGGCGACGATCTTCTCGGCGGTGACCGCCGCGGCGGCGCCGTCGATATCGGTGACGAGGACCGCCGCGCCCTGGGCGGCCAGCGCCGCGGCGACGGCCGCGCCGATGCCGCCGGCCGCACCGGTGACCAGCGCCGATCGGCCGGTGAGATCGAAGATGTTACGGGTGGTCACAGGGCTCCTCGGAGTCGAAAAAAGCTGGGGCGGTGAACTTGCCGCGCATCAGCGAACATCGAAGGTCACCGGCAGCGAGGTCGGCGATCGGAACGGCTGGCCGAAGATGTGGGGGTTACCGTCCGGCAGCAGAGTGATATCGGTCAGTCGCGCCAGCAGCGCCTCCATGGCGACGCGCGTCTCGAGGCGGGCCAGGTGCAACCCGAGGCAGGTGTGCGCGCCCGCGGTGAAGCTGATGTGCGGGATGTGCGGCCGGAAGATGTCGAATTCCTCGGAACGCTCCCACCGGGTCTCGTCACGGTTCGCCGAGCCGAGGCAGACGTCGACGACCGCCCCCGCGGGGATGGCGACGCCCTCCAACTCGGTGTCCTCGGTGACGTAGCGCTGCACCAGCGTCAACGGCGTCTCGAACCGCAAGCCCTCTTCGATCGCTTGCGGGAGCAGGCCGTGATCCTGTTGGACCGCGGCGAATTGCTCGGGGTGGTTGAGCAATTGGAACAGCAGGTTCCCCGACGAGCGGTAGGTCGTTTCCAGGCCCGCGGGCAACAGCAGCCGGAGGAAGGAGTAGATCGCGCGATCGCTGAGCTTCTCGCCGTCGATATCGGCGGTGACCAGGTCGCTGATGATGTCGTCACTCGGAGCGGATCGCCGCTGCTCGATATGACCGAGGAAGTACTCCTTCAGTTCCTTGGACGCTCGCAGCGCCCTCGGGACGTTGCCCGCGTAGCTGATGATCGCCACGGCGGCGTCCCGGAAGAAGGGCAGATCCTCGGCCGGCAGCCCGAGCAGGCGGGCGATGACCCGGGTGGGGAACTCGAAGGTGAAGTCGCGGACCAGGTCCGCGCGTCCTTCGTCGATGAATTCGTCGATGAGTTCGTCGCAGATCGGGCGGACCACCTCGGGTTCCCACACGGCCAGCGACTGCGGCTTGAAGGCCGCCGACACCAGATTGCGGTGGGCGCGGTGCGGTGCGCCGTTCATCGCCAGGATGGTGGGGCCCATGAACACGCCGATCGTCGCGTCGTAGAGCTGGGTGCTGAACACCGTGTTGTTGCGCAAGACCTTGTTCACCGCGGACCACGACATCACGGCGTAGGTATCGGTGGGGCGCAGTTCCTTTGGGGTTCTGGAGTAGTCCATCACCGTCCCGTGGAATACGCCGCCCGCGCGCCGCCGCGCGGCGAAGAAGGGGTAGGGATCGTGGGGATCGGGAACGTCCCCCATCGTCTCTGCTCGGTCCTCAACTGGGCTGTTCACAGCTCACCTCTGGCTTCGTCACACCGTACGAGTATTGGGAGTAATACTTACTGTAAGGCATACAGTATCTGACCGACATCCGGGTCGGCAATGCGACTGTCGAGGTGGGAGCCTCGAGCGCGGGGCGGCGGGCGGTGAGAGTACCGCATCGATCGAGCGCTCCGTGGTAGTTACAGAAAGCTTGACAGTAAGGGTAACTATAAATCAGTCTTGTGGGCGAGACAACGCCGTCGGCGCGGGTGCGCGCGAGGTGGTGGATTGCTGGGTTGCCAGCTCGGAACGGGAAAAGGTGCTGATAGTGATGCCGATCGTTGATGAGGCCGCGAACGTTCTCGCCGAGCCTGCCGCCTACGCCGACGAGGCGAGGCTGCACGCCGCATTGGCCGCGTTGCGGGCGGACAAGCCGGTGGCGCGGGTGGAAGTGGCGGGGTACAAACCGTTCTGGGCGATCACCAAGCACGCCGACGTGATGGCGATCGAGCGGGCGAATCGCCGGTTCACGAACTGGCCGCGTCCGGTATTGATGACCGCGGAGTCCGACGAGATGCAGGCCGCGATCGGGATCCGGACATTGATTCACATGGATGATCCGCAGCATCGGGTGGTGCGGGCGATCGCGGCGGACTGGTTCGCGCCCAAGGCGATGAAGGCGATGGGCGAGCGGATCGAGGAGCTCGCGAAACAATACGTGGATCGCATGCGCGATACCGGCGGTGAGTGTGATTTCGTGTCCGAGATCGCGGTGAATTTCCCGCTGTATGTGATCATGTCGTTGCTCGGGGTACCCGAGTCCGATTTCCCGTTGATGCTGAAGCTGACCCAGGAGCTGATGGGCTCCGATGACGACGAGCTGAAGCGATCGACGCCGCCGGATGAGGCGATGAACGCGTTGGTGGAGATGTTCACCTTCTTCACCGCGTTGACCAACTCTCGACGAGAGCATCCGACCGATGATCTGGCGTCGGCGATCGCGAACGCGAAGGTCGACGGTGAGTTGTTGTCGGATGTGGATGTGGTGTCGTATTACGCGATTATCGCGACGGCGGGTCATGACACGACGAGTAGCAGTATCTCGGGTGGTATGCGTGCGTTGATCGAGCATCCTGAGCAGTTGGATCGGTTGCGGCAACATCCGGAGTTGATGGCGGGTGCGGTGGAGGAGATCATTCGGTGGGTGACACCGGTGAAGGCGTTCATGCGCACGGCTGCTGAGGATTCGGTGGTGAACGGGGTGTCGATTCCGGCGGGGGATTCGTTGTTGTTGTCGTACGCGTCGGCGAATCGGGATGAGGATGTTTTCGATGATCCGTTCCGGTTCGATATCGAGCGTGAGCCGAACAAGCATGTGGCGTTCGGTTATGGTGTGCATTTTTGTTTGGGTGCGGGGTTGGCGCGGATGGAGATCAGTAAGTTCTTCGGGGAATTGTTGCCGCGTTTGCGGTCGATCGAGTTGGTGGGGGAGCCAGAGTTGACGGCGACGACGTTCGTGGGTGGGTTGAAGCATTTGCCGATCCGTTTCACCATCGACTGACCTGAGAATCCCGCCCCTCCCGAATTCCCGCGCTGTCCGCGCGACCGATCACAGAAGACAGGCCACGACATGACAACTGCCAACACCTGGGACGAGACCCTCGACGATCTCGGCCGTCGCCGCGCGCGCGTGCTGGAGATGGGCGGTCCGGACCGGGTCGCCAAACACCGGGGGAAGGGCAAGCTGGACGCCAGGGCGCGCATCGAACGGCTGCTCGATCCCGGCACGTTCCAGGAGTTCGGCACACTCGTCGGCGGCGACATCGCCGCCGCCGACGCGATTGTGACCGGGTCCGGGCTGATCAACGGTGTCCCCGTCATGGTCGGCGCCGAGGACTTCACCACCCTGGCCGGCTCGATCGCTCCCGGCAGCAATTCCAAGCGCTACCGGCTGGCCGAACTGGCGGTGCGCGACAAGGTACCGCTGGTGATGCTCTTGGAAGGAGCGGGGTTCCGTCCGACCGGCGATCACTACGGTCGCACCCCCACCGATCTGCTGGCCCAGGCGCAGTGCTCGGGCAAGGTGCCGATGGTCACCGCCGTGCTCGGGCCATCGGCGGGCCACGGCGCGCTGGTCGCCCCGGTCGCCGACTTCTCCATCATGAGCAGGCAGGGCTGCATCTTCACCGCGGGCCCGCCGGTCGTGAAAGTCTCGACCGGCGAGACCATCTCGAAAGAAGACCTGGGTGGCCCCGATGTCGCGCTGCCCAGCGGTGTGGTCCACAACGTCGCCGAGACCGACGAGGACGTCCTCGACGAGATCCGCCGCTACCTGTCCTATTTCCCGCCGAGCGCGTGGTCCTATCCGCCGGTGTATCTCGCCGACGAGACCACGGGTCCGCGCGCGACACCGGAGTTGCTCGACATCGTCTCCCGGGACAACGTGCAGAGCTACGACATGCGGGCCGTGCTCGATGTCGTGTTCGACGGTACCGATTGGTTCGAGGTGCAGCCCGAACGCGGCACGCCGATCATCTGCGCGCTGGCGCATCTGGGTGGGCACCCGGTCGCGGTGGTGGCCAATCAGCCGCAGGTCCTCGCCGGTTCGATCGACACCGAGGCCGCGGACAAGGCGGCCCATTTCATCATGGTCGCCGATTCCTTCCACCTGCCGATCATCTTCCTCGCCGACAATCCGGGCATGCTGCCCGGCAGCGAGTCCGAGCGGGAGGGCGTGCTGCGCAGCGGCGCGCGGATGTTCGTCGCCCAGACCGCGGCGACAACGCTGAAACTGCATGTGACACTGCGCAAGGCCTACGGATTCGGCTCGATGGTGATGTCGCTGATCGGATTCGACGGTCAGGCGGGCACCTTCGCCTACCCGGGCGCCACGATGGGCGCGATGGGCGCTGCCGCGTTGAGCAACGCCTCCAACGCCGAAGCGGATCTGGCCGCCGAACTACGCGAGATGGAACTGAAGGCGTCCTACCATTCGGCCGAACACATGGGCTTCGACGAATTGATCCGGCCCGAGGAAACACGCGACGTTCTGCTGCGCTCGTTGCAGCGCGGCCTCTACGGGCGACAGACCCCCGCCGAGCCCGTGCAGCGCACCGTCATCATTCCCTGAACCGCCGACAGGACGAGGGCCGGACGACATCGTCCGGCCCTCGTGCTGTGTGTGCTACCGGTCGGCGTCGGTGAAGCGAATGATGCCGTGTAGCCCGTGGGTGCGGTGGATCTCCTCGTAGCCCTCGTTGATCTGGTCGAGCCGGTACTCCTTGGTGCGGGTGCCGTCCAGATCGAGGTCGCCGAGTTTGTAGAGGGCCAGCACCTCGAGGATGTCCTCGTGCGGATTCCCGCCGCCGAACAGGCTGCCCTGCAGGTTCTTCTGCAACAACGTCCGCATCGACAGCGTGAGCGGCACCTGGGCGGCCACTGCGGAGCCCATGGCGGTGAGCACACAGGTGCCTGCTCGGGCCGTGAGGTCCATCCACGCCTTGAGGTCGTCGCCGTCTCGTCGCCCCATCGACGCGATCACCTTGTGGCACATCCGTCCGCCCGTCGCGGCGGTGATGCCGGCGGCGGCGGTCGCGAGATCGGGATAGACATCGGTGGCACCGAGTTTCTCGGCCTGCGTGCGCTTCCACTCGACCGGGTCGACGACGAAGATCCGCGACGCCCCGGACAGCACCGCGCCCTGCAGCGTGGACGCGCCGACGCCGCCGAGCCCGATGATCGCGACATCCTCACCCGGCTGGATCCGTGCGGTGTGGACAGCCGAGCCGTAGCCGGTGGTGATGTCGCAACCGACGAGGCAGGCGATCTCGAACGGGATCGACGGGTCGATCTTGACCACCGAGGCCCGATGGACCACGGCGTACGGCGCGAACGCGCCGACCAGTGCCATCGGGTGCACTCCGCGTCCCCGCGCGGTGACCCGGAAGGTGCCGTCGGAGACAGCCGCGCCACCGAGCAGGCCGGCCCCCAGATCGCACAGATTGCACAGTCCGGCCCGGCACGGCCCGCACGTGCCACAGGACGGCACGAACGACATCACCACATGGTCGCCCACGGTGAGATCGTGCACGCCCGCACCGACTTCCACCACCACCCCCGCGCCCTCGTGACCGCCGAGGACCGGGAAGTCGGCCATGGCGATGTCGCCGGTGACGAGATGGTGGTCGGCGTCGCACAGCCCCGCCGTCTCCATCCTGACCTTGACCTCACCCGTCTGTGGCTCGCCGATCTCGATGTCTTCGATCGACCACGGCTGATCGCGGTCCCAGATCAACGCGCCTCTGGTCTTCATCGGTACCTCTTCATGGTGTCGGGTGGTGGGAGAGTCGGCCGGGGGTCACCGGCCGTGGAACTCGGGAGCACGGTGTTGCCGGAAGGCCGCCAGACCCTCCTTGAAATCAGCTGTGCGGCAAGCGAGTTCCAGTGCGTAGAGCTCGTTGTCCATCGCCTCGGTCAATCCCGTGACCAAATTGCGGTGGATGGACTGTTTGGCCAGGCCGAAGGCGATGGTCGGCGCGGCGGCCAACCGGGCGAGCAGTTCCTCGGTCGCCCGGTCGAGGTCGTCGGGTGCCATAGCCGCGTGGATCAGGCCCCAGTCGGCGGCGTCGCCGGCGCCGACCTTCTCGCCGAGTAGCAGCATCCGCTTGGCCCTGGCCAGTCCGACCAGGCGGGGGAGCAGCCAGGTGGAGCCGGAGTCGGGGCTGAATCCGCGCGGCAGGAACGGCTCCCAGAAGACAGCGTCGGTGTCGGCGAGGGTGAAATCGGCGGCGATCGCGAGATTGCACCCGAGCCCGGCCACCCAGCCCCGGACGGTGCACACCACCGGTAGATGCACCGTCTGGAGCAGCTCGATGACCCGGTGGGCGGTGTGGGGGATGCGTCGCACCAGATCTCCGGTCGGCGGGCGCTCGCCCGCGCTGTTGGTCGCCACCCAGTCGACACCGGAGCAGAAGTCCGCTCCGGCGCCGGTGATGTGTACGACGCGCAGCTCGGCGTCGGTCGCGGCGGCGGTGAGCGTGGCGACCAGGGTGTCGATCATGCTGGGGGAGAGTGCGTTGCGTCGGTTCGCCCGGTCGATGGTGAGGCGCAGAATCGGTCCGTCGTGCTCGACGCCCACCGTCCCCGCGTTGTTGTCGGGCGCGTTGTCGGTGGTCACTGTCGTCCCCGATTCTTCCTGTTCGATCGGTATCGGTGAGTCATACCGTTACATATACAGTAAAGACTACCGTTTGAATCTGCGACAGGTGGCGGATCGATTGCGCTCGCCGCTGGGCCGGTCTTCGACGGTTCGGGAGCGATCCTCGGACGAAACCTTGCGTCAGGCTCTACTGTTACGTATACAGTAGTCATATCTATTCGGCTTGCGGCAAGCTTTCCCGTCAGGCGGCGCGCGACACCCGCCGCTTCGTTCCGCTAGGACATCGAGGACCGAACCATGCACACAGAACAATCGAACCTCCGCGCAGGTAGCGGAGCGCTCTGTTGACCGAATGGACGATCGGCGCGGTATTCGACGAGGTCGCGGCGGCGGTGCCGGATCGGACATTGACAGTGTGCGGCGAGCGTCGCCGCACCTTCGGCGACACCGCGCTGCGCACCAGGAAGTTCGCGAACTTCCTGGCCGAGCGGGGATTCGGTGTGCACACCCCGCGCGCGGAACTGGATCGATGGGAATGCGGGCAGGATCGGATCGCGCTGCTCATGCGCAACGATCAGTATCTGGACGTGATGATCGCCGGTATGAAGGCGCGGGTCGTACCGGTCAACATCAACCACCACTACACCGCCCACGAGATCCGGGATCTGCTCGCCTACATCAAGCCGCGCGGCATCGTCTACCACCGGTCCTTCGGTTCGGTCGTCGAGCAATCCGCGCCCGAGGGCGTCGAACTGCTGGTCTCGGTGGACGACGGCAGTGACGTCCCCGAGCTGGCGGGTGCGATCGGCTACGAGGACGCGGTGGCGCTCGGCGCCGACGAACCGGTCATCGAGACCTCGCCCGACGACCTGGTGATGCTGTGCACCGGCGGCACGACGGGCAGGCCCAAGGGCGTGCTCTGGCGTCAGAGCGATATGTACGTCTCGTCGATGAACGGTGCCGATCACGAGTCGGGTGAGGGCCTGCGCCGGCTCGCGCTGATGACCGGTCACGTCTGGTTCGCGGTGTCGCCGCTGTCGCACGCGGCGGGGATCTGGACCTCGTTCGCCGGTCTGCTCGCCGGGCAGACGATCGTGCTCTACGACGACCGGCACAAGTTCGACGCGCACAGCGCACTGCGCGTGGCCGAACAGGAAAAGGTCGCGCTCATGACGATCGTCGGTGACGCCTACGCCGGTCCGCTGGTGCGCGCGTTGCGCGAAGAGTCCTACGACCTGTCCGCGTTGATGGCGATCGGTACCGGCGGCGCGGCGACCAATCCGGTGCACCGGCGTGACTTGCTCGACCTGCTTCCGCACGCGTTCGTGGTCGAGGGCTACGGGTCGTCGGAAACGGGTGGCATGGGATTCGGTCGCAGTACCAAGGGCAACGAAGTCGACAGCTTCGCGCCGATGCCGGGCGGAACAGCGGTGAGCGACGACCGCACCCGGTTCCTGACGCCGGGGGAGGGCGAGGTCGGCTGGGCGGCGCGGACCGGGCGCGTCCCGCTGGGCTACCTCGACGACCGCGAGGCCACCGAGCGCACCTTCCCCGTCATCGGCGACGTCCGGATGGCGATCCCCGGTGATCGAGCGAGCGTCGCCGCCGACGGCTCCTTGCGGTTGCTCGGGCGCGACGCCCTCGTGGTGAACACCGGTGGCGAGAAGGTATTCGTCGAAGAGGTCGAGGAGGTGTTGCGTTCGAATCCCCGGGTCGGTGACGCGCTCGTGGTCGGCAGACCGAGTGCGAGATGGGGCAACGAGGTGGTCGCGCTGGTCTGTGTCGACCCCGGCGACCGTGTGTACGCGGCGAATCGGGTCGGTCCGGCGGCGTTGCGGCAATTGTGCCGATCTCGGCTGGCCGGCTTCAAGGTGCCCAAAGCCGTGATCTATGTCGACGAGATCCGTCGGCTCGGAAACGGCAAACCGGACTACCGCTGGGCCATGCAGCGCGCCGCCGCGGAAGCCGAGGGAAACGGGGAATGACGATGCGCAAGGTCAACGACTGTCTGGTCAATGTCCACTTCGGCGAGCTCGAGCAACCCACCTGGATGCTCAAGGTCCGCGACGACTACTTCAAGGGCGCGGCGTCGATGTACGCCCAGGTCGAACTCGGTGCCTTGCTCGACGAGATGGACGAACAGGGCGTCGAGAAGGCCGTTCTGATGTATTCGATGGTGAAACCGTCCAAGACCGCGCTCGCGTTCGTCGAGGCACGCCCGGATCGGTTCTCGCTGGCGGTCAACGGCGTCGATCTCCTGCGCCCGGTCGCCTCGCTGCGTGAACTCACCGCGTTGGTGCGCGACCTGCCCGTCACCTACACCACCACCGGGGCGAGTTTCTGGGGCGACGGCCGGTATCCGCCGACCGACGCGGTGTACTACCCGCTCTACTACAAATGCGCCGAGATCGGTCTTCCGTTGTGCATGAACACCGGCATTCCTGGCCCGCCGATCCCGGGTGAGGTCCAGAATCCGATCTATCTGGACCGGGTGTGCTACCAGTTCCCCGAACTGAAACTGTGCATGATCCACGGCGCCGATCCGTGGTGGGACACCGCGATCCGGCTGCTCATCAAATACGAGAACCTGCGCTTGATGACCTCGGCCTGGTCACCGAAAAGGTTGCCGGACAGCTTGATCCACTTCATGCGCACCCGGGGGAAGAACAAGGTCATCTTCGGTTCGGACTGGCCGGTGCTCGCTATGCGCAGGCTGGTGCCCGAGGCCGAGGCCTTGGATCTGCCCGCGGACGTGCTCGACAACTACCTCTACAACAACGCGCAGGAGTTCTTCTTCGGCGACCGATCCGTCGGCGACTGACGCGCCGCAATCAGGAGAAATACGATGTTGGACCGATATGAACTGCGTCGACAGGACTACAGCCTGTCGGCGGATCAAACCGAACTCCAGGCCGTCTACGCGAAGTTCTTCCGTTCGCGGTGTTCCCTCGAGACCGTCCGCGCGGCGGAGGAGACCGGATTCGACAAGGATCTGTGGGAGCAGCTGTGCGCGACCGGCGCGACCTCGATGGCGTTGCCGGAAGCGGTCGGCGGTGACGGCGCGACCCTGGTCGAATTGTCCTTGGTAGCTGAGGAATTGGGACGGGTGATCGCTCCGCTGCCGTGGATCGATCACATCTGCGCGGCACGGTTGCTGGGCCGACTCGGCGCGCTGACCGCGGGCGAGAGTGACAGCACCGAGGTGGTCGAGGGCACACGGTTGCTCGCCCTCGATACCCGCGTCGACCCCGCGACCGGCGTGCGGCTCATCGCCGCGGGCTCGGTCGCCGACGACATCATCGTCCGTGACGGCGACGACATCGTGCGGGTGAGCTTCGATACCCGCCCCGCGAAGGTCGACAACATCGGCCGGCTGCCGATGGCCTGGGTGGACCCGGCCGCCGCCGACCGCCGGACCGTGCTGGCCAGTGGCGCGCAGGCGCTCACCGAGTACCACCGGGCGCTCGACGAATGGCGCGTGCTCACCGCCGCGGCCCTGGTCGGGCTGATCGACGAAAACCTCCGGATCGCCGCGGAATTCGCCACCACCCGCTACACGATGGGTGTCCCGATCTCGACCCTGCAGGGCATCTCCCATCCACTGGCCAATATCGCGATCACGGTCAATGCCGCGCGCAACCTGACCCGGCGCGCCGCGTGGTTCCTCGAACACGAGCCCGACACGCAACCCGGTCTGTCGGCCGCGGCGTTCGTCTTCATCGCCGAGGAGGCGCCGCGGGCGGCGACGATGGCCGTCCAGGTGCAGGGCGGACTCGGGGTCGCGACGGAAGCGGCCGCGTCGGCCTATCTGGTGCGGGCACGGGGCTGGCCGTTGGCCGCCGGTGATCTGGGCGCCAGCGCAGTGCAGGTCGCTGAACTCTTCGCCGCAGCGTCGGCCTAGGACGGAGTAGAACATGAATTTCTCACGAGTCGAACTCTCTGCCGATGACCAGGAATTCCTGGACGGCGCACGAGCCTTTCTCACCACCCATGTCACCGACGAGGTGCGTCGCCGCGATCGCGAGACCGGTGACAACTTCGACGCAGGCGTGCACGAGGCGCTCGGCGCGGCCGGGTGGCTGAAGGCGGAGCTCGCCGACGAAGCGGACGGCGGGCTCAATCGCCTGCGGCGCCGGATGTGGGACCTGGAGAAGCGGCGGGTCCACATTCCCTGGGTCACCTGGGGTACGACCGCGATCGTCTCCAAGTCCGTGCGCAAACATGGTTCGGCCGAATTGCAGGAAGAGGTACTGCCCGGCCTCGAGCGCGGTGAGATCCGGTTGTGCCTGGGATACACCGAGCCCGACGGCGGGTCCGACGTCGCGATGTGCAAGACGCGGGCGGTGCGTGACGGCGACCAGTGGGTGATCAACGGCTCGAAGATGTTCACCACCGGCGCGCACAACTGCCAGTACGTCTTCCTGATCACCAATACCGACCCCGAGGCGTCGAAACACAAGAGCCTCACCATGTTCCTGGTGCCGCTGAACAGCCCCGGCATCGAGATCCAGGGCATCCGCACCGTCGACGGTGATCGGACCAACATCGTCTACTACAGCGATGTCCGGGTCGACGACAAGTACCGTCTCGGTGAGGTGAACGGCGGGTGGGCCGTGCTGATGGGCCCCCTCAACGAGGAACACGGTGTGGTCGGCGCCGATGACGACGGCCTGCAGGATGTCTCGATCCTCATCCACCAGGGCACGATGATGGCGACCTCGGTCGAGAAGGTGGTCGCCATCGCGGCCCGTCCCGGTCCCGACGGGCGTCGTCTGCTCGACGACCGGTCGGTCGGCTATCGCCTGGGCCGCAGTATCGCGCGGATGGAAGCCGCGCTCGCCGCGCCGCACATGTTCGGCCGCGTCGCCATCGCGCAGGCCATGCGCGACATCTCACCCGAGCTGATGGACATCCTCGGCCCCGCCGCCGCGCTGCCGATCGAGACCGAGGGCGCCGCCGACAACGGCGGGATGGAATACATCTACCGCTGGGCGCCGCTGTGCGGCATCTACGGCGGCACGCTCGAGGTGTTCCGCAACATGATCGCCCAGCACATTCTCGGGCTCGGCCGGGCCAACTACTCACTGCCGGCCAAACCCAAGGCGCAGGCGAGCTGATCGCGCTCGGAAGGAGCACCCGTGGCCGAGACCACGCAACGGCCGCCGCCGCCGATCACGCCGGAGACCGCTTTCTACTGGGCCTCCGGCGCTGACGGTCGCTTGCGGATCACCCAGTGCCGCTCCTGCGCGGCGCTGATCCATCCGCCGCAACCGGTGTGCCGGTACTGCCGTGCCGATCAGCTCGAGATCAGCGTGGTCTCGGGATTCGCCACGCTGATCGGTTTCACGGTCAACGAGCGATTCGCGGTGCCCGGGCTGCCCGCGCCCTATGTCGTCGCGCAGGTCGCGCTCGAGGAGGACTCGCGAGTCCGGTTGACCACCAATGTGATCGACTGCGATCCCGCCGATCTCGTGCTCGGCCAACGGATGGCGGTGGTGTTCCAGCAGGCGGGTTCGGCCTGGCTACCGCTGTTCCGCCCGGCGGATCCGGCATCGCCGCCCGCGGCGATGCCGGTGGACCCGATCGACCCGGCCGCCGTGCGCGAGCATGTGCGGCCGATGGCCTCGCGCGAGAAGTTCGAGGACAAAGTCGCCTTCACCGGGATCGGCCGGTCCGAGATCGGGCGGCGGCTCATGGCCGACCCGCTGTCGCTGACCCTGGCGGCGTGCCGGGCGGCGGTCGCCGATGCCGGACTCGACCTCGACGACATCGACGGTCTGTCGACCTATCCGGGGTCGGGAAACTTCGGGCCCTTCTCCGAAGGCGGCGTCACGGCGGTGGAATCGGCCCTGGGCATCCGCCCGACCTGGTACAACGGCAGCGCGGAGACCTTCGGCCCCGGCGGCTCGGTGATCGCGGCGATGCTCGCGGTGGCCAGTGGTCTGGCTCGTCATGTGCTGTGCTTTCGCACGGTGTGGGAATCCACCTACGCCGAACACGTTCGCGCCGGGACGATCACGCCGTCCGGCGGGATCACCGACCCGTGGCTCACTCCGTTCGGCGCGATCTCGGCGGCGCACCTGCTCGCCCAGACCGCGCAACGGCATTTCCACCGCTACGGCACCGATCGGGAGACGCTGGGCTGGATCGCGCTCAATCAGCGAGCCAACGCGGCCCTCGACCCCTCCGCGATCTACCGGGACCCACTGACCATGGACGAGTATCTGTCCGCCCGCACCATCACCACACCGTTCGGTCTCTACGACTGCGACGTGCCGTGTGACGGTGCGGTGGCCGTGATCGTCTCGGCCAGGGAAACCGTCGCCGATCTGGCCCGACCACCGGTCTTCGTCGAGGCGGTCGGCACCCAGATCATCGAACGGCTCGAATGGGATCAGAGCACGCTCACCCACGAACCGCAGGTGCTCGGCCAGGCGGCGCATCTGTGGTCGCGCACCACCCTGGGGCCCGACGACGTGGATGTCGCCGAGCTCTACGACGGATTCACCTTCAACTGTCTGTCCTGGATCGAGGCGCTGGGCTTCTGCGGTATCGGCGAGGCCAAGGACTTCCTCCAGGGCGGCAAGAACATCGCGCGCGACGGAGTGCTGCCGCTGAACACCCACGGTGGGCAGCTCTCGCACGGGCGCACCCACGGCATGGGTTTGATCCACGAGGCGATCACGCAGTTGCGTGGCGGGGCTGGGCAGCGACAGATTCCAGCGGCCCGGGTCGCGGTCGTCAGCAGCGGTGGACTGACTCCCAGCGGTGTGATGCTGCTGCGGGCGGACTCGTGAGCGCCGAGGGCACCGGCCTGCTGCCGGAGCACAGCGCCGTCGACAGCGTCGTCACCAGGGAAGTCGAGGTCGCGGGAATCCGGATGTCGGCGCTGTGCGCCGAGGTCGCCGATCCTCGCGCCGTGCTGGTCGCCGTGCACGGCGGCGCGACGACGGCGCGCTATTTCGATCTACCGGACCGGCCGTCGCTGTCGCTGCTACGGGTCGGCGCCCGACTGGGTTTCACCGTTCTCGCGCTCGACAGACCGGGATACGGCGCTTCGGAACCGTGGGGTGAGTTGTTCGACGAGCCGCAGCGCCGCGTCGACGCGACCTATGCCGCGATCGACGCGCTGCTGGGAACGAGCGAACGCGGCGCCGGGGTCTTCCTCGCCGGACATTCGGCGGGCTGTGACCTGGCCGCGCGGATGGCCGCCGACGATCGGGGCGCCGAACTGCTCGGCCTCGAACTGGCGGGCACCGGTGTCGACAAGCGTCCCGAGGCCATCCGGGTCATCGAAAAGATCCGGAAGACGGGCAGGGCAGGCGGAATTCGCGAACTGCTGTGGTTCCCACAGGACAGCTACCCGCCGGAGGTCCTCGGCGGGCGTTTGCTGACCTCGGGCACGCCGGGCTACGAGGTCGCCGTCGTGCACGACTGGCCGACCGACTTCCCGACGCTCGCCGCCCGGATGCGTGTCCCGGTCCGGGTGACCGACGCCGAGTACGAGCAGGTGTGGCGAACCGACCCGGCTGCCCGCGCCGGGATCGCCGAATTATTCACCGCTACATCACGTTTCGTGAACAACGTGCAATACGGGTGTGGGCACAACCTGAGCGTCGGCTACGGCGCCGCGGCCTATCACCTGGGCCTGTTGTCGTTCGTGGAGGAATGCGCGCTGCGATCGACCCCCGCCCGCTACCGATCAGAAGTCGAGGAACCATAGATGCAACGAATGATCGCTCCGGAAATCTCCAACTGGCCCGCCGAGGAGTTCCACCTCGTCGGCGGATCGTGCACCGACTGCGGTGCGGCGGTGTTCCCGATCCAGGACCTGTGCCCGCGGTGCAGCCGCCCGTCGATCGAACAGATCACCCTGCCGCGCACCGGAACCCTGGTGGCCTGGACCACCCAGGGATTCCTGCCGGGCGCGCCCTATCTCGGGGACGAGACGGCCCGGACCTTCGTGCCCTTCGGCGTCGGGCTGGTGCAGCTCGGTGACGTGATCCGGGTCGAGGCCAGACTCACCGAGAACGACCCGGACAAGCTCGAATTCGGGATGGACGTCGTGCTCACGACCGTTCCGCTCGGCACCGACCCCGAAGGCGCCGAGGTTCTCACCTTCGCCTTCCAACCCGCCTGAGGGACAGGAGTTCTGACATGACCAACGAGGTAGCGATCATCGGCGTGGGGATGCACCCCTTCGGCCGATTCGAGGGCAAGACCGCCATGCAGATGGGCACCGACGCGATCCGGGCCGCGCTCACCGACGCCGGGCTGGAATGGCGCGATGTGCAATTCGCGGTCGGCGGCAGTTGGGAGGTCGCCAATCCCGACGCGATCGTGGGCATGATGGGACTGACCGGTATTCCGTTCACGAATGTCTTCAACGCCTGCGCCACCTCCGCCAGCGCCACCGAAGCCTGCGCCGACGCGATCCGGCTCGGTAAGTACGACATCGGCATCGCGATCGGGATGGACAAGCATCCGCGTGGTGCCTTCACCGTCGACCCCACTCTGGTCGGCATGCCCAAGTGGTACGGCGAGAACGGTCAATACCTGACCACGAAGTTCTTCGGGATGAAGGCCAATCGCTACCTCCACGACCACGGTATCTCTCAGGAGACCCTGGCCAAGGTGGCCGCCAAGAACTACCGCAACGGCGGCTTGAACCCGAATGCCTTCCGGCGCAAGCCGATCAGCGAGCAGGAAATTCTCGACTCGCCGATGTTCAACTACCCCCTGACCCACTACATGTTCTGCGCGCCCGATGAGGGCGCGGCCGCGGTGATCATGTGCCGGGCCGACATCGCGCACCGGTACACGAGCAAACCGATCTTCGTGCGAGCTGTCGAGGTACGGACCCGGACCTACGGCGCCTATGAGGTCAATACGACCTACGCCCCGGTGCAGGAGGATGTCTCGCCCTCGGTCTATGCCGCGCGCAGCGCGTTCGAGTCGGCGGGGGTCTCGCCCGGCGACATCGATGTGGTCCAGTTGCAGGACACCGACGCCGGCGCCGAGATCATCCATATGGCCGAAGCGGGCTTCTGTGCCGACGGCGAGCAGGAACGGCTGATCGCCGAGGGGGCGACCGAGATCTCCGGATCTCTGCCGGTGAACACCGACGGCGGACTCATCGCCAACGGCGAACCGATCGGTGCCTCCGGCATGCGCCAGTTGCACGAGCTCGTCCTGCAACTGCGCGGCACCGCGGGCGATCGGCAGGTCGGCGGTACACCCACAGCCGGGTTCGCCCTGCTCTACGGCGCTCCCGGCACCGCGGGCGCCACCATCGTCACCACATGAACGCGCCGGGCTCGGCCGACCGAGACCGAAATCCTGGAAAGTTGCCCAGCACTGGAGGTTTGCTGTGAAGGTCCCGTTCACCTGGAAGGTCACCGGCTGGTTCATGGTCGGCTGGTCGGCCGAGTTCCCGATCGGGCAGACACGCCCGTTGAAGTACTTCGGCGAGGACCTGGTCGGCTACCGCGACGAGGCGGGCGAGGTACACATCCTGACCGGCCATTGCAAGCATCTCGGCGCCCATCTCGGCCACGGCGGCAAGGTCGTCGGCGACTGTGTCGAATGCCCGTTCCATGGCTGGCGCTGGGGACCGGACGGCCGGAACAAGAACATCCCCGGCGAGGACCGCGTCAACCGTGGTCTGCGTCTGCAGGTGTATCCGGTCAACGAGCAGAACGGGTGTGTGTTCATGTGGCACCACCCGGAGGGAACGCCGCCGCAGTGGGAGATGCCCGACATCCTCACGATGTTCCCCGACCTCGGTTCCGATCCGGACGCCTACTACCGCCCGTACCCGGAGTTCTCGAGCAAGACCGAACGTGAGCCCGTGCACCCACAGGTGGTGCTCGAGAACGGCCCGGACAGTTTGCATTTCGAGTATGTGCACGGCGCGACGGTCACCCCGCAGATGCTGGACTACAGCGCGGTCGACCACACATGGAACTTCCTGACCGGATGGCCGGACGCGCGCAGTGACGACCCGAACAAGATGGCGTTGAAGATCCACGCCCAGATGTTCGGCCTCGGCGGTTCGATCAGCGCGTTCGAGGGGTCATCGAAGCACCGGCTGATCTTCGCGACCACTCCGGTCGACGACGAGTGCTCGGATCTGTTCTATTCGATCTGGTGGCCGAAGAACCCGGGTGACGACGGCGATGTGCCGCCGCCGGAAGTTCGTGCGCGGGTGGAGAAGCAATTCCTGGTGACGGTCTGGGAGGACCTCGACATCTGGCGCTACCAGAAATACGTGGAGAAGCCCCCGCTCTCGCCCAAGGACGCCAAACCGTATCTGTCGCTGCGCCAGTGGGCTGCCCAGTTCTACGACGTGCCACCGGCCGACGCCGCGACAGTATCGTCCGCGCGGTGAGCGGATGAGCGTGCGGTCACTGGCTGATCTGGTGGCCCCGGCCCATACCGCCGTGATCACCCAGGAATGCCAAGGCGCGGTGGTCGGCCCCGCAGCCGGGTTGCCCGCGCTCGCGCGTGAGGCCCGGCGGGCCGCGCTGCCCAATATCGCGACCCTGCTCCCGGCGGCCCGCGTCGCCGGGGTGCGGGTCGTGCACTGTCTGGTGTGGCGGCGTGCGGACGGTCTCGGCTCCAATCACAACGCGAAGTTGTTCGCCCTCGGGCGCCGCGGCGTCGCGGTGACCCCGGGCAGCGAGGGTGCGACCCTGCTGCCCGAACTGGGCCCGGAACCCACCGATCTGGTACTCGGCCGACAGCACGGTCTCGGGCCGATGGGCGGCACCGACCTCGACGCCGTGCTCCGCAACCTCGGTGTCAAGACCATTGTGGTGGTGGGTGTTTCGCTGAACGTGGCGATTCCGAACCTGGTGATGGACGCGGTCAACGCCGCCTACGATGTCGTGTTGCCCCGCGATGCGGTCGCGGGCGTACCCAGCGAATACGGCGAGGCGATCATCGACAACACCTTGTCGTTGATCGCCACCGTCACCACGACCGCCGAGCTGATGGCCGCTTGGCGCTGAGGCAGGCAACCTCGTCGACGACAACAAAACGGCGCTCCAGCCTTCTCTAGGCTGGAGCGCCGTTCGCGTAGGTTGTCCGATCAGTCGCTGGACGGCAGTTGCTTGGCCTCCTTGAGACCGAGCGGGATCTCGTTCACATCGAGGGTGCCTTTGCCCGCTCGCGTGACGAGCAGTTCGGCGCCGGTGTCGTGGACGTAGCGTTTGCCGACCGCGGTGCCGCCGGCGAACGCGGGATCGAGGACCGCCCCGGTGCCGGTCTCGCTGCCCAACGGCACCATCGGGGCACCGCCACAACGCAAGTCGTCGATGGCGTCGGTGGATTTGATGACGATGACCTGTGTTTCACAGACCTGGCTCGTCAGCCGGGTGCCGCTCTTGATCACGATGACTCCTAGAGGATGGACGGGGCGGAGGAGATCTCCTGGATGAGGTTGCGCCGCAGGATCTTGCCGGTCGGCGTGGTGGGAAGGTCGTCGCGGAAGACGACCCGGTCCGGCGTGCGCGACCCACGCAGATTGGCCCGCACATGGGCGCGCAGCAGTTCCGGATCAGGCGTGGCGCCGGGGGAGGCGACGATGACGGCGACGATGATCTGCCCCCACTGTTCGTCGGGCACGCCGATCACGGCGACTTCGCGAACATCGGGATGTTCGACGAGCACGTCCTCGATCTCGGCGGGAGCGATGTTCTCCCCGCCGCGGATGATGGTGTCGTCGGAGCGGCCACCGATGAACAGATAGCCGTCGGCATCGAGCTCGGCGAGGTCCTTGGTGGGGAACCAGCCCTCGGCATCGAGGACGGAACCGAGCTCGGCGTAGACCCCCGAAACCTGCGGTCCCCGGACGAACAACTCGCCGACCGCGCCGGGCGCGAGCACCGCACCGGCGGCGTCGCGGATCTGCAATTCGACACCGGGCACCGCCCGCCCGACCGAGCCGAGTCGCCTGGCGACCGCGGGGTCGTTGGACCCGTAAGCGAGTCGGTGATCCTCGGGGGTCGACACCGCGATGGTCGAACTGGTCTCGGTGAGACCGTAGGCGTTGACCAGGCCGACCTCGGGCAGCAGCTCGAGCACCGCGCGAACCAGCGGCAGCGGCGCCTTGGCGCCGCCGTAGGCCAGGGTGCGCAGCGTCGGAAGTTCGACGCCGGGCCCGGCACGGAGCACGGTGACGATGCGATCGAGCATGGTGGGTACGACCGTGGCGTTGGTGATCTGTTCCTCGCGGACGAGGTCGATCCAGCGGACCGGGTCGAACTGGCGCAGGTACACGGTGCGTCGGCCCGCGTACAGATTCGACAGCGCCGCGCTGACGCCCGCGATGTGATAAGGCGGCACACAGATCAGCGCCGCGTCGCCGGGTTCGGCGGAGGCGAACTCCACGGTGCCCATCACGTAGCCGGTGAGATTGGCGTGCGTCAGTTCGACGGCCTTGGGTCGCGCGGTCGTGCCGGAGGTGAACAACAGCACGGCGACGTCGTCGGGGGAGGCGTCCTGAACTGTGTGCTCCCCGTTGGCGGTCCGGAGGGCGGCGAGGAACAACGCGGAATCGATGACCTGTTTGCCGCAGCCCGCCACCATCTCGAGGTATTCGGAGTCGACAACGATCAGCGGGTTCGGCAGCCGGTCGATCAGGTCGCGCAGGCCGGTAGCGCTGAGGCGGTAGTTCAGCGGTGTGAACGCCACCGCGGCGCGCGCGGATCCGAACAGCAACAGCGGCAGCATGATGCCGCCGGTTCCCACGTACGCGACATGCTCGGCACCGGAGGAACCGATCAGTCCGGCCGCCCGGTCGGCCAGTTCGCTCAATTGCGCCGCGCTCGTTCGCGTTCCGTCGGAGACGACCGCGGCCCGCTCCGGTTCACTGGCCGCGACCATCTCGAGCATTACCGAAATGCTCAATTCATCACCTCATCGATTTCGGAGAAGGATGCGGCCACCCTGGTCTGCATACCGAGGGTGGCCGCGTCGTCGTGCGGTCAGCCCGCGTTCTGGGCGGTAGCCGCTTTGATCTGCGCCGCGAACGCCTCGAGCTTGTCCTCGGATGTGGAGTTCTTGTGCTTGCGGGCCTGCACGCTGACGTCGTGATCGGCCGCGGCCGCCCGCAGCGCGCCGACGGTCGCCTGCTCGCGCGGAATGTGCTGAAACGGGTCGAAGGAGTACCAGCGCATCGCGTTGAGGTGGGTCATCTTGTCGATCTCGTCGTCGGGCACCTGCTCGCGCCCGAGGACCTGCTCGAGTACCTCGGGAGCGTCGGGCCACATGGAATCGCTGTGCGGGTAGTCCATCTCCCACATGATGTTGTCGATGCCGATCTCGTGGCGCAGCCGCACACCGATCGGATCGCTGATGAAGCAGGTCATGAAGTGGTCGCGGAACACTTCCGAGGGCAGCCTGCCGCCGAAGTCCTGCATCGTCCAGGTGGAGTGCATCTCGAAGGTGCGGTCGACGCGCTCGAGGAAGTACGGAATCCAGCCGGTGCCGCCCTCGGACAGTGCGATCTTGAGGTCCGGGTAGTCCTTGACCGGGCGCGACCAGAGCAGGTCCGCCGCGGCCTGGACGATGTTCATCGGCTGCAAGGTGATCATCACATCCGGCGGCGAGTCGACCGCGGGGATGGACAGGCGTCCCGAGGAGCCGATATGGACATTGAGCACGGTATCGGTGTCGACCAGGGCTTTCCACAGCGGATTCCAGAACGGATCGTGGAAGCTCGGGTAGCCGAGCGCGGCGGGATTCTCGCTGAAGGTCAGCGAGTGCACGCCCTTGTCCGCGACTCGGCGGACTTCGGCGGCGCACAACTCGGCGTCCCAGATCACCGGCAGTGCCATCGGGATGAACCGGCCCGGGTAGGCGCCGCACCATTCGTCGATGTGCCAGTCGTTGTAGGCCCGGACCAAGGCGAGGGAGAAATCGGAGTCCTCGGTCGCGAACAGTCGTCCCGCGAAACCGGGGAACGACGGGAAGTTCATCGACGCCAGTACCCCACCCGCGTTCATGTCCTTGATGCGTTCGTGGACATCGAAACATCCGGGGCGGATCTCGTCGAGACCGTCGGGCTCGAGACCGTATTCCTCTTTCGGGCGCCCGGCCACGGCATTGAGCGCCACATTGGGGATGACGGTGTCGCGGAACTTCCAGACATCGGCGCCGTTGTCGGTGCGCACCAATTGCGGCGCCTCGGCGGCGTACTTCGCGGGCAGGTGGTTGGTGAACATGTCCGGCGGCTCGATGATGTGATCATCGACGCTGATCAGGATCATGTCGTTCTTATCCACGATCACACTCCTTAAATGATTACAGTAAGGCTTACAATATAGCTCATGGTCGGTTCAGTAGGCCATGAACAGGATTTGCTCGCGGCTGTATCGGTGGTCGGGGTGCTGCTCGGCGAGATGGCGCTGAGCGGCGGCGACCAGGTCGTCTTCATCGGTTCCGATCAGGAATTCACCGCACGGGCAGCTCAAATGCCGCTTCATGATTCGGCCCCGATCGGCGGCACGGTGCGTTCGGCGGTCACAGGATCGCCCCGCTCTCCTTCGCCGCGATGATGTCGTCCCATTCCAGGCCGAGCTCGAGCAGGATCGTCTCGGTGTGCTCGCCGTACTCGGGGGCCCGGCTCGCCGGTGCGGGCTGCTCGTCGAATTGCACGGGAGCGGAGACGGTTCGGTAGTCGTTGCCCGCGCTGTCGGTGGCTGTCATGAGATAGCCGTTGGCCGCGACCTGGGGGTCGTCGAGAACTTCGCGTGGACTCGCGATCGTCGCCCAGACGCCGGGCTCGTCGGCGAGCGCCTTCTGCCAGTCGGCGAGATCGCGCTCGGCGAAGGTCTTGCGCAGTTCGGCGGTGGCGGCCTCCTGGTTGACGACCAGGTTCGCCAGCGGCACGAACCGCTCGTCGACACCGAGATCGGGCCTGCCGATGCGTTCGCAGAATCCGCGCCAAAAACGGTCGGCTTGCAGGAGTACGAGCTGGACCCAGCGGTTGTCGCGGGTGCGATAGCGGTTCACCGCAGGATTGAGCGCGGTACCCGCCTCGCCGGCCGGAATGCGGTCGATGTCGTAGTAATCGGCTGCGGCGATATCCGGTGCGACGGCCCACATGCCCTGTGCCAGTAGAGAACTGTCGACCAGCGGGGCGTGTCCGGTGCGTTCGCGGTGGAACAGCGCGGCGGTGACGCCGCCGGCCAGCGTGATGCCGCCCTGGAGGTCGCCGAAGGCGGGTCCCTGGGCCATCGGGAATTCGGAATTCGTCGGCGTCAGCGCGTACGCGACGCCTGCGCGCGCCAGATAGCTCGCCGCGTCGAAGCCGCCGCGGTCCTTCTCCGGGCCACGGCTGCCGTGGCCACTGCCTCGGACGATGATGACGTTCGGGTTGAACTCGCGGATCTGCTCGACGGTCAAGCCGGCTCGCTCGAGTGGCGCGGGGAGCCAATTGGTCAGGAAGACATCGGCTCCGGCGATCAATCGGCCGAGGATCTGCCTGCCCTGGGTGGACTTGATATCGACGCCGATGCTGCGTTTGCCGTGGTTGCCGAGCTCCATCATGAAGTTGGCCCGCACCTCGGTGCCGGTGCCGTCGAGGCCGCCGATGGTCAGGTTGCGGCACGGATCGCCGCCGTTGGTGTCCTCGATCTTGATGACATCGGCGCCCCAGTCGGCCAGCGCGGCTCCCGCGCTGGGCACGTAGGTCCACGATGCCAATTCGACCACTGTGACGCCACTGAGCAAACCGGACATCGGTGCTCCTCTCCCGCAATTGATACGTGTCGTGAAGTACTATACGGTAATCATTACAGTTACTCATCCAGGATGGCCATCGGGAGGCAATGTGAGCGACATCGTCGAAGAGCGGACGACGCTGAGTCCGGAGTGGGGCCGTCAGGCAGCCGCCGAGGCCGAATTCCGCATGCTCATCGACGGTGAGCTGACGGCAGCGGCGTCGGGCGCATCGTTCGACAATCGCAGTCCGGCCACCGGGGAAGTGCTCGGCACCACCGCGGCGGCCGACGAACAGGACATGCTGCGCGCCATCGCCGCCGCTCGCCGGGCGTTCGACGACACCACATGGTCGACCGACCGGGACCTGCGCCGCCGCTGCCTCGAACAGCTGCAGCGCGCGTTGGAGTCGGAGCTCGAGCTATTCCGCACCGAACTCGTCGCCGAGGTGGGTTGCCCGGTGATGACCACGCAGACAGCGCAACTGGAGTGGCCGCTGGCGGAAGCGCTGCGGTACCCGGCGGGCCTGATCGACGAGTTCGAGTGGGAGCGGACTCTCGCGGGCGGCGGCGTCTTCGGCGATCGCAACCGGCGCATCGTCGTACAGGAACCGGTGGGTGTGGTCGCCGCGATCTGCCCGTCGAACTTCCCGCTCGAGGTGATCCTCAACAAGCTGGGACCCGCGCTGGCCGCCGGAAACACCGTCGTGCTCAAACCCGACCCGAACACCCCGTGGAACGCGACCAGGCTCGGTCGGTTGATCGCCGAGCACACCGACTTCCCGCCGGGCGTCGTGAATGTCGTGACGACACCGTCCAACGAGGTGGCCGGACTCCTGGCGAGCGACCCCCGCGTCGACCTCATCTCGTTCACCGGTTCGACCGGCGTCGGGCGCACGCTGATGCGCCAGAGCGCGGGCACGATGAAGCGGACCTTCCTCGAACTCGGCGGAAAGTCCGCGCTCGTCGTGCTCGACGACGCGAAGCCCGAACACGCGCTGCGCAGCGCGGTGGGGGTCTGTGTGCACGCGGGCCAGGCGTGCGCGGCGACGAGCCGGATGCTGGTGCACCGCTCGATGTTCGACGACATGGTCGCGGCGGTGGGCGCGATGTTCGCGACGGTGCCGGTGGGCGATCCGGTGCTGCCGCAGACGCTGGTCGGCCCGGTCATCAGCGCGGCCCAGCAGACCCGGGTACTCGATATGTGCGAGCGGGCGATTCGCGACGGCGCGCGGCTGGTCACCGGTGGTGGCTTGCCCGCCGATCTGCCCGCCCACCTCGCCGGTGGCCACTTCGTCGCTCCGACGGTGTTCGTGACCGATGATCCGAACTCGGCGATCGCCCAGGAGGAGATCTTCGGTCCGGTCCTGGTGATGCTCGCGTTCGACGACGACGACGAGGCGGTGCGGATCGCCAACAACAGCGCCTTCGGCCTCGCGGGCGCGGTGCTGTCACAGTCCGACGAACGCGGTA
Organism: Nocardia sp. NPDC056541; assembly: GCF_042794235.1. Lineage (NCBI taxonomy): Bacteria > Bacillati > Actinomycetota > Actinomycetes > Mycobacteriales > Nocardiaceae > Nocardia > Nocardia sp. NPDC056541. The sequence goes on from NZ_JBHTUD010000012.1 coordinate 220,728, forward strand.
TGGGCATCGCCCGTCGACTCAGGACCGGTGCGGTCGGCGTCAACGGCGGCATGTTCTACGGCGCCGACGCGCCGTTCGGCGGCTACAAGAACAGCGGCGTCGGTCGCCAGTGCGGCATCGAGGGTTTCCAGCAATACCTGGAGACCAAGACCATCGGCTCCCGGACGCCGCGACAGCGTTGAGTCGCTGTCCGGCAGAGCAATTCACCATCGAAGTACTGAAAGGTTGTCACCAGTGGGAAAATTGGACGGCAAGGTCGCGGTCATCTCGGGCGCGGCGCGAGGGCAGGGACGTTCGCACGCGGTGAACCTCGCCGCCGAGGGCGCGAGCATCATCGCCTTGGACATCTGTGCCGACCTCGAAGGCAACACCTACCCGCTCGCGCGGCCCGAGGACCTCGAGGAGACGGGCAGGCTGGTCGAGAAGGAAGGTGCGCGTTTCCATCCGGTGGTCGTCGATGTGCGTGAGCGTGGCGCCGTCTGGCAGGCGGTCGCGCAGGGGGTCGAGGCGCTGGGACGGCTCGACATCGTGGTCGCCAACGCGGGCATCGCCCCGCTGGGCAGCGGCCAGACCATGCAATCCTGGTCGGACACCATCGACACCGACCTCGTCGGTGTGTTCAACGTGGTGCAGGCGAGCCTGCCGCATCTCGGTGCCGGGGCGTCGATCATCGCCACCGGTTCCCTCGCCGCGCAGCTGGGGAGCTCGACCAAGCAGGGACCGGGCGGCTCCGCCTACAGTCTCGCGAAACAGGTTGTCGCGCACTACGTGAACGACCTGGCGGTCCAGCTCGCGAAGAAGTCCATTCGGGTCAACGCGGTGCATCCCACCAATGTCAATACCGACATGCTGCACAACGAGGGTATGTACAAGATCTTCCGTCCCGATCTCGAGGCGCCGACTCGCGCCGATGCCGAGGTGGCGTTCCCGGCGATGCAGGCGATGCGCGTGCCGTACATCGAGCCGCAGGACGTCTCCAACCTCGTGGTCTTCCTCGCCTCCGAGGACTCGCGCTACATCACCGGCAGCCAGTTGCGGGTGGACGCGGGTGGTTTCGTCAAAGCCGTGCCCTGGGGGAAGTGAGCGATGAGCGACACGACGACGGTGTACAAGCTCTACCGCTGTGTCATCTGTGGATGGGAGTACGACGAGGAACTCGGCTGGCCCGACGACGGCATCGAACCCGGCACCCGCTGGGACGACATCCCCGGGGACTGGACCTGCCCCGACTGCGGCGCCGAGAAGGCCGAGTTCGACATGGTCGAGGTCGATCGGTGACGATCGCGCGACACGGCCGGGCGGTGATCGTCGGCACCGGTGTCGCCGGCGCCAGCGCGGCCGAGACGCTGCGCAAGGAAGGGTTCGCCGGATCGGTCGTGCTGGTCGGCGACGATCCGGCGGCGCCGTATCGTCGCCCGATGGTCTCCAAGGAACTGCTGTCCGGCTCGGTCGGCGAGGAGAAAGCACGGCTCAAGCCCGCTGCGTTCTGGACGGACAAGTCGATCGAGCTGCGCACGGGTGTGACCGTGCTTTCCTTCGACACCGCCTCGGCCTGTGTCGAGCTCGACGACGGCGACCAGCTCGGCTATGACGCGCTGATTCTCGCGACCGGGGGCAGGCCGCGACGGCTGGACCTGCTGCCCGAGGCCGAGACGCTCCGGCACCTGCACGACGCGGCCCGACTGCGGCAGATCCTCGATCGCGTCGGCGCCACCGGCGCCGTACCGAGTGTCCTCGTCGTCGGCGGCGGACTGGTCGGTCTGGAGGCGGCGGCCGCGGTACGTACTTTCGGCGCCGACGTCGTGGTGTTGGAGGCCGCGGACCGGGTGCTCGGACGGGTGGTGCCGGCCGAGGTCTCGGCGAGCTATGAGCGTCTGCACCGGGATCGAGGGGTCTCGGTGAACACGGGAACACGGCTCGCGGCCGCGCACAACGAGAACGGCCGGACCCGCGTGTTCGCCGAAGACGGCCGGGAATGGGTCGCCGACGTGGTGATCGGCGCGGTCGGCATGACCCCTGATACCGAACTGGCGGTCCGCGCGGGCCTCGCGGTCGATGACGGCGTCGTCGTCGACGAGTTCGGGGCGACCTCGGCACCCGGGGTGTACGCGGTCGGTGACGTCGCGCGGCTGCCGAACCGCATTCTGGGTGGTACCGACCGGATCGAGCACTGGAATCACGCGCAGGCCCACGGCGCGGCCGTCGCGCACACGGTATTGGGCGCGAGGGTGCCCTACGAAGAAGTTCCGTGGTGTTGGACCAACCAGTTCGGTCGCAACCTCCAGATCGCGGGCTGGCCGGGGTACGGCACGGAGACAATCGTCTACGGCGACCTCGATGCCGGGCCGTTTCTCGCGCTGACCCTGGTCGAGGATCGCCTGGTCGGAGTGCTCGGTGTCGGTAGGCCCAAGGACGTCCGCGCAGCCCAGACCCTGATCAAGAACGGCCCGTATCTGCCGAGAGCCGCGCTCGCGGCAGACAACCTCGATTTGGTGGAGTTGGCCTCGGCGCCAGAGCAATTCGCCGCATCAGCGCGGGAATAGGCGCTCGTACAGCTCGCCTGCATCGGGTGCGCGGAACTCCGACCGACCGCCGCTTCTAAACCGAAGCGGCGGTCGAGTCGTTTCAGGAGCGCACCATCGCTGTCCGTGCCGCGGCGAGCAGATCGGCGTGATCGGTGAACTTGACCCGTGGTCGGCCGGTCGCCGTGCCGGCGGACCGCTCGGCCAGGTCAATGGCCTTCCATCCCGCGCGGTCGACGACATCGGGCTGCCGCTCGTTGACCAGTGCGGTGAGCGCGGCCCGATCACCGGTGGGCGCGGTGAGTCGGCCCGCGACGAAATCGGCGACGAGGTGCTCGACGGTCTCCGCCGAGTCGACGCGGTTGGAGCCGATGACACCGCGCGGCCCGCGCTTGATCCAGCCGCTGACATAGACGCCCTCGATCGGGCAGCCGTCCGCGCCGATGACGCGACCGTGCTCGTTGGGCACCACGCCCAGTGCTTCGTCGAAGGGCAGATCCGCCACGGCGACTCCGCGATAGCCGATCGAACGCAACACCAGGCCGGTCTCCACCCGCTCGGTCTGATCGGTGGCCCGTGCCACCCGTTGTCCGTCCCGGTCGATCAGTTCGTTGCGGGCGAACTCGAGGGATTCGACCCGCTCGCCGCCGTGGATCTCGATCGGAGAAGTCAGATAGCGGAACACGATCCGTTTGTTCTCGGGGATGGCCGGGTCACGCGAGTATTCCTCGGCCAGTGCGTACTTCAACCGCGGTGACGGCCCGGCGTCCGGGTGGTCCAGGGCAGCGCGGTCGACCGGGTCGAGCACGAGGTCGGCCTCGTCGATGATCACGTCCACACCGTCGAGATGCCGCAGCGCCATGAACTCCGGACTCGTGTAGGCGGCCTGCAACGGGCCGCGCCGCCCGAGCAGCACGACCTCACGGATGTTGCTCTCGCGCAGCGCGGCCAGGGCATGGTCGGCGATATCGGTGCCGGCCAGCTCGTCCGGTGACACGGTGAGCACGCGGGCCACGTCGAGGGCGACATTGCCGTTGCCGACGATCACCGCGCGCGGCCCCGAGAGGTCGAAGACGCGATCGGCGTAATCGGGGTGGCCGTTGTACCAGGCGACGAATTCCGTGGCCGAGTGCGAACCGGGCAGGTCCTCGCCGGGCACGCCCATCCGGCGGTCGCTCGACGCGCCGACGGCGTAGAGCACCGCGTGATGGTGGTCCATGAGCTCGGCGTGTGAGATGTGTTCTCCCACTCCCACATTGAGGTGAAAGCCGATGCTGTCGCCACGGAACGCGGAGTCGAACAACTGGGTGACGGTTTTGGTGCCCGGATGGTCGGGTGCCACGCCGGCGCGCACGAGTCCCCATGGTGTCGGCAGCTTGTCGAAGATCTCGACCTCGGCCGAGCAGCGCCGCCGTAGCTCATCGGCGGCGTAGCACGCGGCGGGGCCCGCACCGACGATCGCGACCCGGAGCGTGTCGAGACCCGTCGGTAGCCGGGGCGTTGGCGCGATCGAATCGAACGTCGAGCCCAACGGATGATGCTGGAAATAGCTGGCGTTGATATCGCGGAACCGGGCCAGCGACGCGGTCAGGCTGTCCTCGGGGAAGATGGCCTCGACCGGGCAGGCGTCCGCGCACGCACCGCAATCGATGCAGGTGACGGGGTCGATGTAGAGCATTTCGGCCGTCGCGAATTCGGGGTGGTCCGGCCGAGGGCGGATGCAATCGACCGGGCACTCGGCGACGCAGGTGGCGTCGTTGCAACAACGTTGGGTGATGACATAGGCCATGTGTGCTGCTCCTTCGGGAGGGTGGAAATGCCAAGTCGCTCGGCGGATCGGGTCCGCATCCGCTGGCGCCCGACCTCGACTGGTGATATTACTGTAATGGCAACTGGAAGGGTTTCATCAGCGTCTCGACAGCAGTGCGCGATGCGGACGAGACGGTGAGCCGGTAGAGAACCCGCGTGGCTCGCCCTGCCCTTCGGCGGAATTCGAGTCGGGGTCGAACAGATTGGAGCCGGTGATGCCGGACAGTGACAGGCCACTCGCGGGCAAGACCCTGATCATGTCGGGCGGCAGCCGCGGCATCGGGCTCGAGATCGCCAAGCGGGTGGCCGCCGACGGGGCGAATATCACCCTGATCGCCAAAACCGATCAGCCACACCCCAAGCTGCCGGGCACTGTGCATACCGCGGCCGCGGAGATCGAACAGGCCGGCGGCTCGGTTCTCGCGGTCGTCGGTGATGTGCGCGACGACGCGGTGGTCGCGGCGGCCATAGATCGAACGGTCGAACGCTTCGGCGGGATCGACATCGTGATCAACAACGCATCGGCGATCGACCTCGCCACCACCGAGGCCCTGTCGATGAAGGCCTACGACCTGATGCTCGACATCAATTGCCGGGGCAGCTTCTTGCTGTCCAAGCTCGCTATCGCGGCCCTGCGGAAATCGGCACTGGCCGAGCGCAACCCACACATCCTGACTCTGTCGCCCCCGCTGAACCTCGAGCCACGCTGGGCCGGAGCCCATCTCGGCTACACCATCGCCAAATACGGTATGTCGCTGACGACGCTGGGACTGGCCGAGGAACTGCGCGCCGACGGCATCGGCGTGAACTCGTTGTGGCCGCGCACCACGATCGCCACGGCGGCGATCCGGAACCGGGCCGGTGGCGAGGAGCGGATCGCCACGTCACGCACACCGGCGATCTGCGCCGATGCCGCCTACCTGGTGCTCACCTCACCCGCCGAACACACGACGGGCAACTTCCTGATCGATGAGGAAGTCCTGGCCGAGCACGGGATCACCGACCTGGACAGGTATCGGGCGGTTCCGGGGAACGCGCCGCTGACCGTCGATCTGTTCCTCTAATGCGGGAGTGCGACAAATGACGGAAGAGCTTGTGCTGCATCAGCTACGGCGCGACGGGGTGTGCACCCTGACGCTACATCGACCCCATCGCAAGAACGCGATCACCATCGGACTGTGGACCGCCCTGCGCGAAGCTCTGGACACGATCGCGCACGACCCCGCGGTGCGGGCGGTGGTTCTGACGGGGGCGGGCGGATCGTTCTGTTCCGGCGCCGACGTCACCGACAGTGATCCCTATGCCGCGCCGTTCGCCAAGCTGCAGGCGATCTCGGACGTCGCCCAGCGCCTGCACGATCTGCCGATACCGACCGTCGCCAAAGTGCGCGGTGTCGCGGTCGGCGCCGGATGGAATCTGGCACTGGGGTGTGACCTGGTCGTCGCGACGCCGGACGCGACGTTCTCCCAGGTCTTCGCCCGTCGTGGGCTCTCGCTGGACTGCGGAGGTTCGTGGCTGTTGCCCAAGCTCGTCGGAGTGCAGCAGGCCAAGCGGCTGGCGCTGCTGGCCGAGACGATCGATGCCGCGGCGGCGCTCGACCTCGGTTTGCTCACCTGGGTCACCCCCGAGCCCGAGATCGATGACTTCGTCGACCGGATCGCCGACCGGCTGGCGGCCGCCCCGCCGATCGCCGTCGCGCAGACCAAGGCCCTGCTCAACGAAGGCGCCGACCGGACGATGCACGAGGCGCTGGCCAGTGAATCGCGTGCGCAAGCGGTCAACTTCGCGACAACCGATGTTCCCGAGGCATATGCGGCGTTCGCTCAGAAACGCGAAGCTGCCTTCACCGGGGCATGGAACGTTCGTCGTCCGCCGAGCTGACGGCGATCGAGCCGGATGCCGATATGTCGCTGGTTATTCGGCTTTGGCGGCGGACCTGCTTCGTCGCGGGGCGGCGACCTTCTTGGCTGCGACGGTCTTTTTGGCTGCCACCGTCTTCTTCGCTGCGACGGTCTTCTTCGCCGCGACCGTCTTCTTCGCAGGTCCAGCCGCCGCCTTCTTGGCGGGGGCGGCCCTCTTGCGCGGTGTCGACGGACGTGTCGAGTCGATCAATCGGCTCGCGCGCTCGAGAATGGATTCGAGGCCGTACTCGAAGTTGGTGTCGTCGGGAGCGCCGCTGTGATGGCCCCGTGCTCCCGCCTCGGCCAGTAGGGGAGTGGTTTCCGGAGAAATGGTCAGATGCTCGTAGTAGGCGCCGCGCTCGTCGCCGGATTCCTTGTTCTTGTCGTAGAGCCGCTGCAGGACAATCGATCCGCGAGTGTGCAACTGGATCGCCGAATACGTGTCGACGGCATCGTCGAGCGTCAGACCGGCCTCCATGAGATTCGCGATCACCTGTTCGGTCAGTTGCGCGCCCAGGCGAGCGGCCAAGGGGCTCAGCGCCGATCGGATCAGGATCAGATCGCAGAGAATGGGGTTGCCCAGAAACGTCGCTCGCATGGTCCTGGCGTGGTTGCGCATCGTGTCCTGCCAGTCGCTCGCCTGGATGAACGGGGCCTCGCTCGCATACTGTTCCAATGCGCGATCGGTCATGGCGTTGAGCAGATCGTCCTTCTTGCGGAAATACCAGTAGATGCTGGTGACTCCGACATCCAGATGCTTGCCGAGCATCGGCATGCTGAGATTGTCGAGGGACACATCTTCCGCGAGTTCGAATGCGCCGTCGAGAATATCCTCCGGGTTCAGGGACCCGCGCTCGCGTCGCTGCCGCTTATCCGCAGTCGCTTGCTGTTTCGCCATGCCGTAACCACCTTTGTGAGTTCCTGGGTTGCCGACGTTAACTGTTGTCGACGCTGCGCCGCCAGCCCTGGTGGTACGCGCCACAGTAAATGATACCGCGAGGCATTCTATCGACTCGTCGAGCCGATCACGGTGAGGAGCCGAACCGGTGTCGTCGGCGCGTCGAATATTCTCGCCGCCTGTTTACTGTATGTAGTACCGTAATGATTACGGCAAAAGGATTCGCTCCGTAGCTGCGGTGTCCACACCGGCCGACCCAATCCATCGAAGGGACCGTTCATGAGCAGCATCGGACACCGCGGATTCGACGCCAGGTCCTGGCTGTTCGCTCCTGGCGACAGTGCGCGGAAAATGGCGAAAGCGGCCGCTGGGGCCGCCGATATCGTGCTCATCGATCTCGAGGACGCCGTCGCGGCCGCGGAAAAGCCGGCGGCCAGGAATCGAACCGCGGATTTCCTCGCCGCGCACGCGGAATCGGACCGCCGCCGGCTGTGGGTTCGGGTCAATCCACTCGACGGTCCACACACGCTGGCGGATCTGGCCGCGATCGTGCCCGCGCGACCGGGCGGAATCATGCTGCCCAAATCCCGTGGCGGCCAGGACGTGCGGACACTGGACCACTATCTGTCCGCGTTGGAGGTCGCCGCCGATGCCGAACCCGGCCGGATCGAGGTGATCGCGCTGGCCCCGGAATCCGCCGAAGCCGTCTTCACCACCGGAACCTATCGGGACGCACCGAGGTTGGCCGCCCTCAGCTGGGGTGTGGAAGACCTGGCCGCGTCGCTGGGGGCCGGTACGCATCGCGGCCCCGATGGCGGCTACGGCTTCACCTACGAGTTGGCGCGAAGTCTCTGTCTGGTCGGCGCGGCGAGCGCCGGAGTGGCCGCCATCGACACCATCCACGGCGACTACCGCGATCTCGACGGTGTGCGAGCTCGTGCGGAAAAGGCTCGTCGTGAGGGCTTTCGCGGGATGTTGGCCATTCATCCGGATCAGGTGGACATCATCAACGCGGCGTTCGCGCCCAGCGTCGAGGAACTGGCTGCTGCCCAGGAGATCGTGGATTTGTTCGCCGCCGATCCCGAAACCGGAGCGATCGGCTACCGCGGTGGGCTACTCGATCGACCGCACCTGGCCAGAGCGCAGGCGCTCCTCGCTACTCGCGGGCAGTCCTGATCCTCGAGCTCGACCGGGAATCCGGTGGTCGAGACGGCGTAGGCGGAAGATTCCTATTGCCATTACAGTATGTATTACCGTAACGTGTCTCGCGTCACATGGTTGACCTGACGACCTGGCCGACAGGCAGGGGCGCCAGCTGTGTTGGAACAATTCGGGCCTGCGAGTGCTGCCGCCCGAATCGCGAGTGAGGCGCTCAATGCTTTCAGTCACGACCGCAGGGGATTTCGAGCTCGTCGAGGGGCTCGGAGCATGAGTCAGCATCTTCAGTTCTTGATCCTCGGGATCGGTAGCGGCGGCGTGTTCGGTGCCCTCGCGATCGCGTTGGTCCTGATCTACCGCAGCTCCGGCGTCCTCAATTTCGCCACCGGCGCGATCGCGCTCAACTGTGCCTATATCTACGCCTTCTTGCGGCGCGGCGAATTCTTGATCCTGGTCCCCGGCCTGCCCAAATCGGTGGGTATCGGGGGTGATCCGGGCTTCGCGGTGTCGGCGCTGGTCGCAGTCCTGCTGTCGGCGCTGTTCGGCCTTCTGCTCTACATCGTCGTGTTTCGTCCCCTGCGCAAGGCTCCGCCGATCGCCCGCGCCGTCGCCTCGATCGCGTTGATGATCGTCTTGGTGGCGATAGCGACCAAACAGGTCGGTACCAACACCATCGGGGTCAAGGCGATCTTCCCGGTCGGCATCTGGAGCCTCGGGGGTATTCGGATCCCGCAGGATCGGGTGTACTTCGGGATCGCCATCGTGGTGATCGCTCTGGTCCTGGCCGCTCTCTACCGATTCACGAGATTCGGCTTGCTCACCCGTGCCACCGCGGAGAGTGAGCAAGGCGCCTACGTGAGCGGTCTGTCGCCCGATCGCTGCGCGGCCTACAACTGGATGATCGGCTGCGCGGTGGCTGGATCGGCGGGCATTCTCATCTGCCCGATCGTGCCGCTGACCCCGACGGGCTATTCGTTGTTCATCGTTCCGGCGCTGGCCGCGGCCATCATCGGGCGGTTTTCCTCGATCGTCGCCGCTGTCCTGGCGGGCCTGGCGATCGGCATGCTCCAGTCGGAAGCCACCTACCTCTCGCGGGTATACGAGTGGCTACCCTCCAGCGGTTTGGTCGAGCTGGTTCCACTGCTCGTGCTGCTCGTCGTGCTGGTCGCGCGGGCCAGGCCGTTGCCATCACGCGGCGCGGTCATCGTCGCCGAGTTGGGCAACGCGCCCTACCCTCGCCGGTTGTGGTCCAGCGCCGGGGTGGGCGTGGTGGTGGTCGGCCTGGCGCTGGTATTCGCCGGAAACGACCTGCGCATCGCGCTGATCACCTCTGTCATCCTGGCCGTCATCGGTCTGTCCCAGGTGGTGGTCACCGGATACGCGGGTCAGGTGTCCCTCGCTCAACTCGCCCTCGCCGGAGCCGCCGCGTACATACTGGGACCGATTGCCGAGAACTGGGGCATACCGTTCCCGTTCGCTCCGTTGCTCGCGGCGCTCGTGGCGACCGTCCTCGGTGTGGTCGTGGGACTACCCGCGCTGCGGATTCGCGGGCTCACTGTCGCTGTGGTCACCCTGGCGCTGGCCTATGCGATCGAAGCACTGTGGTTCCGCAATCTGGATTTCGTCGGTTCGGGCGGAATCAACATTCCGGACCCGACCGTATTCGGGTACAGCCTCGGAATCGGGCGCGGCGAGAACTATCCCAGAGTGGAATTCGGGCTGTTCTGTCTGATGGTGCTGACGGTGGTCGGACTCGGGGTCGGGTACCTGCGGCGAAGCCGACTCGGTACACGGATGCTGGCGGTTCGGGCAAATGAGCGTTCGGCCGCCGCCTCGGGTGTCGATGTGGTGCGGACGAAGTTGTCCGCGTTCGCGATCGGCGCGTTCATCGCGGGACTCGGTGGCAGTCTGCTCGCCTATCAGCAGACGAACGTGTCGTTCCAATCGTTCACCGCGCTGGCCGGTGTGACTTTGTTCGCGACCGTCTACCTCGCGGGTGTCACGTCGATTTCCGGAGGTGTGCTCAGTGGCGTAATCGGCGCCGGCGGTGTGGCTTTTCTGCTGTTGGAGCAGATCAGTGATCAGGCGGGCAGCTGGTATCAGGTGCTCGTGGGTATCGGGCTGCTGCAGACCGTGCTGACGAATCCGGAGGGAATTGTCGCCCCTGTCCAGCAAGCCTTCGCCCGTACCAGTCGGAATTCGTCTCGCCCTACGGGGTCGCTGGTCGGCACCGGGGTCGCCGCGCCGAACCCACCTGCGGTGTCATGGGGCGACCCGCTGCTCGGACTCCACAACGTGACAGTCCGCTACGGAGGTGTCGTCGCTGTCGACAACGTGACATTCGATGTACCCGAAGGCGCGATAGTCGGTCTCATCGGTCCGAACGGTGCGGGAAAGACCACCTTGATCGACGCGATCAGCGGGTCGGTGCGTGCTGAGGGCACCATCGCCATCGGCAGCGAGTCGCTCGGGAACAAGAAGACCCACGAGCGTATTCACGCGGGTCTCGGCCGTACGTTCCAAGCGATCGAACTCTACGAGGATCTGAGTGTTCGTGAGAACGTCGTGGTCGGACTGTCGGGCCGAGGCACGGCGCGGGCAGCCTTCGACGAGGCGGAGTTCGACGAGATCTTCGACTTGCTCGGGCTGGCGCACGCTCGCGAGACGCCCGCAGGTGAGCTGTCGCAGGGACAACGCCAGTTGGTGTCGATCGCGCGCGCGATGGCGGGCAAGCCGCGAGTCCTGCTGCTCGACGAGCCGGCCGCCGGCCTCGATACCACCGAGAGTCATTGGCTCGGTGAACGATTGCTCGCCATTCGAGACAGCGGGGTGACCATCGTGTTGGTCGAGCACGATATGAGTCTGGTGCTGCGGATCTGTGACCACGTTCAGGTGCTGGACTTCGGGCGGATCCTCGCCTCGGGTACGCCCGAGCAGATCCGAAACGATCGCACAGTCGCCGAGGCCTATCTCGGCAGCATGTTCGCCGAGGAGATCACCGAATGACTCTCCGACTGCACAACGTGACCGCCGGGTACGGCAAACTTCCGATCGTTCGTGAGCTCGACCTCGAGGTCGCGTCCGGATCGGTGACGGCCGTCCTGGGACCGAACGGCGCGGGAAAGACGACCCTGATGTCGACGCTGGCCGGTCTGCTTCCCGCCCTCGCGGGCGAGGTGACCGTCGCCGGGCGGCGTCTACCGAATGGCAAGCCCGCCAAGGCGAATCGCGCGGGTGTGGTTCTCGTCCCGGACAATCGCGCGCTGTTCAACAGCTTGACCGTCTCCGAGAATCTGGAGATCGCCCGCGTGCGCAATGGACCGTCCCTGGACGAGATCCTCGCGCTGCTACCCGCACTGCGACCGCGGTGGAAGGTCGCGGCGGGTGCACTCTCGGGCGGCGAACAGCAGATGCTGGCGGTGGGGCGGGCGCTGGTTCAGAATCCGGCAGTGCTGCTCATCGATGAGATGAGCATGGGACTGGCCCCGGTCGTCGTGGAGACGCTGCTTCCGGCCGTGCGACATATCGCCGATACCACCGGTGCCGCGGTCGTCCTCGTCGAACAACACGTCCGGCTCGCGCTCGAGATCGCCGACGAAGCCATCGTTCTCGTCCACGGGGAAGTGACTCTCCGGGGTAGCGCAACCGAGCTGAAGGCATCCCCGGAGCGTCTGCGAGCCGCGTATCTCGGAGGCGAGACCGGCACCGCCGCAGGTTGATGCGTGCCCGTTCCAGCGGGGTGAACGGCAAGTTCGCCCCATTCGATTCAACACCAGGAGACAAGCATGTCCTTTTCCCTACGGAAGCGGTGGGCTGCCCTGCCGTATGTCGCGCTCGCAGTGGCGTTGTCGGCCTCCGGCTGTTCGAGCGGCGACGGCGGTTCGCCGGCTCCGGTCGACAGATCAGTGCTCGGCCAGGAGAACAAGGCAACGGGTGCGCCGATCAAGCTCGGGTTCGTCACCACCGGACCCCGAGCGCCCGTCCACACCGAGGAACTCGAAGTAGCGAAAGCGACCGTCGCCTACGTCAATACCCATCTCGGTGGGATCAACGGTCGTCCGATCGAGCTCATCACGTGCGAGGACGAGATCCAGGTGAGCCTGGCTCGAAATTGCGCGAACAAGTTCGTGCAGTCCGACGCTGTCGCCGTGGTCACCGGTGACTACGGCAATTCCGACACCATCGCCACGATCACCTCGCCCTCCGCCAGCCCTATTTCGCACTCGCCGGCGGCGGGCAAGCGATGGTGCTGCCGAACACCTACGTGATGGGCAACCCGCTGAACGGGCTCATCGGCGTACCGGCGGCGTATGCGAAACAGAACGGCTACAAGAAGATCGCGGTCCTGACCGTCGATTCGCCCGTCGCGGTGGAGCCGCTCACCAAGCTCGGTCCCCTCGCGTTCGGAAATGCCGGTGCGCAGGCCGACGTGGTCGCGATCCCACTCGGCACCGCCGATATGACGCCGCAGATTCAAGCCGCACTCGAGAATAAGCCGGATATGTTCCACCTGCTCGGCGATGTCTCGTTCTGCGCGGCGGCGATCAAGGCCATGCGGACGCTGAACGCGACCCAGCCGGTGATGACGGTCAACCAATGCGTCGGCGATTCCGAGATCGCGTCGCAGATCCCCGGCGGCTACCAGGATTTGCTCGTCGTCGCCAATAGTGTCGTCGACCCTGTCTCGAAAGAGACGAAGCTCTTCGAAGCGGTGGTCGACGGATCAGGTGCCAAGATGCCGGACACGGCCGCAGCGCCCTATATGGCGATCCTGGGGCTCCGGTCCGCATTGGACGGGATGGCGGGCGAGATCACTCGCGCGACGGTCGCGGCCCGTCTCGGTTCGATGGCAGAACCCGAACCGCTCCCTCTCACCCCCGCATCGACGTTCCAATGCGGAACCAAACCGATCTCGTTCGGTCCGAACATCTGCAGTGGCAATGCCCTGCTCGGCAAAGCGGAAGAAGACGGCTCGGTGGTCGATGTGAAGACCATAGATACCACCGCGGTATTCGCGACACCCGGTCGTTAGCGAGAGCGCGTTCTCGCCGCGAGATCAACTCTCGGTCGCGATGACGGCCGCCTCGCGCAATCGCGCGAGGTCGGCCGGCGACAGGTGAAGCCGGTCGCGTAAGACCTGTTCGGTGTGTTCACCCAGCCGTGGAGCCGCTTGCGGCGCGGTGTGGGCGCCGTCGACCGACGCAGGCGCACTGGGCGCGAGGTAGGTGCCGATGCCGGGTTGCAGCAACGACGCGAACAAGGGATTGGCGGTGACCCGTGGGTCGGTCACGACCTCGTGAAACGTCCGGTAGCGCTCCCACAGGATCGAGGTCTGTTCGAGGGCGGCGGTGATCTCGACGCCGCTGCGGGCCCGGAACCACGGCGTGAACAGGCCGGTGAGGACATCACGATGGTGGTAGCGGGCGCCCTCGTCGGTGAAGTCGGCGTCGAGGGCCGTGGCCAGCGCGTCGACGGCGGCGCGAGTTCCGGTGAGCTCGGTGAGCGCGTGAAAGTGGCGGGAGGTGAGGGCCACGATCATGAACGTGGCGTCGTCGGCCGCACTGAAATGCTGACCGTACTGGCCGTAGATGGCGTTGCCGAGGCGCGGCCGCGGCGTCTGGCACAGCATCGCCTCGGTGAGAAAACCGAGGTTTCCCGCCGTCGCCAGTGCGACATCCTCCAGCGGCAACGTGATCCTGCTGCCTTCTCCGGTCGCCTCGCGGTGCCGCACGGCCCCGGTGATCGCCAGCGCGGCGTACAGGCCGCAGAGCAGATCCCAGGCGGGCAGAACCTGATTGATCGGCCCCGCGTGCTCGGCCGGGCCGGTAACCATCGGAAAGCCGATGGCGGCGTTGACGGTGTAGTCCACCGCGGTCGAACCATCGGCACGCCCGAGGATCTCGAGCCGGATCAGATCGGGTCGCCGCTCGGCGAGAGTGTCGTAGTCGAGCCAGTCCCGGCCCACGGTGTTGGTGAGCAGGATGCCACCGCCTGGTCCACCGTCGGTGATCAGGTTCGAGATCAGTTGTTGCCCGGCGGAGCCGCGCAGGTCCGCCGCGACGGAGCGCTTGCCCTTGTTGAGACCGGTCCAGTAGATGCTCGCACCGTCGTCGGTGAGCGGCCACCGATGGTAGTCGGCCGCCCCGCCGAGGGGATCGACCCGAATCACGTCGGCACCGAGTTGGCTCAGTGTCATTCCCGCCAGCGGAGCGGCGACGAAACTGGAGATCTCCACCACCCGAAGCCCGGCCAAAGGCTGTGCCGCCGATCGTACGGTCTCGCTCATGGGATCTCGCATTCCCTCTTCGGTTCTATACTGTTTGAAATACGGTATGTATTACCGTTGAACGTACTGAACAAGGTAGCAAGCATCGCCTGCCGAGGGAAACGGAGCACACTTCACCGGCTTACGTTGGGTCTGCCCCGCCGTTGAGCGCGTCGTCGAGGGCATCCAGCCGGGCTCGCCGAAAGGCACGCGCGACCGGCGTGCGCCGCTCGACCAGGTCGAAGCCGTGGTAGGCGCCGGGCACTACCCGCAGGGTGCACCGAATGCCGGCCTGCCGGAGGCGTTCGGCATAGGCGAGGTCTTCGGCGTAGAAGAGATCGTTGGTCCCCACGCCGATCCAGGCCGGCGCGAGCCCGGTCATGTCGTCGCAGCGGGCCGGAACCGCCAGGGGCGATACGGTGTCGCCGCTGGCACTGCCGAGGTAGGAACGCCAGCCGAGCCGGTTGCTCCGTTCGTTCCACAGACGTAACCGGCCGGGAGTGGGGTAGGTGCGGGCGGTGGTCCGGTCGTCGAGCATCGGATAGGACAGCACCTGGAGAACGGGGCTCACCTCGGCACTCCACGTGCAGAGGTGGGCCAACGCGGCGGCCAACCCGCCGCCCGCGCTCTCGCCGACGAGCGCGATCCGGCGAGCGTCCACATCGGATCGAGCCGCGAGCCAGCGCAGCGCCGCGTAGCAGTCCTCGAGCGGGACGGGGAACGGGTGTTCCGGCGCCAGCCGGTACTCGACCGATGCCGCGACCGCACCGAGTTCGCCGGCGACCCGCCGACAGAATCCGTCGCCCATCGCCGCATTGCCGATGAGGTACCCGCCGCCGTGCACGAACAGCACCGCCGGTGCTTTCGGTCGCGCGCCGTCGGGCCGGAACAGCCGGACCGTGACATTCGCGTCGACCCGCTCGAGCACGCCTTCGGACGGTGGTCGGCTGCCGCTACGAGCCGTCAGTTTCCGGATGAGACCCACCGACCGTGATCCGACGACCGTGCGTGGCAGGTATCGGGCAAAGCGCAGGTCGGGATGAAAGTCGGTAGGTTCGTCCACGGACGCTCAGGCCACCATCTCGTCGGAGTCGAACGGCGCGAAGAACGCACCCATACCGCCCACTGCCAAGGCGTGGCCGAGGGCATCGAAATCATAGGTCGCGGCGATGTTTCCGGAGGCACCCAGTATCCGGGCGAGGATCTCGTGGGACGTGTCGGGCAGCAGGGCGGCGCGAGCTCGATCCAATCCGGGCAGTGCGCAGCGCTGCTGGACGTGGGCGATCATCAGGTGCAGACACAGCTGCTGGGCTGGTGTTTCCGGCCGCGGGCTCGTGCCGTCGGCGAGCCTGGTGGTGAGCGAGTCCAACGTCTGCGCGAGGTAGAAGCCGAACACCGGTCGCGAGCTGTGCAGGATATCGGCGCGGACTCGGTCGGCCAGGCCGGCGCCCGCGGCACCGAGGGCGGCGGTGATCGCGGGTGTGAGGGCTGGATCCTTCGGCTGTCTCACCGGCTCTGCTCCTCCATCGCCCGCTTCGCGTGATCCAGGATGCATTCCAGCCCCCATTCGAAATTTCGATCGTCCGGAGCTCCGGTCCGCCTGCCCTTGGCCATGGCGGCCGCCAGCAACGGAGTCGTCTCGGGGTCGACGTGGATGACGTCGTAGTAGGCGGTCGCATCGCTGCCCAGCTCCTGGTTCTTGTCGTGGAGTCGTTGCAGGACAACCGAGCCCTGCACATGCAGGTTGACCGCTGAGTAGACGGTGAACGCCTCGTCGACCGAGAGCCCGGCCTTCACCAGGCTCGCGACCGTGCGCTCCACCTGCTCGGCTCCCAACCTCGCCGCGTGCTGACTCAGCGCCGAACGGATCAGCACGAGGTCGCACAGGATCGGATTGTTCAAGAAGGCGCGGCGCATGGTGCGCGCGTGGCGCGACAGCGACTCGCGCCAGTCGTGCGCGTCGACGGCAGGGTAGGGCGCCGCGTAGATGAACTGGCGCAGCGCGCGATCGGTCATGGCGTTGAGCAGGTCGTCCTTTTTGCGGAAATACCAGTAGATGCTTGTGACGCCGACATCGAGATGTTTGCCGAGTAGCGGCATGCTGAGCCCGTCGACCGAGACCTGTTCGGCGAGTTCGAATGCGCCGTCGATGATGTCCGCGGGATTGAGCGATCCTCGTTCGCGTCGGCGACGCGGCTGCCCGAGTTTTCGACCGGTCATAGCGCGACTTGCTGATCGGCGGCGGCGTACACCGGTTCACGCTTTTCGGCGAAGGCGGCGAAGGCCTCGATCACGTCGGCCCCGGTGAGGTTGACGCCCGCGGCCTTCGCCTCGGCGTCCAGCGCCTCGGACAACGTTCGATCGGATCCGGCATTGAGCAGATTCTTGGTCTGCCGCAACGCAACGGGCGGACCGGCCGCCAGTTTGCCCGCTATCTCGTCGACGAACTCATCGATCGTCTCGGCAGGCCGGAGCCAGGTGACGAGTCCGAGCCCCTCGGCATGCTCGCCGGTGATCATCTCGGTCAGCAGGGTCAGGCGCTTGGCCTGTTGCAAACCGACGAGGCGGGGAAGCAACCACGAGCCACCGCAATCCACCGACAGCGCACGGCGGGCGAAGATCTGACAGAACCGTGCCTGCGGGGTCGCGACAACGAGATCGCAGGCCAGCGCGAGGTTCCATCCCGCGCCGACCGCAACGCCACGCACCTTGGCCACTGTCGGCACCCGCAGCTCGTGCAGCAACTGCACGGTCTCGTTGATGGTGCGCAATTCGCGAGCCGGATCCGGAAACTCGTCCATTCCCTCGGTGGCGGCGATATCGGCTCCCGCGGAGAACGATTCGCCCGCGCCGGTGAGCACAACGGCCCGCACCGTGGGGTCGCTCGTGATGTCACGCAGTGCCGCCCGCAACGCGTGCCACAGGGGGGTGCTGATCGCGTTCTTGCGACGTGGGCGGTTGAGCGTTAGCGTGCGCACGCCGCCGGCGTTGCCGATGAGCAGTACGGGCTCGTCTGTCACAGGGTCATCCTTTCGTCGCCGTCACTGCGGACGGGGCGGGAGTGGTCGTGCCGATCGCACCGCGATCACGGAGTTCCGCGATGTCCGAAGGTGTGAATCCTGCTGCTGCCAAGACTGTCTCGGTGTGCTCGCCGAGACCGGGTACCGCACCCATCGGCGGCGCGAAGCCCGCGATGACCGGAGGCGGCAACAGGGCGGTCACCGAACCTGCGGGAGTGCTGATCTCTTGCCATCGGTCGCGCGCCGCGAGATGAGGGTGCGCGATGACCTCGCGCGGTGTTCTGAAACGAGAGTTCCCGATGCCTGCCGCATCGGCCCGGGCTTGGACGGTGGCTGCGTCATGGCTCGCACACCACTGGGCGATCTCGTTGTCCAGTTCGGTCCGGAGTCGGACCCGGTCGAGGTTGCCCGCGTAGCGCTGGTCGTCGGCGAGGTCGGGCCGATCGAGCAGATCCCGGGCGAGGCGTTGCCATTCGCGGTCGTTGGTGGTGCCGAGAACCACGGTCTCGCCGTCCGAGGTTCGGTAGGCGCCGTACGGTGCGACGGCGGGGGAACTCATCCCGAGCGGTTGCTGATCGACACCGGTATGGCGGGTGTAGGTGAGTTGGTAGCCCATCAATTCGGCGGCGGTATCGAACAAGCTCACCGATGCGTGGGTGAACGGGGCAGGCTCGGCGGTGCCGCCGGTGCGCGCACCGGGTGATCGTCTGGCGCAGATCATCGCCAGGATCGTCAGCGCGGCATACAGGCCCGAGCTCACATCCGCGATGGGCGGGCCCGGCTTGGCCGGTGCCCCTGGCGAGCCGGTGACGGCGCAGACTCCGGACTCTGCCTGGATCAACAGGTCGTAGGCGCGTTTGTGTGACAGCGGTCCCCCCGCGCCGTATCCGTCTATCTCCATCACCACCAGGTCCGGGTGTCGCTGTGCGAGTTGGACCGGTGAGATACCCAGTGCCGCGGTCGCCCCCGGTGCCAGGTTGGCGACGAAGACATCCGCCGTGTCGAGCAGTCGGTGCAGGACCGTCATCCCGTCCGGATTCTTGAGGTCGAGAGTGATCGACTCCTTGCCGCGGTTGGCCCAGACGAAGTGCGCGGCGAGCCCGTGGACCACGTCGTCGTAATGTCGCGCGAAGTCGCCGCCGCGGGGGTTCTCGATCTTGATCACCCGGGCACCCAGATCGGCCAGTGTGCGCGTGCACATCGGTGCCGACACCGCTTGTTCGAGGGTGACGACCGTGATCCCGGCAAGCGGACCTTCCGACTCGTCCTGAACAGGGATGTGCACAGCTCACCTCATCGCTCGTCACCACGCCACTCTGGCGCACCATTGTACTGTAAGCTATACAGTAAGAAAGACCGAGTTGGCCACTGTTGCGCTCGACGTGGTTCGTCGGCCAGTGGCACGCTGTCGTGCGCGAACGACGTGCGCGGTGATCTGGACAAAGGAATTCGCGCAATGAAGTACGTTCTCGAGTATCCCGCCGAGCTCCCGACGGCATCCGACGCGTTCTTGGACCCCGCGGTCATTCGTGATGTGGTGAGCCAAGCCGAGGAGTCCGGTTTCGCCGCGGTGGCGCTCAGTGAACACCCGGCGCCGTCGTTGAAGTGGCGGCACAACGGGGGTCACAACACTCTCGACCCGATCGCGGCACTGAGCTATATGGCGGGGTTCACCACGCGTATTCGATTGCTCACAAATCTATATGTACTGCCGTTCCGTAACCCCTACCTCGCCGCGAAAGCGCTGGGCAGTCTGGACATCGTCTCGGGTGGTCGGTTGATCGCCGGTGTCGGAGCCGGATACCTGCGGGCCGAGTTCGCTGCTGTCGGCGTCGATCATGACCGGCGCGGCGAGCTGCTGGACGAAGCGCTGGATGCGCTGCGGCGCATTTGGGCCGACCCTGAAACGCCGGTCGCGGGAGTGGGTTTCGGCGCGCCGGGGCCGCTGTGGTTGCAGTCTCCGGCGCAGCGCCCGCACCCGCCGCTGTGGATCGGCGGTAACGGCAGGGCGGCTCGGCGCCGCGTCGTCCGGCACGGCAGCGGGTGGATGCCGATCATCGCCGATGCCGGCATGGCCGCTGCTATGCGAACGACCGCTATCGAGAGCGTCGAGGCGTTCGGTGCCGCGGTGGCCGACCTGCGCCACGGTCTGGCGGCAGCGGGCCGAGATGCCGACGCGGTCGACATCCAGGTCGTATGTCCGCACCTGGACTTCGGTGATACCGATACGGTCCTGGCGGCGTCGGGCTATCTGGACGACCTCGAAAAGCGTGGCGCCACCTGGGCTGTTGTGCACGTCGACGGTTCCAGCCCGGCCGCCGCTACGCAGTTCGTGAAGAGATTCGGGGCAGAGGTCATCGCAGGGCGACGCGGCATACTGTAATCTATACAGTAACTATATCGGTATTCGGATTCTGCCGCGGCGACGACCAGCGCGCCGGTGCGGAATCGTGTATCTCACTGCGAATCGATGGTGGAGACTCTCATGACCTCAAGGGTGCCTACGGAATACGAAGACCTGCTTCAGCGACCGATCGTCGGTGTTCTCGGAACCGTGACCCCGCAGGGTTCGCCTGACCTGTCGCCCATGCGCTTCACCTGGGACGGCGCGCACCTGCGGATGAGCCATACGATCCCGCGACGCAAGTTCACCAGCTTGCAGGCGAACCCGAACTACTCGTTCCTCATCACCGACCCCGATGCGCCGACCAGGTCGCTGGAGACACAGGGATGGCTGGTCACGGTCTTGGGAGACGATGAGGGGGTCTTCTATCGTGAGCTGAGCGAGTTGTACGGTGACGTCGACGCCGGGCTGCCCGATGATGTCTACGATCGCGTCGTGCTGATTCTCGACGTAACCAGGTTTACTGTGAAGTGACTGCTCGCCGATAGTCCTACCCGAACCGTGCAACATCCCGAATACGCAATGCGGCTCCCCGTCGGTGACGGGGAGCCGCATATTTCGCGCTATCGGCTGGGTGACTCCTGAGCGACATTCGAGCCGATAAGTTCGAGAGCGTTGTCGCGCATTACTTTCCGGGTGTCCTCATACGAGAATTCCGGAAACTGCGGAATGTCCGCGGTGAAGGTCGTCGGATCGGCGAGCCCCTCGCCGTGTGGCCAATCGGAGCCGAACAAGACCTTGTCCACGCCGATCGTCGCGGCGAGCAGTTTGACGTCGTCTTCGTAGTAGGGCGCGATCCAGACATTGTTCTTCAGCTGCTCCACCGGATCCTCGGTGAAGTGGTGAGGAGCAGTGTTCGCGGCCTTCTTCAAGCGCTTGATCAACCGGTAGACGAAGTACGAGCCGTTCTCGATGCTCACCACTCTGAGCTTCGGGTGGCGGGTGAACACCTGGTGCACGATCATCGAGGCGATTGTGTCGTGGATCGCGCGATCGTCGAGCAGGATCTGATCGAGCGGATCCTTCTTGCCGAATCCCTCGAACGTCGCCGTGCCGCCCCACAGTGCGTTGATGGCGAGATATCCGCTGTCGGACAGGTGGAAGCCGACTGGTACGCCGGCTTCGGCCAGGCGGGCCCACACCGGGTCGTGCAGAGGGTCCCCGAGGGATCGCGGGCGTGTCACACCGGGTACCGGTGCCGGGCGCACGAGCACCATCTTGGCGCCGCGGCTCAGCGCGAACTCGACCTCCTCGACCGCCGCCGCCGGATCGGCGAGGGAGATGATCGGCGCCGAGATGATGCGGTGGTCGGGACGGTCGAATCCCCAGTCCTCGTCGAGCCACAGGTTGAAAGCGTGGACCGAGGCGATCGTCGCGGGAATGTCGTGCTTGAGCGCTTCCTCTACCCCGCAGGCGAAGGTCGGCAGCATGAAGACAGTTTCGAGGTTCTGCCGATCCAGGACCGTCACGCGAGCGTCGCGGTTCTGGTATTCGGGGTGCTCGGACAGGCGGTCTACTTTCATCAACGAGGCCGGAGAGACGCCCTCGGGAATCTCACCGCGAAACAGCAGATCGAGGCACCCGGGCTCGATGATCGGGTCGAACGTAGGGTTGGGGACGAATTGGTTGACCTTTCCGCCCATTATCGCCAGCGTCCGCTTTCCGTCGTTGACCATCTGCACCCCGCGCTGCTTGAACTCTTTGGGCAGATGGCGGGTGAACGCGTCCAGTGGTTCGTAGTAGTGGTTGTCGACATCGACCGCCAGATAGTCCAGCTTTGTCATTCTTCGTCCTTTCGCAACCGGTGGTCTCGCCGGGCGGTCCGTCGTCGAACCGGGCGATCGGCATCCGGCACGGACCGCGCCGGGAAGACCTCCAGGAAGACCATCGTCGGCACTAACGTTTGACTTACTGTACCTCTTTCAGTAGCGCCTCGCGCAAGTCCGGCTTCACAGCGGTTCGCGGTCGACGCGCGTCAGTCGGCAGCGCTGATCAATGCGAGTGTCCCCAGGTCGCGAATCGCCCGGCAGCTGCGCTCCAGCATGACGAGGAAAACCTCTTCGCCGCGCGCTGTCGGTGTCGCGAAGGCGGCGCCGAGGGCGATGATCAGCGGGGCCTGCACCATTCCGAATCGATAATCCTGCCAGCATGTTTCGCGGGTATATCCGGTGACGCCGTACTCGAGCAGTCTCCGGTGGTACACGTCGACGAGGCTGTTCTCGCACGCCGATCGCGCGTCGGGGTTCAGGCCGGTCGCGGTGAAGTAGGCGAGATCGCGCGCGGGCAACCCGACGCCGAGCGTTTGCCAGTCGACCACGCTGACGCTGCTCGTCGCGGTATCGAACATGAGGTTGTCGAGTCGGTAGTCTCCGTGCAGCAACGCGAATCGGCCGGTGTCGGAGCCGGCCTGCAGCCAGGGTGTCACCAGACCCAGGGCCTCGGAGAAGGTTTCACGGTCGCGATGATCCATGCGCGCGCCGAGCTTGTCGAGCGTGATGTCGGCGGCCATCCGCGCCACGTCGCCGAGGCCGCCTGCCGCTGCGGTGTCGCCCGGTTTGGGCATCGCTACGGCGAGGTCCAGCCAGCGTGGATCGCGCCAACTCGGCCCGTGTAGACCGGCCAGCGCGGACACGGCCTGGTACGCCGCATCGGTCCCGCAGCCCGCGATCTGGTCGCCGGGGACGGCGGGGGACAGGTCGGCGAGGAGCAGGGCGAATTCGGTCCCGTCCTCGGTGATGTCGCTGTAGAAGCAGCGTGGCGTCGGCACGCTCGTCTGCGTAGCGGCTTGTCTGTAGAAGGTGATCTCGCTGAGATAGCCGAGCGTGACGCCCGCCCGCACACCGTCGTCGTCGGCGGGCAGTTTGATGACGAAGGTCGACGGGAATTCGTGCTCGCTGTGTGCATAGCGTGGCGTGATCCGGAACGTCGCCCCGGTCTGGCCGGTGCCGATCGGGCAGATCTCGACACCCTCGACGACGTCTGCCTCCGGTCCGAGCACCGCCTGCAGCCAGTGGCTGGTGATGTCGGCGGCGCGGCGCGGAATCGGTACGGTCGCACTCATTTCGAGATCCTCACTGTGTCGCTGTCTCGGTACGCGGCGACGACAGGCGCGAGTTCTTCGGGAGTCGCGCCGTGCAGGATCACGCGGTCGGCGCCGTTACCGAATTCCTCGCGTATTCGGTCGGCGCATTGCCTCGGCGTGCCGGTGGCCGCCGATGCCAGCCACTCCGAGGGCAGTATCGCCGCGATGTGCTCGATCTGGTCGGCGGTCGCGACCCCGTCGATCGGACCGGCGATCGAGGTGACGACCCGGTCTTCGCGGAACCGCCGCAGCGCGCCCGGATCCCAGCCGTTCGTGCGCACCATCAGGTCCCCGTATCCCTGCAGATATGTCGCCAGCCGGGCGACGGTCTTCTTCAAGCGAAGCTCTTCTGGCAGATGGTCGCCCACGGTTGCCAGGCATGACCAGACCCGCACCGAATCGGGATCGCGATCGGCCTTCTCAGCAGCGAGCTTGACCGTCCGCACACACCGTCGCAGAGTCTCCGGTGAGAAGTAGGTGTGCAGGATGACATCGTCGAAGACCCGTCCGCCGAGCGCCAAGGTGTTCGGACCGAACGCGACCAGCGCGAGTGGAATGTCCTCATCGAAGCTCTGGTCGAGAAAGAGTACGGGGTAGGAGCCCAGTGGGCCGTCGTGGCCGATGATCGCCTCCCCCCGCCACAGCCGTCGCATGACGTGGGCCCAATCCTCCATCTGAGCGGTGGTCACCGCCGGGATGCCGAACGCGGAGTACATCGCCGCGACGCCCCGCCCGATACCGAGAGTGAACCGGCCCCCGGAGAGCCTGTGCATGGTCGTGGCCCACGACGCGGTGACCAAAGGGTGGCGCGTGTTGTGGTTGGTCGCGGCAGTGGCCACCCTGGTTCGCTCTGTCACCGCGCAGGCCGCGCCGGTGAGCGACGCGGCCTCTTTGACGTTCCAGCGTTCAGAGATGAACGCTGTGCCGAGCCCGAGTTCCTCACCCCTGCGCGCATCTTCGATCAGGCGTGCCGGACCGCCCCCGCCCGAGCCCGCCAACAGGTAGTAACCCAACTCTTCGAGTGGGCGCTGGTCCACGGTCATGGTGTACCTCGATCTGGAATCGCGAAGGAGACGGCGCAATCCTCAGGTCCGGAGTGGTCGTGGCCTCGGCGCAGCTCGGCTGGGAGCTGGTCGACGCTCACACGTGCAGCGCGGTGAGGACTGGGGGAGCCTCTCGAAGAGGCTACCAATGGGGCAACGGTAATGCTATCGGTTCAGTGAACGGTAGTAGGCCGGAATCACTGATCGATCTGTCCGTGGCGACGCGCAGCGGGTGAGGCTGACCAGCACCGCTCCCTACGTGTTCGCGAATTCCCTGTAGAGATCGGGCAGGAATTGGGCCAGGTGGTGCATCTCCTGCCCGCAGTGCAGCAGGAGATCGCGGGCGAGATCGGTGCCGAGGACGAGATCCGCTGCGTCGACCGAGGCGCCCCGGCTGATGGCTTGTGCGGCTTGGACCAGGTCGGGGCTGTGGAGCCCGTAGTGGTTGAGATAGAAGCGGCTGCGCATTTCGCATCCGCCGGGAACGGGCCGAACCTGATGCGCGAGCCACCCCAGATCGACGGGCGCCACGCTGCTGCCTACCCGTCCGAAAATCACTGTGTGTCCAGCGGGTACATCGAATCCGTGGTCCTGTGGATCGAGAAAAGCGATAGCCAGCTGTTGTAGTTTCGGGCCGACGTACTCATCGACATAGGAGATATTGCCGACGTACTTCGCGCGATCCGGCACCGCGTGGCCGGTCTTGTCCACGCTTATTCCGGCATACAGGTGTGCGTCAGGATGCCACAGCTTGTATCTCGCCGATTCCGCCGAATGCCAGCCGAACCACCAATCCCACATCGCCGCAGAGACATTCGGCATATCGGTGCGTACTGCCGCCCACACCATCCCGCTCGCGGTCTGTCCGTATCCGGTCTCGACCGGAGAGTAGCCATGGGCGGCGAGATCGTGCGAAAGTGCCGAAAAATCCGGAATGGTATTCGGCGGCACCGGCGGACCGTCGTAGGTGGTGAGCACTGATGCCGGTGCGGGTGCGGTTCGTGCGGCCATGAACCGCGCATAGGGCTTCGCCCGATCGTCGGCGGAGTACCCCTGGTATCGGACGCCGGGGTCTTCTTCGGCATGTGACACGGCCGAGGCCCCCGCGCCCGAGAACGCTCCACCGACCAGCAGGGCTCCCATCGACAGAGTCTGCCGTCGAGTCCACCGCCGGTGTCTCCACATGGGTCGACGCTATCGAAAGCCGCCCGGCGCGGACCGCGGAACGGCGTGAGCAGGCCGCGTTCTGTGGGAACTAACAGACCGGCTCGCACACCAGCAGTTCCCGTCGACATTCATCGAGACGCGACGCGTGTGCTGAGCGGCAGTGTCACCGGGCTCAGCCGTCGACGGTGTTGGGCGCCAAACCGGCCACGAACGGGGTATCTCCGTCGTATTTCCCGAATTTGGCGGCGCCACCGGGGGAACCGATCGTGTCGAAGAAGTCCACGTTCGTCTGCGTGTAGCCCGTCCACTGGTCGGGGACGTCGTCCTCGAAGAAGATCGCCTCGACCGGGCAGACCGGTTCGCAGGCACCGCAGTCGACGCATTCGTCGGGCTGGATGTAGAGCATCCGGTCGCCCTCGTAGATGCAGTCCACCGGGCACTCTTCGATGCAGGCTCTGTCTTTGACGTCGACGCAGGGTTCGGCGATCACGTAGGTCATGCGGTCGGGATTTCTTCGAGTGCTTCGAGCCGGGCCGGGACATGTTTGTGCCATGGGGTGCCTGCGAAGGCGTCTTTGAGTTCGAGGCCGGTCAGTTCGTTGGGGGAGACCCCGGCACTGGTCGTTGTTCCGTCGCCGGTGGGGTAGTCGAGGCCGAAACCGTTGGGCAGGGCGATGTTTCCTGCCCGCATCATGTCGCTGACCTCGACGATCACGGTGGCGGATCCATTCGCGGTGACCAGTCGTGCCGGGGCGCCGTCGGTCAGCCGCAAGGCGGTGGCATCCTCGGCGCTGATCCGGAGGTGGCCGTCGCGGTCACGGCGACGCCAGTCGGGGTTGCGGAAGATCGTGTTGGCGGTGAACGAGCGCCGCTCACCGGCGGCCAGGACCAGCGGGAACTCCGGGGTCGTCCACGCCGTGCGCGCGGTGGGCAGCCGGCGGACCTGGTCGAGCAGATTGTCGATGTCGATGGTGAAGCGGCGGTCCTTGCGTTTGACGTAGTGCCAGACGTCATCCCAGGTGTCGTCGGTGAAGACCACGCCGGTCGGGGATTCGATGATCGCGTCGAACAGCCGGTTGCCCGGCGTCAGGCCGGTACCGGTGAAGCCCGCTCGGGCAACGGCTTTCGGGTTCGACATCGCACATATCTGACTGATGCCCCACAGCACCGCGGCGCCCCTCATCTGTGGCGCCATCGTGGTGCCGAGCGTTTCGTACAACAAGTACGGAGCGATCTTTCCGAGGGCGGGATCAGCGGCGACGGTGGCCAGGAAGGTCGCGCCGAAGGTGTCACGGCCGGTCTGCGCGGCGCGTCGGAGCCGGGCGACGGTGTCGGTGTCGAGGACCCGCATGCGTCGAAGTACCCGCGCGTAGATCTCGGGTTCGGGCAGCGTGCCGTCGAGCGGCTCCATGAGCGGTTTGCGGAGGTGAACGACATTGCGCGGGAATTCGAAGTTGAAGAACGTCGCTTCGGGCTTCTCGTACTGGCTGGCGGCGGGCAGCACATAGTCGGCCTCACGCGCGGTTTCGGTGAACGCCACATCGATCACGACCGACAAGTCCAGTGCGCGCATCGCGGCCCGGAAGCGGGGCGAATCGGCGAGGGAATGCGCCGGGTTGGACGAGTCGATCCACATCGCGCGGAAGCGATTCGGGTGGTCGGTGAGAATCTCGTCGGCTATCGAATTGCAGGGGATCAGGCCGCCGATGATCTTGGCGCCGGTGACCGGTGAGGTCCGGCCACCGCCGCCACTACCGCCGCTGCCGAGCATCCCGCCCGCCAGGGGAACCATCGCGTCGAGCAGGGCCGAGGCCCCGGCCTCCACCCGCGCGCGCAGCGGAGTCACCCGGGCGAGGGTGGGCAACGTCGCGCTGATCGCCGTGGCCGCCGCGGTGACGGTCCGCGCCGTCAACCGCTTCTGCGCGCGGGCCAGTGCGCTCGGCTTCTTGCGCGGTGATCCGGACCCGGAACCGCCGGTCAGCATCGCGAAGGAGGAGTGCAGGTACATGGTGCCGGGTCTGCCGAAGTTGCCGGTGACGATCCACAGGAGTTTGTTCAGGTAGGACACCAGGGTGCTGTTGGGCGCCTGCTGGATGCCGAGGTCCTCGTAGACGCACACGCTCGACGCGGTCGCGATCCGGCGCGCTGCCGCCCTGACCTCGCCTTCGCCGACACCGCTGATCGTCGCGAAATCCGTGATGTCGCAGGACTGGAACGCCGCCTGGACCTCGTCGTAGCCGGTGGTGTGCGCGGCGATGAAGTCGGCGTCGACCAGGTCTTCCTGCACGATCACCGCGACCAGTGCGGCCATCAGCCAGGCGTCGCGCCCCGGCAACACCCGCAAGTGGTGCTCGGCCATCGCCGCGGTTTCGCTGACGCGCGGATCGATCACGATCATCGAACGGGTCGGGTCGGCGGCTACCTGCTTGAGTACCGGTCTGGCCCGCGGAAAGCTGTGTGATTGCCAGGGGTTCTTGCCGACGAACACCAGTACTTCGGCGTGTTCGAAATCGCCTTTGGTGTGACCGCCGTACAGGCGGCCGTCGACCCAGATCTCCCCGGTCTTCTCCTGTGCCAGCGCATTGGAGTGATAGATCGAGCCCAGTGCCCCGCGCAGCCCGGCCGCGTTGGCGGCCCCGAGGTGGTTACCTTGGCCGCCACCGCCGTAGAAGAAGATCTTGTCTCCGCCGTGTTCGTCGGTGATGGCGGAGAGTTTCGCGGCGATCTCATCGATCGCTGTGTTCCAGTCGATCTCCTGGTAGGTGCCGTCGGGCCGGCGTTTCAGTGGGGTGGTGAGGCGGTGGGCGCCGTTCTGGTACAGGTCCAGGCGCATCGCCTTCTCGCAGGTGTAGCCCTCCGATGCCGGATGCGCCTTGTCGCCGCGGATCTTCGCCAAGCGGCGACCCGCCACCTCGACGGTGATCCCGCAGTTGCACTCGCACAGCACACACGCGGTCGCCTTCGGTTCGGCCATGTCACACCCCTTCGACGAAAGTATGCTAGGCAACATAGCATAATGTTATGCCAAGTAGCATAGTATTGCTGAGTTGACCCGAATCCCGTAAGGAGCGCGACGACATGGGAGCCCGCACCGACACCCGGCAGAAGATGCTCTACAGCGCTGTCGAGCTCCTTCGCGAACGTGGCTCGGCCGGGGTGACCATCGACGCCGTGCTGGCGCGCAGTGAGGCACCGCGCGGATCGGTCTACCATCACTTCCGCGGTGGACGCGCCCAGATCATGACCGAGTCGCTCGCGCTGGCCGGTGACGCCATCGGCACCATCATCGACAAGGCGGTGGAGCAGGGATCGGTCGCGGCGTTGCGGCGATTCGGGCAGTTCTGGAACACCCTGCTCGCGCAGTCCGACTTCGAGGCAGGCTGCCCGGTCGTCTCGGTAGCAGTCGGCAGCTCGCCCGATGACCGGCACCTGCAACCGGCGGTC
This sequence comes from Nocardia sp. NPDC056541, assembly GCF_042794235.1. NCBI lineage: Bacteria > Bacillati > Actinomycetota > Actinomycetes > Mycobacteriales > Nocardiaceae > Nocardia > Nocardia sp. NPDC056541. The sequence continues at coordinate 249,440 of NZ_JBHTUD010000012.1, forward strand.
GCGGGCATCATCCAACGGTGGCAAGCCACCCTCGTCACCGCGCTGGAAGCCGACGGTGTCGAATCCGAGCGCGCCGTTCGGCTGGCCACCATGGCGATCGCCGCCATCGAAGGCGCGGTGATCCTGTGCCGGGTCAATCGATCCACGACGGCGCTCGACGATGTCATAGAAGAACTCGAGGGGCTGCTCACCTCGGTGGTCGCCTG
>NZ_JBHTUD010000013.1:0-233251 GCF_042794235.1 Nocardia sp. NPDC056541
GAGCACTTGGCGGCGACCACCGAGCGGTTGCAGCGGGCGGGGTTGTTCATCGCGAACTCGCACACGCCCGTCCTCGGCGCGGGCGGCATGAAGCCGTGGGGCCCGAAAGAGGATGCCGCCAAACGCGAATTCGATCCCTACGGCCTCCTGGCCAAGGGCAAGTCCGACGACGCAGAAGACACCATCGCCACCTCGACCGCGCTACCCAACAGCGGGTGGTCCTACCGGCTCAGCTGAGGCTACTTCTTCGCCAGCGGTTGAGCTGTCGTGATCGCCGTCGCGAGGGTGGTGAAGGCGGCCTCGTTGCCCGCGCCGGTGATCAGGATCCGTACGCCGCCGAGGTCGGCGATCCAGCCGGTTTCCTCGGTCGGTTCGGTGTAGACGACCCATTTCTGCCCGGCCACGTCCTGCGTCCCGGTGGGATAGCGAGAACCGAGTTGCTGCCGCGACAGCGCCTCTTCGGAGGCATCGGTCTGCGAATACCGCATGTAGGTGCCCTGCGGGGTGATGTAGCCGACCGTGCTCACGGCACCGCCATCCGCGGTGGCGATGGTGTCGCGGCTGCCCGAGTTCGACACCCAGCCCTGCGGCAACGCCGGCTTGCGGATCGGGAACGACAGGGTCTTCGCGTCGGAGGTCAGCGCGGCATCGGCATCGAAATGCGGGATCTGACCCTGTGTCGGGCCGTTCGTCGCCACCGTGCACTGGCTCGCGACCCCGGCCAATACCACCGCGGCCAGCACCAACGGGATCAACGACCAGAACAGATCGCGGTAGTCGTTGAAGATGCGGTGCTTGGTCTGTGCCACGGCTACCAGTATCCACTCGAGTCCTGACCAGGCCGTCAAGGGGTCATCGCAGGAGGTCGTGCACGAGCGTGCCGTTTCGAAATGCGACAATGCCCCCGTAACACCAACGCCAAGGAGGCACTCCGCAATGACGGCATCATCGCCCGCCCCCAGCCGCCGCGAGGCACCCGATCGCAACCTCGCGCTGGAGCTGGTCCGCGTCACCGAGGCAGGCGCGATGGCGAGTGGCCGTTGGGTCGGCCGTGGCGACAAGGAAGGTGGCGACGGCGCGGCCGTCGACGCCATGCGTCAGCTCGTCAGCTCGGTGTCCATGAAGGGCATCGTCGTCATCGGCGAGGGCGAGAAGGACGAAGCGCCGATGCTCTACAACGGTGAGCTCGTCGGCGACGGCACCGGCCCCGAGGTCGACTTCGCCGTCGACCCGGTCGACGGCACCACCCTGATGTCGAAGGGTTCCCCCGGCGCCATCTCGGTGCTCGCGGTCGCCGAGCGCGGCGCCATGTTCGACCCGTCCGCGGTGTTCTACATGCACAAGATCGCCGTCGGCCCCGATGCCGCAGGCTCGATCGACATCACCGCCCCGATCGGTGAGAACATCCGCCGCGTGGCCAAGGCCAAGCGGCTGTCGGTGTCCGATCTGACCGTCTGCATCCTGGACCGTCCCCGCCACGAGGACACCATCCAGCAGGCACGCGACGCGGGCGCCCGCATCCGCCTCATCTCCGACGGTGACGTCGCCGGCGCCATCGCCGCCGCGCGTCCCGAGTCCGGCGTCGACATCCTGGTCGGTATCGGTGGCACCCCCGAGGGCATCATCGCCGCCGCCGCGCTGCGCTGTCTCGGCGGCGAGCTGCAGGGCATGCTCGCGCCGAAGGACGACGAAGAGCGGCAGAAGGCGATCGACGCGGGCCACGATCTGGATCGGGTGCTCTCGACCACCGACCTGGTCTCCGGCGACAACGTGTTCTTCTGCGCCACCGGCGTCACCGACGGCGACCTGCTGCGCGGCGTGCGCTACTACGGCGGCGGCGCGTCGACCCAGTCGATCGTGATGCGGTCCAAGTCGGGCACCGTCCGCATGATCGACGCCTACCACCGCCTGACGAAGCTGCGCGAGTACTCCTCGGTCGACTTCGACGGCGACGACAGCGCGAACCCGCCGCTACCGTGATCCGGGGCTGGGCGTCCCTATAGTCGAACTATGGCAGCGCCCAGCACCGCCCTGGTCCTCGGCAACGGCGGAATCGCCGGTATCGGCTGGCAGATCGGCATGATCGCCGGACTGGCCGAGGCCGGGGTGGACCTGCGGTCGGCCGATCTGGTGATCGGCACGTCCGCGGGCGCGGTCGTCGGGGCGCAAATTCGCAGCACGCTGTCGACCGACGAGCTCTACAAGCGGCAGCTGGGGCGGCTCAACGCCGAGATCCCGAACCGGCTCTCGGTCAAGCAGCTGGCCACGTGGGCGTTCATCGCGGGCACCGCGCCCAGCGAGACCAGCGCGGCACGCCGGGTCGCGAACGCTTCGCGCGGCAGGTCGACGATCGACCCCGTGTTGCGGCTGGCGGCGGTGTCCTCACGCCTGCCCGAGAAGTCGTGGCCGGCACAGCCGTTATGGATCACCGCGGTCGACGCCGACACCGGCGTGTTGAAGGTCTTCGACCGCGACAGCGACGTCTCACTCGCCGAGGCGGTCAACGCCAGTTGCGCGATCCCGTTCGCCTGGCCGGAGGCGTCGTGTCACGGGCACCACTACCTCGACGGCGGGGTCCGCTCCCCGCTGAATCTGGATCTGGCGAAGGGCTACGACCGGATCGTCGGCCTCGCGTCCAACATTCTCACCCCGCGCCGCAGCGGGAAGATCTCCGCCCAGCTCGCCCACCTCGGTTCGGCCAGGGTCACGGTGATCCATCCGGACCAAGCCGCGCGCAAGGCCATCGGCCCCAACGAGCTCGACCCGCAGCGCGTACACGGCGCCGCGCTGGCCGGCCACACCCAAGCCAGGGACTTCGCCGACGAGGTGTGCGCGGTCTGGCCCACCGACTGAGTCCGGCGAGTATTCCTGCCGCGGATGTGGGATTTCGCGCTGGTGTGTGGCCACCATTCGCGGTGTTCTCGTCCTAGGGTCGAACTATGGCTGACGACGACGCGCAGTACCGGATCGAGCACGACACCATGGGAGAGGTTCGCGTCCCTGTCGACGCCCTGTGGCGGGCGCAGACGCAGCGGGCCGTCGAGAACTTCCCGATCAGCGGGCGGGGACTCGAGCGCGCCCAGATCCGGGCGCTGGGCCTGCTGAAAGCCGCGTGCGCTCAGGTCAACAAGGATCTGGGCCTGCTCGATCCGGTGAAGGCCGATGCGATCATCGCCGCGGCGGGCGAGATCGCGAACGGGGAGCACGACGACCAGTTCCCGATCGACGTGTTCCAGACCGGTTCGGGCACCAGCTCGAACATGAACGCCAACGAGGTGATCGCCTCGATCGCCGCCCGTAACGGGGTGAGCGTGCACCCCAACGACGACGTGAACATGTCGCAGTCCTCCAACGACACCTTCCCCACCGCGACACACCTGGCCGCCACCGAGGCCGTGATCACCGAACTCGTTCCCGCGCTGGACCATCTGCGCCTGGCGCTGCTCGACAAGTCACAGCAGTGGCGCACCGTGGTGAAGTCGGGCCGCACCCACCTGATGGACGCGGTGCCGGTGACGCTCGGCCAGGAATTCGGCGGCTACACCCGCCAGATCGCCGCGGGTATCGAACGCGCGATGTCCGTGCTTCCCCGCCTCGGCGAGTTGCCGATCGGCGGCACCGCGGTGGGCACCGGTCTCAACGCGCCCGCCGGATTCGGTGCGAAGGTCGTCGCGCAACTGGTACGCACCACGGGAATCGACGCGCTGCGCGAAGCGCAGGATCATTTCGAGGCCCAGGCCGCGCGTGACGGACTCGTCGAGGCCTCCGGCGCGCTGCGCACCATCGCGGTCAGCCTGACCAAGATCGCCAACGACATCCGCTGGATGGGTTCGGGCCCGCTGACCGGGCTCGGCGAATTGCAGCTGCCGGACCTGCAGCCGGGTAGCTCGATCATGCCCGGCAAGGTGAATCCCGTACTGCCCGAGGCAGTGACGCAGGTGGCGGTGCAGGTGGTCGGCAACGACGCGGCGATCGCGTTCGGCGGGGCGAGCGGGGCGTTCGAGCTCAATGTCTACATTCCCGTGATGGCGCGCAACCTGCTCGAGTCGATTCGCCTGCTGGCCAACGTTTCTCGCTTGTTCGCCGACAAGTGTGTGAGCGGGCTCGTCGCCGACGAGGAGCACCTGCGGACCCTGGCCGAATCGTCACCGTCGATCGTCACCCCGCTCAACTCGGCCATCGGCTACGAGGAAGCGGCCGCGGTCGCCAAACAGGCGCTGCGCGAGAAGAAGACGATCCGGCAGACCGTCATCGACCGCGGGCTCGTCCCGGACAAGCTCTCGCTCGAAGAGCTCGATCGCAAACTCGACGTGCTGGCGATGGCCGACGTCGACCGCTGAAACGCCGAACGGCCGTCACCTCGCAGGAGGTGACGGCCGTTCGCTGTGCAAGGTCAGGCCAGGTGCGCGAGTTCGGCGCGAGTCTTTTCGCCCTCTTCGCTGAAGTCGGTGCGGGAGAAGATGTTCCAGCGCTGCAGCAGCGGCTTGAACACCAGCTCACCCTCCTTCGCGGGGGCGTAGATGCCCGCCTCGGCCAGCGCCTCGTCGCTGGATCCGCCACCGGGCAGATCCACGTGCGGTACCCGGAAGTCGGCGACCCGATCGGCGATCGCGCGCACTGCCTGATCGGGAACCAGGTCGAGGGCGGCGGCGACGAGCACGGCGAAGAACTCGGCCTGCAGTTCGTCGTCGGCGGCCAGCTTCTCGGCCATCGCGGTGACGATCGGGTTCTCGCCGATCGCGGCGGTGTTGCGATGACGGATCGCGGCAGCGGCCTCTTCGAACGCGCAGGTGGCCAGCACGTCGATCAGGTGCATCGGGGGGCGGTTGAAACCGTCGGTCATGTGCTGCATGCGGGCCCGCTCGAGCGCGACCGGGTCCACCGCACGCGTGAGCATGAGGTAGTTGCGGATCATGATCTCGTGGCGGTTCTCCTCCGCCGTCCACCGGCCGACCCAGCGCCACCAGGGGCCGGTGCGCAGGTGCTTGCCGAGCTCACGGTGGTAGGAGGGCAGATTGTCGGCGACCAGGACACTCACGGTCAGCGCGAGCCGGGCGGTATCACTGAGCTCGGACTGTTCCGGGGTCCAGTCCTCGCCGCCGAGGAAGGCGAAGTTGCGCCCGTCCGACCACGGCACCTGCTCGTGCGGCTGCCAGCCGTCGGCCACCTCGATATGGCGACGCAGGTTGATTTCCACCTCGTCCGCGAGCGAATCCAGCAGCTCGCGGTCGGTCAAAGTTTTCTGCACCCCGACAACTTAGTACCTCGTGCGCAAGCGCGGGGACCTACGGGGTGAACCGGGTCCCCGCGCTGGGCGGAGCGCGACGCTGACGTGGGGCCCGACTACTTCGGGGTCACCGTGGTCTCGCCGTTGACCCAGGTGATGGTGCCACCGGTGAAGTCGCTCTGCTTGCCTCCGGCGATGGTCTTCTCGTCGCTGGTCGGGTAGCCCAGCGTGCCGTTGGCGCCGCCGTTCTCCTCCCAGGCCTCGCGGATGTCACCCCACACGATGTGGGCGCCGGTATCCTTGCTCCAGTAGATGGTGCCGCCGGTGAAGTCCTGGTACTCGCCGCCGTCGGGGCCGGATTCCTGAGCTTCCTCCGGTGCGCCGAGCGGGCTGCTCGCGCCGCCGGCCGCCACGTACTTCTTGTACACCTCGCCGGCGATCACGATGTCACCGTTCGGGGTGGAGACGGTGGTCGATTCGCCCGCCGCCCCACTGGTGGTGGCCGCGCCGGACGTTGTCTCGGAACCGGAGGTGGTTTCCGAACCGGGGGTGGTGGTCATCCCGCCCATCCCGGGCTCGGTGGTGGCGCTGCCACCCGGGGCGCCGATCGCGGAGGTCACCGAGGCGACGGCGTCGTTTGCCTTGTCCTTGTCGTCATCGCTGCAGCCGGCAGCGAGCAGCAGACCCGCCGCGGCCAGGACCGCGGCGCTCCCGGCAGCAGTACGTCGAGCGAAGTGGTTCATATCCATCCTCTCGCGAGTGGCCCCCGGGGGTGCCCCCGGAATGGAGCCTGGCCGACATCCGCAACGGCCCGGCGGAACAGTGTTCGCCGAGCCGTTGCTGGATTGGTGTCGGAGCGGATATTACCCACTGTTTGCGGTAATCAAACGGATTCCGGCCGCGACGCGGCCCGATTGCCGACGATTACGCGTTCGGTCCGTACTCCTCGAGCATCTCGGTGACCAGCGCCGCGATCGGCGAGCGCTCACTGCGGGTGAGGGTGATGTGCGCGAAAAGCGGGTGTCCCTTGAGCTTTTCGATCACCGCGGCCACACCGTCGTGCCTGCCGACCCGCAGATTGTCGCGCTGGGCGACATCATGGGTGAGCACCACCCGAGAACCCGTGCCGAGGCGGCTCAGCACCGTCAGCAGCACATTGCGCTCGAGCGACTGAGCCTCGTCGACGATCACGAACGAATCGTGCAGCGACCGCCCTCGAATGTGGGTCAGCGGCAGCACTTCGAGCATGTCGCGACTGAGCACCTCCTCGAGCACCTCGCGGCTGGCCAGCCCGTCGAGCGTGTCGAAGACAGCCTGCGCCCATGGGCCCATCTTCTCGCTCTCCGAACCCGGCAGATAACCCAGTTCCTGCCCGCCCACCGCGTACAGCGGCCGGAACACGACCACCTTGCGCTGGGTGCGCCGCTCGAGCACCGCCTCGAGTCCGGCGGTCAACGCCAAGGCAGACTTGCCGGTACCGGCGCGCCCACCCATCGACACGATCCCGATGCTCTCGTCGAGCAGCAGATCGAGGGCGATGCGCTGTTCGGCCGAACGCCCGTGCAGCCCGAAGGCCTCCCGCTCCCTGACCAGCTGGATCCGCTTGTCCGCGGTAACCCGGCCCAGCGCGCTCGAGCTGCTGCCCAGCAACCGAACACCGGTGTGGCACGGCAACTCTCGCGCATCGTCGAGGTCGATCACCGAATCGGTGTAGAGCTGGTCGATCTGAGCGCCCGCGACGTCGAGTTCCACCATCCCGCTCCAGCCGGAGGTCACCACGTCCTGCGCGTGGTACTCGTCGGCGGACAAGCCGACCGCGCTCGCCTTGACGCGCAGCGGGATGTCCTTCGACACCAGCACCACGTCCTCGCCCTCGGCCGAGAAGTTCAGCGCGCAGGCCAGGATGCGGGAATCGTTGGTGTCGGAACGGAATCCGGCGGGTAGCACCGACGAATCGGTGTGGTTGAGCTCTACCTGCAGGGTGCCGCCGTCGGTGCCGATGGGCAGCGCCTGGTCGAGCCTGCCGTGCTGCACACGCAGGTCGTCGAGCATGCGCAGAGCTTCGCGGGCGAACCAGCCGAGCTCGTGGTGGTGCCGTTTCGCCTCCAACTCACTGATCACGACCAGGGGCAGGACCACACTGTGTTCCCCGAACCGGGTGACGGCCCAGGGATCCGACAGGAGTACAGAGGTGTCTACGACGAAAGTCTTGCGACCGGAACGTGAGGGGCGAGCCCCTTTCTTCGAGGCCGAATTGCTCGAGGCCGAGGCCGAGGCCGTGTGCTTCGCGGAAGCGGAAACGGAGCGTGCAGCAGTCACGGTGGGCTCCTTATGTGTTCGCACGGCACCCGTGCGAACGATCTCGCTGGACCGGTCCGTCCTTGTGGGCGTTTGACGCTGAGTCAACCGCCACGAGGGCCAGGTGCCGGCCCTCTCGCACTGAATAGCTCAGTCACGGTCAGGACCTCCCGTACGAATCACACCGACGCGACTCGCATCACCGACGCTACCGCCGAATTCGTAGCCGCGCTGCTGGACCGGCACACGTGTCCGTGAATTTGTCGTTAACCGGCACTGTCGCGACGGATCCGGCACGTGTGCGCCACCGAGGGCTAGAGTCGATGACATGGCCGAAGACCAGGATCTGGAGAAGCTGTCGTCGAAGGAACTGCACGATCGCGCGGTGAAGACGGCCGTGCGCCACGGCGACGTGAAGTTCCTGTGGGAACTGCTGAAGTCGATTCCGGCGGCCCAGGCCGAGGCGGGCGACCTCGGCGAGAGCTCGGCCGACATCAAGTACGTGCTGCCGATGCTCGACGACTACTTCCACGCGGGCGACGGCAAACTAGCCGATGTGCTGCGCCCGACCTACCTGGAGTATCTGCGCAAGCACGGATAGTTCAGCGGCCGGTGATCGCCTTCACCACGCCGACAACGGCGCCGCGCAGGACGTTGCCCTTACTGAAGTGGTCGTCCCACAGCACGATTCGGCCGTCGCGCAGTTCGAAGGTGCCGCTCACCCAGAAGCCGATGCGCACCGGGCCCACGTGCAGGTAGTCGGTGCGGTCGGTGAGCACGATGTCGCCGTCGGCGGCGATGTGGTGGATCTCCGCGGAGAACCCGAGCTTCGGTCGATCCAGGCCGCGCAACAACGCCGCGACCCGATTCTTGCCGCGCACGGTCGGCAGCGAGGCGTTCTTCCAGACGATCGCGGGATCGAGCAGATCCAGCGCCTCGTCGACCGCGCTGAGTTCGAGTGCGTTGAAGAACTCGCGAACGATGGTGACAGCGGGCTCCGGCAGTTCCGGCTGATCGGTCATGAGATGAGCCTAGGGTGCCGATCGCGGCCGGGCCAGGGGTCAGCTCAGTTTCGCTGATCGATCAGGACGGCGAGACCGTCGAGGATGCGTTCGACACCGAAACGCAGGGCGTCGTTGGGTCCGCCCTTGCCCGCCGGCGCGGCGGCTTCCTCGGCGAAGGCGGCCTGCACCTCGGGGTAGCGGCCTGCGGCCGCGGTCATCATCGCGGCGAACTGCTCGGTGAACTGCACTTCCCCGTCCCCGCTCATCGACGCGACCTGCTGAGCCAGGCTGCGGGCGTGACCGTTGAGCAGGACGATCGTGTCCAGCCTCTCCGAGCCGGAGAGCCCGGTGCCTGCCAGTGCGGTGAGGGCGGCCTCGGTCCAGCCCATCTCGTTCGGGCCGAGAGGCCGCATGCCGACGGTGAGCTCGATCGACCACGGGTGCGCACGGTAGCGAGCGAAGAGCGCTTCGACCCAGGTGCGGAGGCCGGTTCGCCAGTTCTGCTGCGCGCCCGCGGCCTTCGGCGGTTCGCCCATCGCCGCGTCGAGCATCAGCGCGGTCAACTGCTCCTTGCCCGGCACATATCGGTACAGCGACATCTTGGTGAAGCCGAGGCGTTCGGCCAGCCGCTGCATCGACAGCGCGGACAGCCCTTCGGCGTCGACGAGCGCGATGGCCTCGGCGACGATCCCGTCGAGAGTGAGCGCGGGTTTGGGCCCGCGCTTGGGGCGCTGCGTGGTCCCCCACAACAGCTCGACCGTGGTCGGCGGTGGCATCTGCCCATCCTCTCGAAAATCGTCTTGACGTGAAACTGTGTCTACCATACTCTTATCTGCATCCACCGGATACAGATTCCATCGGACACAGATCTTCGGGAGTTACGTCATGCGTACTGTTCTCATCTCCGGCGCCAGCGTCGCCGGCCCCGCCCTCGCCTACTGGCTGCACCGCTACGGCTTCTCCGTCACCGTTGTCGAACGTGCCCCCGCGCTGCGGGCAGGCGGTCAGGCGGTGGACTTCAAGGGCAAGACCCACCTGACCGTGCTCGAGCGGATGGGCATCCTCGACGAGGTCCGGGCCCGGCGTACCGGTACCACCGACCTGGTCTTCGTCGACGACAACGGGCGTGAGCTCGGCGTGATGTCGGGCGAGTTCACCGGCGGCGACCTGGAGATCCTGCGCGGCGACCTGGCCGAGGTCATGTACGACAAGACCGCCGACACCGTCGAGTACCTCTTCGGCGACACCATCACCGACCTGCGCGACACCGGCGACGGCGTGGCCGTACGGTTCGAGCACAACCCGCCCCGCACCTTCGACCTCGTCCTGGGCGCCGACGGCATCCATTCGCGAGTCCGGAAGTTGGCGTTCGGCCCCGAGGCCGACTACGTGGCGCACCTCGGCTACTACTACTGCGTCGCCGGCGCGAGCCGCTGGAGCGACGCGGCCACGCCCCGCGACAAAGCGGCAGGCGCCGCCCACAACACCCCGGGCAAACTCGCCATCGACGGCGGCCCGAAGGCCCAGCAGATGTACATGTTCGCCGCCCCCGAACTCGACTACCCCCGCAACGACGTCGACGCCCAGCGCCGCATCATCACCGAAACCTTCGCCGACATGGCATGGCATGCCCCCCGCATGCTCACCGACCTGGCCGAATTCGACGACATCTACCTCGACTCGATCAGCCAGGTCCGGATGAACGGCGCCTACACCCGCGGCCGCGTCGCCCTCATCGGCGACGCCGCGTACGGAAACACCCTGGCGGGCTTCGGCACCGGCCTCGCCGTTGTCGGCGCCTACGTTCTCGCGGGCGAACTGGCCGCCGCCGCGGGTGATCACATCACCGCCTTCGCCAACTACGACCGGATCATGAAGCGCTACGCCAAAATCGCGGGCAACAGCAACGCGGGCCCCTTCCTCGCGCCCAAGACCACCCTGGGCATCAAGGCGCGCAACTGGTTCCTCGGCTCCCGCTTCTTCACCCTCATGCTGAAATACGGCGACAAGGCCGCCAACGACATCGACCTGATCGACTATCCGCAGCTGGTCGGGTGTAGCGCTTGACTTGGAGTGCACTCCAAGTCATAAGGTCGGCGACATGAGCATTCGACTCGGCTATCAGATGCCCAACTTCAGCAACACGTCCTCGGTGCGTGAGCTGTTTCCCGCGGTGATCGCGCAGGCGAGGGAGGCGGAGGGGGCGGGGTTCGACGCCGCCTTCGTGATGGATCACTTCTATCAGCTGCCGTTGATCGGCGAGCCCGACGAGCCGATGCTGGAGGCCTACTCGGCGCTGTCGGGTCTGGCTACCGCGACCGAGCGAATCCAGTTGTCGGCCTTGGTCACCGGCAATACCTATCGCAATCCCGCCCTGCTGGCCAAGACCGTCACCACGCTCGACGTGGTGAGCGGTGGCCGGGCGGTGCTCGGCATCGGGGCGGGGTGGTTCGAGCTGGAGCATCAGCAGTACGGGTTCGAATTCGGCACCTTCACCGAGCGGTTCGAGCGGCTCGACGAGGCATTGCGGATCATCACGCCGATGCTGCGCGGGCAGCGATCCACCTTCGACGGAAAGTGGTACCACACCGAGAACGCGATGAACGAGCCACGCATCCGCGACGACCTGCCGATTCTGCTCGGCGGTGGCGGCGAGAAGAAGACCTTCGGCATGGCCGCCCGCTTCGCCGATCACCTCAACATCATCTGCAACGCCTCCGAACTGCCCCGCAAACTCGACGCTCTGCACCAGCGGTGCGAGGAGGCGGGCCGCGACCCCGCCACCCTGGAAACCAGCTTCCTCGCGCTGACCATCGTCGACGAAGACGGTGACCGCGCCCGAAAGACCCAGGCCGACATGCTGTCGCGACTCGGCGTCGACCTGTCCACCCTGACCGAGGCCGAACGCCGGGCCACCGTCGCCGACCGCCAATTCGCCGGCACCCCGGACGAAGTCGCCGAACAGATCCAGGCCCGCGTCCTCGACCACGGCATCGATGGCGTCATCATCAACCTGATCGCCAACGGCCACGAGCCCGGTGTCATCGACCGGGTCGGCCGCACCCTGAGCCCGCTGGTGCACTGAGCGAGCTCACCACGACGCGAAGTGGTCTTCTCCTCGCTGGCGGTTCTGCTGGCGGCGACGGAAGAAGACCTCTTCCGGGGTGACGGTGGTGAGGGCGTTGGTGATGCGGCTCAGGCGGGTGTCGTAGCGGTTTTCATGGATGTGGCGTTCTATGCCCGCTTGCCATTCAGGAGAAAGGCGCGACCAGATCGCGGCGACTCGGGACTGGGCGGCAGGTTCGGATTCGGCGAGTAGTTGCAGGAGAGCGGGCCAGTAGGTGGCGTCGGTGGCGTGCGCGGGCAGGGCGGCTACCGAGGTTTCGTCGAGTTCGGCGAGGGTGGCGGCGATGTGGCGGCGGGCCGGTTCGCTCAGGCGGGCGGACAGGGCGAACAGCCCGCGCCACGGGTCGGCTTCGTCCTTGCCGTCCAGCGAGCGGACCAGCGCGCCGAGCACGTCGGTGTTCGCGAATTGCGGGTTCGTCGACAAGGCCCACAGGGCAACGGGTTCGAGTCTGCCGATCACGGTGAGCAGCGCGGGCGAGGCGTTCCGGTTGACCGCGGTGAGCAGGAATCGGCCGACCTCGTGTGTGGTGCCGCGGCCGAAGAAGATGTCGCCGAGAATGCCGGTGATTTCGGGGTCGACCTTGCAGAACAGGGCGAGCATCGCGTGATGCAGGGTGGGTGGGCCAGCCAGGACGGTGTGGAGCATGGCCGGCACCCGCTGGCGTGGGCCCGCCAGCAACTGCCGCACGATCCGGCTCAACGTGTGCGCCGGGTAGGCGTAGGCGGCGGTGAAGACCAAGCCCGCGTCATCGAGGACGGTCTGCTCCAATGCCGCGATCAGCGGCTCGTTCACCACCGAGAGGAACCGCGCGGCCGTCACGTAGTCGCGGCGCCGCAACAGCTCGTTGATGATGAGGGTGATCGGCTCCGGCCTGCCGTATCGCATCAGCTGTTCGAAGACATTCGGGTCCAGGTACGGCGCTCCGTCGGCCGCGTAGACGGCATCGACCGCGCACAGCGCCTGCGCGCACTTGCGCGGATGTTTGACGCCGACCGCGCCGAGGAATCGGGCGGCGAGCACCGGCGGCACCACCCGCTCGAAGAGCGCGACGCCCACACCCACCGGAAAGATCGGCACGAGCGGGCTGACCCGGCGGAAGGTGTCCGCGTGCTCGGCATGTAGTGCGCGCAGGATCTGCTGCTGTATCGCCGACAGGTGCACCGCGCCCAGACGGGCCAGCGGTGCGAGGCGTTGCGGCGGCACTTTCAGCGTGCGCGCGAGCACCACGAGCTGTGTCTGAGCTTCGAGTTCGGTTTCGATCATCAGCTGCCGAAGAGGATCTTGCGCGAGACCTTACGCAGCGGAGCGGGCATCGCGGTGAGCGCGGCATCGATGGCCCGGCGCAGCGCCCGCACCTCGTTGGCCCGCGCGGCGCGGAACAGTTCGATCAGCTCCCTGGCCTCGGCCTCGGAGAGCAACTCGAACGCGTGCACCTCCCCGCCGACCTCACGCGCCAGCGCGCGTCGATATTCCATACGGACTGACCATGCCCTATTCCATTAGGCCCGTACGCGATTCACCAGAACTTTGTGTGTTCCGACAACACGATGGCCCCTGTCTGCATGGAGCTGACAGGGGCCATCGGGCAGAGGTTCTCCGGCTCAGCCGAGCAGGCGCCAGTCCTCGAGACCCTGGTAGAGCGGGACGCTCTGGGCCAGGCGCGACACCCGGCCGCGCAGGGTGTCGACGTCGGAGGTGCCCGCCAGGGCGGCGGCGATGATGTCGGCTACCTCGGTGAACTCGGTGTCGCCGAAACCACGGGTGGCCAAGGCCGCCGTGCCGATGCGCAGGCCCGAGGTGACCATCGGGGGGCGAGGGTCGAACGGGACGGCGTTGCGGTTGACGGTGATGCCGACCTCGTGGAGGACATCCTCGGCCTGCTGGCCGTCGAGTTCGGAGTTACGCAGATCGACCAGGACCAGGTGCACGTCGGTGCCGCCGGTCAGGACCGAAACACCCTTGTCCTTCACGTCGGCGCCGGTCAGACGCTCGGCGAGGATACGCGCGCCGGACAGGGTGCGGACCTGACGGTCGGCGAACTCCTCGGTGGCGGCGATCTTGAACGCGGCGGCCTTGGCGGCGATCACGTGCATGAGCGGGCCGCCCTGCTGACCGGGGAACACCGCGGAGTTGAGCTTCTTGGCGAATTCCTGCTTGGCCAGGATCAGACCGGAGCGAGGACCGCCGAGGGTCTTGTGCACGGTGGAGGACACCACGTCGGCGTACGGCACGGGCGAGGGGTGCAGACCGGCGGCGACCAGGCCGGCGAAGTGCGCCATGTCGACCCACAGGTAGGCACCGACCTCGTCGGCGATCTCACGGAAGCGGGCGAAGTCCTGGTGGCGCGGGTAGGCCGACCAGCCGGCGACGATCACCTTCGGCTTGGCCTTGCGTGCGATGTCACGCACCTCGTCCATGTCGATCCGGTGGTCTTCCTTCGACACACCGTAGGAGTGGACGTCGTAGAGCTTGCCCGAGAAGTTCAGGCGCATGCCGTGGGTGAGGTGACCGCCGTGCGCGAGGTCCAGACCCAGCAGGGTCTCGCCCGGGTTCATCAGCGCCATCAGCACCGCGGCGTTGGCCTGCGCGCCCGAGTGGGGCTGCACGTTGGCGAATTCGGCGCCGAAGAGCTCCTTGGCACGGTCGCGAGCCAGGGTCTCCACCACGTCGACAGCCTCGCAGCCGCCGTAGTAGCGGCGGCCCGGGTACCCCTCGGCGTACTTGTTCGTGAGGACGGAGCCCTGCGCCTGCAGGACCGCGCGCGGCACGAAGTTCTCCGAAGCGATCATCTCGAGGGTGTCGCGTTCGCGGGCGAGCTCGCCCGCCATCGCGGCGGCCAACTCGGGATCGAGCTCACCGAGAGACTGGGTATTCACCGAAGCGGTCGTCTGCGTCACGCCGTCGAGTCTATTGCCGACCGTGTGCGAGCCGAGCACGGGGATACCGCAACACCGTCCGAGCCGCCACCGGAGAGACCAGGGTCACAGCCCGGCTGACCAGGTTCGATAGCCGTCGAACACAACAGACTCGGCGTAACGACCCATCCGACGGTGACCGATGACACAGATATGACCGCACTGCCCGTGACCCCGGCCATCGCACCGTCCGACCCGATCGAGGCACTCCTGCTGCAGATCAGCTACCTGGTCTGCTCGCTGTTGAACCCCGGCGGCTGCGCCGTCATCCAGTAGCGACACTCATCCGCCGGATCGCCCCCGGCGTCAGCGGCTCGTCGAGCAGACGCCCGAACCGCTCGACCCGATCCTGGGCGCCGACCGCACCGTCGAGCCACCCCCCGAGCAGGCGGTAACCCTCGACATAGGTGCTGATGTAGGCCCGCCACAGCGGCGAGGACAGGAACCGCAGCGACTGCCGCGCCCGTTCCGGCGTCGCCAGAATCCACCGCTGCAGGAACAGCGCCACCTCGTCCTCGCTGCGATGCTGATCGTGCAGCAGCAACGCGGCGTCCTGACGCACGTTCAGCAGTTTCGCCGACGCGGTCGAGAAGCGTTCGGCCCGTTCACCGTCGAAACGAAGGCCGAGGTCGGCGTAGATCTCCTGCGCCCAGACTCCCCAGCCGGGCCCGACGATCGACCGAAGGGCCAGGTCGGCGAGGCCCTCGGCCATCAGGCACTGCGGGGTGTTGACCAGGAACAGCGTCTGCTCGTCCTCGCCCGCCGCGACCAGTCCGGCCTCCTTGCGGCAGTGCTCGGTGTGATGACCGGGGTAGGCCTCGTGCGCGATGAGCGCGGGGAGGTTGCCCATGTGCTGTTTGAGGTCGGAGTTGATCGCGACCGTCGAGGCGAAATTGCCCAGGTAGTAGTTGAAGCCGGACCACGGCTTGTCGCCGACCACCTCGTAGGTGACGTGCTCGTTGTCGGGCAGCGGGTAGCGCTCGCGTACCCGCTCCCGCAGCGCACTCGAGAACGCTTCGACACAGGTAGCGAGCTTTTCCGGGGGGATCTCGTCACCGCGGCGGTAGGCGGCGGCGCGTTCGGCCAGCGGTCCGTCGCCGCCGAGCACCTCGTCCATCTGCCGGTGCGCTTCGCGATAGTCGTCGGGGTCGCCCGGTGCGATGTCGACGTCGAAGTAGGCGCGGACCTCGTCGACGAAGCCGATCTGCTCACCGGCGAACTTGCGCGCCGAGCATTCCATCGCCACCAGGTGGGCATCGAGGAATTCGGTGCGCTGCGCCGAGAGCCCGGCATCGGGCAGGGCGGCGCGCAGATCGACGGCGCGCCGGGCCAGCTCCGAGGGCACCGGGACGGCCGCGTTCTCGATATCGCGGCGCAATTGCGGATCGCCGGTGTAGGCGTCGACGAACCCCTCTTCGAGGCGATCGAAAGCCAAACCCAGGCGCAGGTATTCGGTGACAAGTGGATGTGACCCCATCCGCCCGACATTACGTGGTCGATCGGAAAATGGCGTCTTACCTCGGCGTTGTCGCTGGTTACCGACCGGTAGCCAAACCCCCTGTTGCGCGCGGGCAGCGAGCACGGAGCACAATCTCGCTATGCGGTCAGAGTTATCCCGGATCTCACCAGACGGGCAGCCAAGCTGTGCGGATGCGCCCGGACGGAGGGTCGGGTAGGTGGCACGGATGAGCGAACCGAGCCCCTATGTGGAGTTCGATCGAAGCCAGTGGCGCACACTGCGCAAGTCGACTCCCCTGGTACTGACCGAGGACGAGCTGACCGGCCTGCGCGGTCTCGGCGAGCAGATCGACCTCGACGAAGTCGCCGAGGTGTACCTGCCGCTGGCGCGGTTGATCCATCTCCAGGTCGCGGCCCGGCAGCGGCTGTTCGCCGCCACCGCCACCTTCCTCGGCGAGAAACATCCCGACAAGCAGGTGCCGTTCGTGATCGGGGTCGCGGGCAGTGTCGCGGTCGGCAAGTCGACCACCGCGCGCGTGCTGCAGGCGCTGCTGGCGCGCTGGGATCACCACCCCCGGGTCGACCTGGTGACCACCGATGGATTCCTTTATCCCACAGCCGAACTCATTCGTCGCGGCATCATGCACCGCAAGGGTTTCCCGGAAAGCTACGACCGGCGCAAGCTGCTGCGATTCGTCACCGAGGTGAAGTCGGGCGCCGAAGAGGTGTGCGCGCCGGTGTATTCGCACAAGTCCTACGACATCGTGCCCGACGAGAAGCACTGTGTCCGCCAGCCCGACATTCTCATCGTCGAGGGCCTGAACGTGCTGCAGACCGGTCCGCGACTGATGGTGTCGGACCTGTTCGACTTCTCCATCTACGTCGACGCCCGCATCGAGGACATCGAGAACTGGTATGTGCAGCGCTTTCTCGCGTTGCGCAAGACCGGCTTCGCCGACCCCGACGCGCACTTCCACCACTACGCGGCCTTCGACGACGAACAGGCCACCGCGGCCGCGCGCGATATCTGGCACTCGACCAACCGGCCCAACCTGGTGGAGAACATCCTGCCGACGCGCCCCCGCGCAACCCTGGTGTTGCGCAAGGACTCCGACCACACGATCAACAGGTTGCGGCTGCGCAAACTCTGATCGGCTCGCGCGCCGACACCGCTCAGCCGGTGGCCGTCGGCGAGCCCAACGAGACGACCTGCGTCGCCACTTCCGCGCTGTCCTCGCCCTGGTGGACGACCAGGACTCCATGCGGCGTGCCGCGCGCGTCGGTGGGCTCACCGGCGACCACCTCGAGCATCGGCTCCTGCGCCTGTTTCCGCGGGAGCATGTCGACCACCGGGTACTCCCCGACCGGCGCCCACCCCTGCGCCGCCAACTGCATCCGGTCGACCGTGCTCGGCGCGCCCGCGAGGTCGGACCACTTGCGGGTGGCGATCGTGATCGAACCATCGGCGCTCCAGCGCGGGTTGTAGGCCGCTGAGCACTCACCCGGCAGGGTGGGCATCGCCAGGACACCGTTGTTGGCGGCGTCGATGGTCGCCACGTTGCCGCTGCCGCAGGTCGCGCTGCGCGCGGTGGCCCCGGCCAGCACGAAGGTGTGCCCATCGGGACCGGCGGCGGCCGACAGTCCGGCGTCGATGCCGGGCACACGACCCAGCGGCAGGATGACATCGGAGCCGATGGCGTAGAGGTGACTCTTCTCCCACCACAAGCCGCGCGATTCCACCCGGGCCAGCAGCACGAACTCGTCGGTGGCCGCCACAAGTTCGGCCCCGCCCCACCCACCACCGGTGAGCGGACTCGGCGAATCCGGCAGGACGATCTCGCGTTCGGGCGCGGCGGGCTCGGAACCGGCCAGGTCCATGCTCATGATCTCGCCCGGCTCCCGCCACCAGCCGACCACCGAACCGCGCAACGCCACGGCGTTGGCGCAGTCACACGGTATGCGGGTCACCGACCGGTCGCGCACACCCACCGCGACCAGCGTCTTGCTACCGCTCTCCACCGCGAAGGCGTAGTGCCCGTCCCTGGTGAACGCCACCGCGGCCGACGAATAGCCGAAACTGCCCGGCGCCCGCACGGTTTCGCCGCCGCGCACCACCGCCAGCTCGGCGTCGGTGCGATAGGCGAACACCGCGCCCTTCGCGGCCTGCTCCTCGGCGGGCGTCAGTCGTGGCGGCGCGGGCTGGTCGACCCCACCGCAGCCCGCGACGACCGCCACGGCACCGCACACGACGCCGAGCACCACGATCCGCGCCCGCCACCCGCTCGCCTTCGTCGCAATTCCCACAGCTCACACCCCTGCAATGTGTCGTCGGGCCCGGTCTCGCGCAGCAGCCTAGCGGGGGGTGGCGCCGGATCGGGCCTACTCCGCTACAACTTCCAGGCCGCGTCGAGCCTGGTCGCCACGTCGATATTGCGGACCGCCGCGATCTCGGGTTTGCGGATCTCCTGTGCGACGTACCGGGCGACGAACCGGCGGATCTCGTGGTCGACGCTGGCCAGCACCCGCAGCAACTCGCCGCGCTTGGAGCTGCTGGCGACATTGACCCGCACATCGCCGGGACGCGGCTCGGCGATGTCGATGACCACCCGCAGTGGGTCGGCGGTGCGCGCGGTGAGATGCAGATGCACGGTGCCGTCGACCCGGAAACGTGACCTGTCGACCGCCAGATCGAGAACCAGATCCACGCGCAAGGGAATGGTCAGTTCGAAGGAGATGAACGCGTCGACGAAACGCAGGATTCGTGGCTGCCCGAGCTCCACCTGCGCGGTGACCTTCGCCAATCGACCCGGCCCCACCCCGATCGGCCCGAAATCGAAAGCGGCACCGGTGAGTTGGCCGAACGCGTCGGCGATGCGCTGCTCGGAGACGGCGTATTCCAGGAAACGCCTGCCGAATTCCTCATAGCTGATGTAAGAAGGCTGTCCGGGTTCCACTGACCGCAGAGTACGCGACGGCTACGGCCTCACACGCCGAAACGGCGGTGGCGCGCGGCGTAATCCCTTAGTGCGCGCAGGAAGTCGACACGCCGGAATTCCGGCCAATACGCCTCGGTGAACCAGATCTCCGAATAGGCGCTCTGCCACAACAGGAACCCCGAAAGCCGCTGCTCACCAGAGGTTCTGATCACCAGGTCCGGGTCGGGCTGACCGGAGGTGTAGAGATGCTGGCCGATCGCGTCGACCGTAATCGACTGCACCAGATCCTCGCCCGACTCGCCCGAGGCGATCTCCTGGCGCACCAGCGAGCGCACCGCGTCGGTGATCTCCTGGCGGCCGCCGTAACCCACCGCGACATTCACGTGCACGCCGTCGCGCCCGCTCGTTCGCTCGGCGGCCACCCGCAGCCGCTTGGCGATCAACTCGGGGAAACCCTCGAGCGACCCGACGATCCGCACGCTCCAGTTCTGCTCCGGGGCGGACAGTTCCTCGACGACATCGGTGATGACCTCGAACAGGGTCTCGAGCTCTTCGGGGTCGCGGCGCAGATTCTCGGTGGAGAGCAGGTAGACGGTGACCATCTCGATGCCCTGGTCGGAACACCAGCCGACGAGCTCGGCGATCTTCAGCGCGCCGACGCGATGGCCGTGGCTCACATCGGTGAACCCGTTCTCACGCGCCCAGCGTCGATTGCCGTCGCACATGACGGCGACGTGGCGAGGGTGCTGCTTGTCTGCCAGCTGCTGCGACAGCCTGGCTTCGTAGATGCGGTACGGCAATCCACGCACCCGACCAAGAAACTCCACGCCCGCACCCTACGCTTGCCCGCCTCCCCGAGTATTTTGCCGGTCGTGAGTAGGGGGTGAGATCCGTGCCGGGCCGGCGGCACGGGCAAGGCCGGGTTTCGGGGTGGTCGGGAAGTTACCCATGTCCTCCCGAGATCAGCCGGTCGGGTTTTGTGTGGCCAGGGGCACGTTTGTGGTGTCGAGATGGGCGGTTGACGTACGGTTGGGCACAACCTACGGTACCGTAGGTTCCGGCTCGGGAGGTTACGTGGACGATGTCCTGACTGAGATCGCCACGGTGATCAAGCCCCGTTTTCGTGGCTGGATCCATACGTGGGCGGTCGGCGTCGCCGCTGTCGCGGTGACGGTGCTCGTGGTGTTCGGGTTCCTCACGTCGTTGACCGCGGGTTGGTCGACGCTGCTCTACGGGATCTCGGTGTGCGCGCTGTTCGGGGTGAGCGCGGTGTATCACCGGGTCACCTGGGCGAGCGTGCGGACACGGGTGCGGATGAAGCGGGCCGACCATTCGATGATCTTCCTGTTCATCGCGGGCAGTTACACGCCGTTCGCGCTGCTCGGATTGCCCGGGCGGACCGGGCAGATCCTGCTGGCCGTGGTGTGGGCAGGGGCCGTCGCCGGGATCGCGTTGAAGTTGCTGTGGCCTACCGCGCCCGCGTGGGTGGGGGTGCCGCTGTACCTGTTGCTCGGGTGGGCGATCGTGCCGGTGGCCCCCGAGCTGCTGCACAACGTCGGAGTAGCGCCGCTGGTGCTGCTCGCGGTCGGCGGCGTGATCTACAGCGTGGGGGCTGTTCTCTACGCGACCAAGTGGCCCAACCCCTGGCCCGACTTCGGGCACCACGAGTTCTTCCACGCCGCGACGGTGGTCGCGGCGCTGTGTCACTACATCGCGATCTGGCTGGTCGTGCTCGGCTGAACGGCGCGTGCGCGCGGCCGCGGCCTGCGCGCCTTCTATGCTCGGTAGTTGTGTCACCCGTCAGCGCAGCTCGTGATGCCCGGGCGTCCTCGGGCGCCGGGCTCGGGCGTGCGCGGTGAACCGGCTGGTCCGGTGGGCGCTGCGGTCCTACTGGGGACTCGCGCTGGTGGTCATCACCGCCAATATGGTCGGGGTGGCGGCCATCTTCCTGGTCAGCTGGGCGGGTGGCGTGTTCACCCGGATCGGCGACGACTGGAGTGACGCGGCCGTCCTGATCCTGATCTACCCGGTGCTCGCCTTCACCCTCGGGATCGGCATCGCGCTCTACGACCGGCGCCGATATATGCGCTGGCTCGACGACAACCGCAAACCGACGCCGGAGGAAGCGCGGGTCCTGATCCGGCTGCCCGCCGCGATCACCCTGCGCGCGATCATCCTGTGGACACCGGGCGTCGCGTTGACCGTGTGGCTCGTCGACCGGTACACCGACTATCACAACATCACCGTGCTGCTGGCCGGATTCGCCCTCGGCGGGCTGGAGGCCGCGGGCGCGATCTACCTGATCCTCGACCGCCTGATCCGCCCGGCCGTGCCGATCATCGCCGCGGTGCTCGGGCCGACCGTCCATCCCAGCTCGACCGTACTGGTGCGGGTGCTCGTCACCTGGGCGGTGTCCAGCGCGCTGCCGGCGCTGATCATCATCGTCGTCCTCAGCGACACGACCACCCCGGCATCGGACCGGGTGCGCGCGGCGTGGCTGTTCTCGATCGTCGCGCTCGGCGTGGGCGCCCTCGCCACCGCGCTGCTCGCGCGCTCGGTGGCCACGCCGATGCGCACGATGTACCGGGCGCTGGACCGGATCACCCGCGGCGAACTCGATGTGCGGGTGCCCGTCGGCAGCGCGAGCGAGATCGGCCGCCTCGAACACTCCGTCAACGAACTCGCCGCCACCCTGCGCGACCAGATGCACACCGAGGACGTCTTCGGTAGGCACGTCGGCTCCACGGTGGCCGAACGCGCACTGTCGGGCAGCTCCGACCTCACCGGCGATGTGCGCATCGTCTCGGCGTTGTTCGTCGACGTCACCGGCTCGGTGCAGCTCTCCGCCGAAATGGCCCCCGAGGATTTCGTCCACAAACTCAACCGGCTGCTCGCCACCGTCGTAGCGGCCACCGAGGACAACGGCGGCCTGGTGAACAAGTTCGCCGGCGACGCCGCGCTGTGCATCTTCGGCGCGCCTTCCGCACTCCAGGACAACGCCACCCCCGCCCTGCGCGCCGCCCGCCGCATCCGCGACGAAGTAGTCGCCACCGGCGAGCTCGACGTCGGCATCGGCGTCGCTCGCGGCCAGGTCTTCGCCGGCGACGTGGGCGCCGACACCCGCCTCGAATTCACCGTCATCGGCGACGCGGTCAACGAAGCGGCCCGCCTCACGACGGTGGCGAAGGAAGCACCGCGGCGGGTGTTGGTCAGCGATGCGATCTGGCAGGCCGCGACCCCGGCCGAACGAGCCAAATGGAAGCGCTACAAGGACTTACGGCTGCGCGGAATCCCCGGCCGAACCCGGACCTGGACGGACATCTCACCGAGAAAGTGAGAACCAGGTCCGTTACCGCCGTAGCGAAGCCGTCAGGGCGGCGGGATCGGTGACCGGGAGGTCACAGACCGAGCCACGGCAGACATAGGCGGCGGGGGCGCCGTTGACGAGGGGGCGGTCGGTGAGGAGCGGGGCGGTGTTCGGCGGGGCCGCGAGGATGATCGAGCCGCCAGGGGCGCTGGCACGGGCGGCGGCCAGGAGTTCCATTGCCGTGGCTGACTTCTCGGTGGCCGCGATGGCTACCTGGTACGGGCCGCGGACCGCCGCTTCGGCGACGGAGAGCCAATTGCCCGCGGTGCGGGGTGCGCGAGCCAGCAGGATCGCGCCGAGGGCGAGGGTCTGGTCGGCGAGTTCGCGATAGCGGATGGCTCGGTCGGTATCGGCGACCGCCGAGGCGGTGAGGAGGGCCTCGGCCAACGCGGAGGCGCCGGACGGGGTGGCGCCGTCGACGGGGTCGCGGGGACGGGCGACCAGGGTTTCGGCGTCGTCGGCGGTGTCGAACCAGCTGCCGGGGCGTTCGGGATCGGCGAAGTGGTCGATCGTGTTGTCCAGCAACAGCTGTGCGGCGGCGAGCCAGTCGGATTCGCCGGTGGCCTGGTAGAGGGCGAGCAGGCCGGTGACGAACCAGGCGTAGTCCTCGAGGACGCCGGGCGGGGTGCCCGCGACGCCGTCGAGGGAGGCGCGGCGCAGTCGGCCGTCGACGAGGTGGACGTCGAGCAGGTAGCGGGCGCAGCGCACGGCGGCGGCGATCCACGACGGTTCTTCCAGTGCCGCACCGGCTTCCGCGAGCGCGGTGATGGTCATGCCGTTCCAGGCGGTGACCACTTTGTCGTCGCGGGCGGGCTGGGGGCGCCGGGTGCGGGCCTCGAACAACTGAGCGCGCAGTCGATCGAAACGGGACGACTGCTCGGCGTCGACGGGATCGCTGTGGCGGGTGAGCACCGAGGTGCCCTGTTCGAAATTACCGGCGGTGCCGACGCCGAAAGCGTCGGCGGCCCACATGCCGTCGAGCGGGCCGAGTTCGCCGATCAGCTCGGCCGGCGTCCACACATAGGTCGCGCCTTCGACGCCGGGCCCCTCCGGTTCGAGGTGGGTATCGGCGTCGAGAGCGGAGGCGAAACCGCCCTGCGCCGTCCCGAGATCACCGAGCAGGAATTCGACCGTCTCCCGGGTCACCCTGTGCGGCAACGACTCCAGCGGGGTCACGGGCGCGCGACGCGCGAGATGGGCGTAGGCGCGCAGCAAGAGGGCGTTGTCGTAGAGCATTTTCTCGAAGTGCGGCACGAGCCACCCGGCGTCGACGGAGTAGCGCGCGAACCCGCCGCGCAACTGGTCGTAGATTCCGCCACGCGCCATCGCCTCGGCCGTGCGCTCGACCACGTCGAACACCGACTGGTCGCCGGTCCGCTCCCAGTGCCGCAGCAGCCCTTCCAGCAACGCCGACGGTGGAAACTTCGGCGCCCCACCGAATCCGCCGTGCGTCGAGTCCTCGTCGGCGACGATCGCGGGCACGGCCTTGTCGAGAAGATCAGGGGCAATCGCGAATTCGGCGTCGGGCAGACCCGATGCCTGCGCCTGGAGCGCATCGGTCACCTGCCGCGCGGCCTTGTCCACATCGTCGCGCCGGTTGCGCCAGGTCTCGGTCACCGCGCTGAGCAACTGCGTGAACGACGGCATGCCGCCGCGCGGCTGCTTCGGGTAGTAGGTACCGCAGTAGAACGGCGCGCCGTCGGGCGTGAGGAAGCACGTCATGGGCCAGCCGCCCTGCCCGGTCATGGCCACGGTGGCGTTCATGTACACCGCGTCAAGATCGGGACGCTCCTCCCGATCCACCTTCACGCAGACGAAGTCGGCGTTCATCTGCTCGGCCGTGGCGAGGTCGGCGAAGGACTCGTGGGCCATCACATGGCACCAGTGGCAGCTCGCGTATCCGATCGACAGCAGGATCGGCACATTGCGCACGGCGGCCTCGGCTAGCGCGTCGGCATCCCACTCCCGCCAGTGGACGGGGTTGTCGGCGTGTTGACGCAGATAGGGCGAGGTCGCACCGGCCAATCGGTTCACGAGTTCCACCCTGCCATACGCGACGAACGCCGGCTGCGCCCCATGTGGTGGACACCGACTTCGCCCGGCCAGCGGTGGTCAGGCAATTTCTTCGCATCCCCTGTGCGGCCCACCGCGTGGTCACGAATCCGCCATCGATTATTTACCTTTCCTACTGAAATCAACGCGATCGCAACGGTGTTCGACCGCTTCGCCTGGCCGTATACCTATAACTCGGATCCAGCGTCCTGCGTGATTCGCTCGGCCATAGGGGAGTGCATTGTCTGTGCAAGCGGAAACCGGCGAAATTCCGGCTTCCGTGGCAACACGCCGAGCAGTTGTCACAACGGCATGTGTCGCGGTCGCGGTCGCCCAAATGGCGACCACCATCTACCTGCCGAGCATGCCTGCGCTGGGCGCCGACATCGGCGCCGGCGACAGCGTCCTGCAGCTGTCGGTGGCCGTGTTCGTGGTGTTCGCCGCGCTCCCGGTCGTCGCGTGGGGAAGGGCGGCGGAACGGTTCGGCCGGGTTCCCGCCTTCGTCGCGGCCGGGCTGTGCTTCGTCCTCGCCAGCGCGGGCCTCGCGCTGATCACCAACGCCCCTGAGTTGCTCGGGCTGCGCGTGGTCCAGGCGATCGGGGCGGGCGGGATCGCGGTCGTCGGCCGGATGATGATCAAGGATCTGTTCACCGGCGCGGAGCTCGCGCGCCAACTCGCGCTGCTGTCGATGGCCTTCGTCGTCGCGCTCGGCGGCGGGCAGGTGATCGGCGGCATCGTCACCTCGACGGTCGGGTGGCGGTACGGATTCGCCGTGCTGGCCGTGCTCGCGGCGGTGCCGGTCGCCTTCGCCCTGCGCATCTCACTGCCCCGACGCGAAACCGGGCCGAAAGACAAAGGCACAGCCAGACGCCTTTTCACCGACCGGATCTTCGTCGTCAGCGCGGTGGCGGGCGGCATCGGATTCGCCGTCATCGTGATGATCCAGCAGAAGTCCGCGTTCATCTTCACCGACCGTTTCGCGCTCGCGCCGTGGGTGTTCGGCCTGTTCGGCGTCTTCTACGGTGCCGCCTACCTCGGCGGCGCGACCTACGTCCGCCGGCGTGTGAGACAGGTGGGAGCGCACGCCATGATGCGCCAGGGCGCGGTGATCATGCTCGCGGGCTGCGTGCTCGTCACCGTCGTGTGGGCCGTCGATCTGCCCCGGGCGATCGCGCTGCCGGTCTTCCTCGCCGGGTACGTCACCACGACCTTCGGCCAGGCGACGCTGTTCCCCAACAGCGCCGCGCACGCTGTCAGCCACCTCGCCACCGGAGCCGCCATCGCCGTCTCGTGGTGCGCGCTGGTGCAGCAGGGCCTCGCGGGCATCGCCTCGCTGGCAGGCCCCACCCTGTCCGGGCTCCTCGCCTGGTCCATCGCCATCACCCTGCTCGCCGCGGTGAACGTACTCGTCGTCGCGGCGCCCGAGAAAACTGACGCACCCTCGCCAACAAAGGAATGAACGGAATGGCCAGAAACCAATTCGCAAATATCCGCAGGCAGTTGCAACTGAGCAACACATTCTGGGACGACAGCACCACGCACGGACTGGTCGACATCATCGCCGATGATATGCGGGAGGGAATTGTCCATTCCCGCGACGGTCGAACGATCGTCAACTTCTCGTCCTATTCCTATCTCGGTTTGGACAGCGATCCACGAATCATCGAGGGCGCCCATCGCGGGCTCGACGAAACCGCGACGATCAATTCTTCTATTTCCCGGATGCGCATCCGGCTCGGTCTGCTGGAGGAGGCCGAACAGCGGCTCTCCCGGACCTTCGGCGCGCAGACGGTCACCGTGTCGTCGTGTGCGGCCGCCGCGTGGGCGACCTTGCCGCTGCTCGCCTCCGGTGAGCTCACCGACGGGCACCCGCCGCTGGTGGTCTTCGACAAGAACGCGCACTTCTGCTTGAACGCGATGAAGCCACTGGTCGCGGACGAGACCGAGTTGGTCACGATCGAGCACAACGACATCGCCGCCCTGGAAGAGTTGTGCCGCACGCATTCGCACGTGGCCTATGTCGCCGACGGGGTCTACAGCACCGGCGGCGGCGCACCGCTCGCCGAGTTGCACCGGCTCCAGGATCGATACGGCTTGTTCTTGTATTTCGATGAGGCGCACGGCATTTCGACGTTGGGCAGCCACGGCCGCGGATACGTTCTCGGAGCCTACGAGGGCTGGCGGGAACGAACCCTCGTGATCGCCTCGCTCAACAAAGGCTTCGGCGCCAGCGGCGGCGTGATCTTCTTCGGCGCGGCGGGCGACGCGTCCCGCACGCCCACCCTGTTGCGCACGAGCGGCCCGCTGATGTGGTCGCAGCGCGTCAACACCGCCGGACTCGGCGCGATCATCGCCGCCTGCGACCTCCACGACGACGGCACCGTCGACCGGCTCCAGGTCGCGCTCCAGGAACGGGTCCGCCTGTTCGACTCGCTGGTCGACACCGACCTCGCCGGTGACGGCCTGCCGATCCGGTTCGTGAGCATCGGGCAGGAGGACGTCACCGTCGCCGTGGCCCGGGACATGCTCGACGCCGGTTTCTACACCTCGCCGGTGTTCTTCCCGATCATCCGCCGCGGCAGCGCGGGCCTGCGCCTGATGCTGCGGGCCGACCTCGACCCCGACACGATCCGCCGCTTCGCCGACACCCTGAGCTCGAGTCTCGCCGCGCATCAGGACCGGGAGGAACTACCAGCATGACCGCCGTCATCGAGAACACCCTCGGATTCGAAGCCCAACGCGCCCTGCTGCGTGACCACACCGCCGAGATCGTGGCGCCGCGCCGGCGCCACGGTGACGCGAAACTGCCGGTGCGCGAACGGGTCAACCGCATCCTGGACCCGGGGACACCGTTCCTGGAGATCGGTCGCCTCGCCGCGCACGAGGTCTACGACACCGATCTGCCCGCGGCCGCGCTGATCGTCGGCATCGGCACCATCCACGGCAGACCGTGCATGGTGTTCGCCAACGACCCGCACGTGAAGGGCGGAACCTTCTATCCGCTCACGATCAAGAAGCACCTGCGGGGGCAGAAGCTGGCCAGGGAGTACCGCCTGCCGTGTGTGTATCTGGCCGACTCGGGCGGGATCTACCTGCCGTTGCAGGAGGAGATCTTCCCCGACGAGGAGCACCTCGGAAAGATGTTCCGCAATATCGCGGAGATGTCGGCCCTCGGCTTGCCGCAGATCTCGGCCGTGCTCGGCATCTGCACGGCGGGTGGCGCCTACATCCCGGCGATGAGCGATGAGACCGTGATGGTCAAGGATCTGAGCACCGTCTTCCTCGGCGGGCCGCAGCTGGTGGAGGCCGCCACGGGCGTGGTGGTCGACGCGCAGACTCTCGGCGGCGCCGATCTGCACGTCCGCGACACCGCGGTGGCCGATCATCTCGCGGCGAACGAACTGGAAGCGCTGGCCATGGTGCGCGACATCGTGTCCCGTACCCCCGGTGACCGTGTGCATCCGCCGGCCTTCGAGGCGCTCGAGCCCGCCGACGATCCGGCGCGGCTGCCGGATCTGATTCCGGCGACCACCAAGAAGGAGATGGACGTCCGCGCGATTCTGCGCTGCGTGGTCGATGCCACCTCGTGGGTCGAGTACCGCAAGGACTACGGCATCACGATCGTGTGCGCGACCGCCCGGATCGCGGGTTACGAGGTGGGGATCATCGCCAATCAGGGCGTGATCTTCCCCGACAGCGCGCTCAAGGCCACCAACTTCATCCAGATCTGCGAACAGCGCCGCATTCCACTGTTGTTCGTGCACAACGTGAGTGGGTTCATGGTCGGCGAGGAGTACGAGCGGGCCGGAATCGCCAAACACGGCGCGAAGATGGTGAACGCGGTCTCGTGCGCCACGGTGCCGAAGATCTCGCTGGTGATCGGCGGCAGTTTCGGCGCCGCCAATTTCGCGATGTCGGGGCGGTCGATGGGCGGCCAGTTCATGGCGATGTGGCCCAATGCCCGCTCCACCGGGGTCGGTGGCGAACAGGCAGCGGCGGTGATGGCGATCCTCAAGCGTGACCGGCTGCGCCGCGAGGGCAAGGAGCTCAGCGCCGCCGAGGAAGCCGCCATCAAGCAGCCGATCATCGACAGCTTCGAGCGCCAATCGCTGCCGACCTACATCGCGGCCCGCATGTGGATCGACGCCGTGGTCGAACCGGAGGACACCCGCTCGTGGTTGGCACGGTGCCTGTCGCTGGCGCACGAGCGCTGGGATCGGCCGCAGCCCGCGGGTTCGAACTTCGGGGTGTTCAGGCTGTGATCTCCCGACTACTCATCGCGAACCGGGGCGAGATCGCCGCCCGGATCGCCCGCACCTGCGATCGCCTCGGCATCGAGTACGTGACCGTGAGCGTGGCGGCGGACCGGTCGCTCACCTATCACGCGGCGGCGGTGTCGACCGTCGCGCTGCCCGAGGGGTATCTCGATATCGAGGCGCTGGTGCACGCCGCGACCGAAACCGGTTGTGACGCGGTGCATCCGGGATACGGGTTCCTGTCCGAGAACGCCGATTTCGCGCGCGCGGTCCGGGCTGCCGGATTGGTGTTCGCCGGCCCGAGTTCCCGGGTGATCGAGACGATGGCCGACAAGTCCTCCGCGCGCCAGGTCATGGCCGAGGCGGGTGTGCCGGTACTGCCCGGCACCGTGCGGGCGAGCGAAGACCTCGACGCCCTGGTGGGCGGGGCAGCCGACATCGGGTACCCGCTGATCGTCAAGCCCGCGGGCGGCGGTGGCGGCAAGGGCATGTCGGTGGTGCGCTCGGCCGCCGGACTGCGCGAGGCACTGGCGTCTGCTTCCCGCACCGCGACAGCGGCTTTCGCCGACGGCCGCCTGCATCTGGAGCGGTACGTCGAGCGCGCACGTCACATCGAGGTGCAGGTCTTCGGCGACGAATTCGGCCACGCTGTTCACCTTTTCGATCGCGACTGCTCGCTGCAACGGCGGCATCAGAAGGTGATCGAGGAGGCCCCGGCCCCACGGATTCCCGATGCGGTGCGCGCGGCGATGTTCGCCGCCGCGGTGCAGGGGACGAAGGCTCTCCAGTACGTGGGCGCGGGGACTTTCGAGTTCCTGCTGGTCGGTGACGAGTTCTTCTTCATCGAGATGAACACGCGCTTGCAGGTGGAGCACACCGTCACCGAGGAGATCACCGGCCTCGATCTGGTGGAGTGGCAATTGCGGGTCGCCGCGGGCGAACCACTGCCCGCCGAGCAGGCGGACATCGCGTACTCGGGCGCTTCGGTGCAGGTGCGGATGTACGCCGAGGACCCGTTCCGGTCGTTCCTGCCGTGCCCTGGCGGGCTGGAGGTCACCCACTGGCCGGATGTTCGCGTCGAACGCGCCTTCACCCGCCGGCTCGATGTCAGCGGCGGGTTCGATCCGATGATCGCCAAACTCGTCGCCACCGGCACCACCCGCGACGACGCGCTCGCCGCCGCACGGCGAGCATGCGAAGACATTCGCTGGCAGGGTATTTCGACCAACCTCGGTTTCGTCGCACGTGTGCTCGCCGCACCGATCGTCGCGGCCGCCGAGCACGACACCGCCTATCTGGACCGGATCGATCCGGTCGCCGAGTTCGCCGATCCCGACGAACTGAGCGCCCTCGCGGTGGCCGCCGCGCTGACCGCACCCGACCGTGCGACACCATGGTCGACCGGGGCGCCTGGAGGTGATCGGGCCTGGCTCGATCCCACCGATCGCGACCTCGGCAGCCTCGATCTGTCGGTCGACGGGCGCGCCTTCACGGTGCGAGTCGGCGGCTACGAGGGCGACGCGGTGCTCGTGCGCGAGGGAACCGTCGACTCGAGCGGCACCGCCGCGCAAGCCACCACCGGCCCTGATGCCACAACCCGGCCGACGACCGATGTGGGCATCACCGCTCGGCGAACCGACGGCGACACGATCACGGTCGGCTCCACCCCCTGTGTCGTTCGACGCGACGGCGAGGGCTGGAGCTGCCAGGTAGCCGGGGTTTCCCGGCAGGTGCGCTACGCCGAATACCGCTCGCTCGGCACAACGGCGACGGATCCCGAGATCCGCTCGCCCATGCCGGGCACCCTCGTGCAGCTCCACGTCGAATCGGGCAACCCGGTCGAGAAGGGACAGCTGCTCGGCGTGGTCGAGGCCATGAAGCTCGAACACGAACTGACCGCCACCCATGCGGGGATCGTCACCGTGACCGCGGCCGAAGGCGCCGTGGTCACCACAGCTCAATCACTGTTTCTCATCGAAGAGAGGGGCGCCGCGCTGTGATGCGACATCGGCGACTACTTGCCACAGCTCTGGTATCGGCGGTGGCCGTGCTGGCGACCGCGTGTGGTGGAACGGACACCGCGGCACGCGAATCGGCGCAACCGGTCAGCGGCGGCTCGTTGACGTGGGGGGTGGAGACCGAGCCGACCACGTTGAACCCGCACCTCAACGGGCAGAGCAATACGCACCTGATGTTGCGCAACGTCTTCGAGTCGCTCCTCGCGCGCACCACCGAGGGCGGTTTCGTCTCGTGGCTGGCCACCGGCCACGAGATCTCGCCCGACGGGCTCACCTACACCTTCCCCCTGCGTGAGGGCGTGAAGTTCACCGACGGCAATCCGCTCACCGCGACCGCCGTGGCGCGCAACTTCACCACGATGCAGGACGTGTCCTATTCCGGCGGCTGGTCCGCCGGGCCGCTGTCACATCTGGCCGCGGTCACCGCCCGCGACGAGCGCACCGTGGTGTTCACCCTGAAGGACCCGTACGCGCCGTTCCTCGACTTCGCCGCCGGTTTCCCCATCATCTCCTCGGCCGCGTGGGACAAGCCGCAGCTCAAGGCCGGTGGGCCGGAGATCGCGGGGACCGGTCCGTTCATCCTCGACCGCTACGTGAAGGGTCAGGAACTGCACTTCCGCAAGAACCCCGACTACAACTGGGCGCCGCAGAGCGCCAAGCATCAGGGTCCGGCCTACCTCGACGAGGTGACCTACCGTTTCCTGCCCGAGTCGTCGGTGCGCACCGGCGCGCTCACCTCCGGTCAGGTCGACCTCATCGAAGGCGTCTCCGGCAACGACGCCGCACTGTTCCGGGACAATCCCGACTTCACCTATTCGACCGGGCTGAACAACGGCAGCCCGTACACGCTGTACTGGAACGCGACCTCCGGCCCGGCCACCGATCAACGAGTCCGCAAGGCGCTCAACAACTCCGTCGACGTGAACGCGGTGCTGCAGTCGATCTATCGCGGCGAGCGCACCCGCGGCTGGGGCATCGCCTCCAGCGTGGACACCCTGTTCTACGACAAGAGCATCGAGGGCACCTACGGCGCCGACAAGACCGCCTCGAACCGGCTGCTCGACGAAGCAGGCTGGACGGCAAAGGATTCCGACGGGTTCCGGACCAAGGACGGCCAGCGGCTGACCGTCGAACTGGTGCAGGCCCAGTCGACGGTGCGCGATCAGCGTGAGGTGCTGTTGCAGGCGGTGCAGGCGCAGGCCAAGCAGAACGCGGGCATCGATCTGAAGCTGTCCTACGTCGACCTCGGCACCTACAGCGAGCTCCGCAAGAAGAACGCCTTCGGGTCGATCGCCAACTCCGACACCATCACCGGCGGCATCGACATCGAGAACCACTGGTACCCGCCGACGCCGCTGGGCACGCTGAACTACAGCCGCGCCACCGATCCCGAACTGTCCACCTGGCTGCGGGCCGCCGCCTCGACCACCGACTCCGCCGAGCGGGCCAAGCAGTACGCGGCGTTGCAGCGCTTCGCGATCGTCGACAAGGCCTACGGGCTGCCGCTCTACATTCCCGAGAACCAGATCGCGACGGCGGCCCACGTGTACGGCGCGGGATACCGTCCGTACAAGCAGCTCGCGGAGAACGCGTACGACATCTGGGTCGATCGTGGATAGCCACCGATGACGACGGAAGCGATCCCACCGGAGGTCGTGACCACCACCGTGGACAGCGATGCTCGCGTCGGCACAGCCAAACGGATCACGCTGCGGGTGATCACGGGTCTCGGCGTGCTGTGGGGCGCGACCACGCTGTCGTTCCTCGGTGTGCGGCTGGCGCCGGGCGACACGGTCGACGTGTTGCTCGGCGAACAGCAGCGCACCCCGGAGGTCGAGGCCGCCATCCGTGCCGAATGGGGACTCGACAGCCCGGCCGTTGTCCAGTACGCCCGCTACCTGTGGAATGTGGCGCACGGGGATTTCGGCCGCTCCTACGTGTTGCAGCGGCCGGTGTCGGAAGTCATCGGCTCGCAGGCAGGCCCCACCTTGGCGCTGACCGGTGCCGCGTTGCTGGTGGCGCTGGTGTTCGCGGTCGTCGTCGCGACGAGCACGGCGCAGCGGCGGCGATCGCGCGCCATCGCGAACGCGGTGGAACTGGCGCTTGTTTCGACGCCCTCCTTCTGGCTCGGCATCGTGTTGCTGTCGGTGTTCAGCTTCCAGCTGAAGATCTTTCCGGTGGCGGCGAACAAGGGGCTGTCGGCCTTGGTCCTGCCCGCACTCGCGCTCGGTCTGTCGCTGGGCGCGGTGATCTCCCAGGTGCTGCGTGACGGGCTGGAGCGAGCGCTCGACGAACCGTTCGCGGTGACGGTGCGGTCGTGGTCGGTGAGCGAGAGCGCGCTGCGGCTGCGGCACGGGTTGCGCCACGCGGCCCTGCCCGCGGTGACCCTGACCGGCTGGTTGGTCGGCGGATTGCTGGGCGGTGCAGTGATCATCGAAGAAGTCTTCGGTCGACCCGGCCTGGGGCGGGTGACCGTCGAAGCCGTTCTCGCACAGGATCTTCCAGTGGTGCTCGCGGTGGCGATCCTCTCGGCGTTCGTCTACGTGGTGATCAGCACGCTGGTCGACCTGCTCTACCTGTGGCTCGACCCACGCCTGCGCCGTGACTCACGCAATGGAGGGGATCGATGACGGCCACCCGAGTACCGCACGCACAGGGCTTCGCCGTCGCGCCGGGCGTCGCGGTCGCCGCGCTGACCGTGGGACTGGTCGTGATCGCGGTGGTCGCACCTTCCCTGCTGACCGGTGCCGATCCGCTCGCCGCCGATCCCCTTGCCGCCCAACTGCCGCCGAGTGCGCAGCATTGGTTCGGCACCGATCACCTGGGCCGCGACGTTCTCACCCGGGTCATCCACGGTGCGCGCTACTCGCTGCTGATCGGCGTCACCGCCGTCGCGATCGCGGTGGTGGCGGGCACGGCGCTCGGCCTGCTGTCCGGGCTGGCGCGCGGGCCGCTCGACGAGCTGATCACCCGGTTCCTCGACGTGGTCTCGGCCTTCCCCGATCTCCTGCTCGCACTGGTCCTGATCTCGTTCACCGGTCCCGGCACCACGAACCTGATCTTCGCGCTCGGCATCGCCTCGATCCCCCGGTTCGCCAGGGTGGTGCGCGCGCAGACCCTCGTCGTGCAGGAGTCCGGGTATGTCGAACAGGCACGGACTTTCGGGCTCACCAGAGCAACGCTGGTGCGGCGGCACGTCCTGCCGCACGCGGTCGCGCAGGTCCCGATCCTGGCCACCATCGGCCTCGGCACCGCGATCCTCGGCGCGGCCGGTCTGAGCTTCCTGGGGATGGGCCCGCAGCCGCCGGAACCGGAATGGGGCGCGATGCTCGCCGAGGGACGTAACTATCTGCGCAATGCCTGGTGGATCGCCGTGCTGCCCGGCGTGGCGGTGACCGCCACGGTGATCGCGGTGAGCTCGCTCGGCCGGCACTGGCAGCGGCACTACGACGGAAGGCCATCGGTATGAGTCTGATCGCGGTCGAGAATCTGCGAGTCGGGTTCGCGGGCAAGGAAGTGGTGCACGGCATCGATCTGCGGATCGAGCCGGGCGAGGCCGTCGCCCTCGTCGGTGAATCCGGGTCGGGCAAATCGGTGACGGCGCGCGCGCTGGTCGGCCTGGCCGGTCCGGGCGCAGGCGTGCGGGCAGACCGTCTCGAACTCTTCGGGCAGGACGCGCGCAATCATCGCGATCGGCAGTGGCGGCGAATCCGCGGCAGCGACATCGGATTCGTACTCCAGGACGCGTTGGTCTCCCTCGATCCGCTGTACTCGATCGGTAGCCAACTCGCCGAAGCGCAACGCGCGCTGACCGACCTGCGCGGGCAGGCACTCACCGCCCGCACCGTGCGACTGCTCACCGACGTCGGTGTCCCCGAACCCGAACTGCGGCTGCGCCAATATCCCCACGAGCTGTCCGGCGGACTCCGCCAGCGCGTGCTGATCGCGACAGCGCTCGCAGGCGATCCACGACTCATCATCGCCGACGAGCCGACCACAGCGCTCGATGTGACTGTCCAGCAACAGATCCTCGAGCTGCTCCGTGCACGCAAGGCCGAAGGCACGGCACTGCTCCTGATCAGCCACGACTTGGCAGTGGTTGCCGAGGTGGCCGACCGGGTGCTGGTCATGCGGGAGGGGGAGGTCGTCGAGGAAGGCAGCACACACGACGTGCTGACCCGTCCGGAGCATCCGTACACGAAGAAGCTGCTGGCGGCCGTACCCTCCGCCGCCTCGCGCGGTTCGAAGCTGGCGGTTTCCGGCCAGCCCGCCGAGCTACCGCTGCCCTACCCCACCTCGCCACCGCCGAAGGTCGCGGGCGCCACCGCATCGCCACGGCCGAAGAACCCGACTGCCACCGCAACGCCGGAATCGGAGCCGGTTCGCGCCGCATCGACGGCAAGCCCAACCAGCGGACACACAGAGGAACCCGGGTTGCGCGAGCCATTGCCACCGCGCTCGGTCGACAACACCCGGGTCGTGCTCTCGGTCCGCAACCTGCGCAAGACCTACGGCTCCGGATCGGCCGCCCGCACCGTGGTCGACAACGTCGACTTCGACCTGTTCGGCGGCGAAACTCTGGGCATCGTCGGCGAATCGGGTTCGGGCAAGACCACCACGGCCCGCCTCGCGCTGCGGCTCATCACACCGTCGTCCGGACGGGTGGTCGTCGACGGCGAACCGTGGAGTGAGCTCTCCGACAAGGCATTACGGCCGCTGCGTGGCGCGGCGCAACTGATCGCCCAGGACCCACTGAGCTCGTTCGACCCCCGCTACACCGTGGAGCGCGTCATCGGCGAAAGCCTCGACACCGTCGATCTGCGGGGCAAAGCCCGCACCCGGCGCGTCCGCGAGATCCTCGACGCGGTCGGCCTCGCCCGCGACCTGCTCCCCCGCCACCCCCGCACCCTCTCCGGCGGCCAACGCCAACGCGTAGCCATCGCCCGCGCCCTCGCCCCCAACCCCGCCCTCCTGGTCGCCGACGAGCCGCTGTCCGCCCTCGACGTCTCCGTCCAAGCCCAGATCCTCGACCTACTCGCCGAACTCCAATCCGAGTTCGGCACCGCCCTGCTGCTCATCTCCCACGACCTCGGCGTCGTGCACCACCTCGCCGACCGCGTCCTCGTCATGAAAGACGGCAGGGTCGTCGAATCCGGCGAGGCGGATTCCGTCCTGCGCGCACCCCAGCACGAATACACCCGCCAACTCGTCGCCTCGGTCCCCCGCCTCCCCGAGGCCGCCGATCGCCGATGACCACCACAGCGACGCCGACCCGAATCCCCGGGTCGCGACGTCCCCGGCGACACGTCGATACCCTGGTACGGGTGAGCGTCGATACCCGTTCGAAGATCCGCGGTTCCGCGCGGATACCGACCGCGTGGGCACGGCCGGGCCACATCGGGTACATCGGGCCGGATCTGCGGCCCGATACGCACTCGCCGCCGGTCGCGATGCTCACCGTGGGCCTGGACGGACCGCTGATCGTGCACACCACCCGCGGTCTGATTCGCACGGGCAGTTCCTTCGCGCCTGCCCGCACCGCCCACCGCGTCGTTGCCACGCAGGGGTGGATCCTGGTGTTGTTCATCGACCCGTCGAGTGCGCCCGCGACCATGATCGCCGACGAGATGACTTCCGCGGCAGGTACTTTCGGTCTCAGCCACCGCCGCGAGCGCGAACTCGTCGAGCTGTGTGGCCAACCCGGCGTCGACCCGGATCTGCTCTACAACCGCGCCGTCGCGGGCCCGACCCTCGACACGGACGCACGCATCGCCAGGCTCGCCGCCGCGATCCGCGACCAGCCCGCCAACGCGCTGCGCGCCGACCAGATCGCCGCGAACCTCGGCCTGTCCACCGGCCATTTCCTGCACCTGTTCACCCAGCACTGCGGCACCACGTTCCGCGGCTATCAACGCTGGAACCGCATGGTCACCGCGATCACCAACGCCGTCAACGGCCACGACCTCACCCGCTCCGCCATCGACGCCGGCTTCGCCACCCCCTCCCACTTCAGCGAATCCTTCCGCGCCATGATCGGCCTGCCCGCCACCACGATGCTGCAGGCCGGCATCCACTTCGACCTGGGTGCCGGGGCCGTCCGGCCCGGATGAGCAGCTCGGCTGCGCCATCAGAGCAGCAGACGCGCCAGTTCCGCGGGACTGGACACCATGACCATGTGCCCGCCGTCCATTTCGACCGGCTCGATCCCCAGCCGGGAGGCTACGAGTTCGCGCATGAAATCGGCTGGGAGGAATCGGTCGTCGCGCAGCAAGATGAACCGGGTCGGCACCTCGGGCCAAAACGCCAGCGGCCATGGGGACGTCATCGGCGTATCGGACTGGCCGCGCTCGTATTTCTCCGCCTCGGCCCGCTGCTCGGGGGTGAGCTGGTTGTAGAACACATCGTCATCACCGGAGGTCGCGTGTCCGGTGTTGGCCCACCAATCGCCTGGCGCCTCGCCAGGCGCCGGAATCATCGCCGATACCAACACCATTCGCTCCACAGGCACTCGATCGCACACCAGCGGTGCGGTGAACCCGCCGAACGAGTGCGCCACCACGACAACATCCCGGCGCGCGCCGATCGCCTCGACCACCGCGTCGGCGTATTCCGCCAACCCGGCGCTGTCGTCCTCGCTCGGCAACGACACGGGCACCGCGTCATGGCCGAGCCCGCGCAACTCGTCGGCCACCGGCCCCCAGTAACCCGCCGCGCACCCCGCTCCGGGGATCAGTATGAATGTGCTCACCTGGTCACCGCTCGACCGGTGAGTCTTCGCCGATCCGATCCTCCGAACCGAAGAACTCATCCGCGTCCCGGCACATCGTCGCGCCGTCCACCCGCGGCAACGTTCGATGGCGGGCGACCAGTTCGGCGGCACTTCGCCCGAGGCGACCTGGTGGCTCCACGGAGACAGGGTACGTCGCCGTCTCGCCGAGTCGGGCGTCTCCAGGTTTATCGGGTAGTTCGGCCTGACGAAACCGCTGCTCAGCGGGTGGCGCTGGGGCATGATGAAATGTGGAATCCTCGCCCAGTTCGTCTAGTAGGAAGACCCGAGATGGTGCAGCTCACGCTTTCCGCGCAGCGGGCTGCGCTGGAGCGGGAGTGGGCGATGTGGGTGCCGGGCGGGGTGGGGGTTTCGGGGGCAGGAGTGCGGTCCGAGGTGGCGCAGTCCTGGTCGCGGTCGTTGCGGACCGTGGATCCTGGGCGCGATCACGCGCCGGTCAGTGAGACCGATATCGGGCCACGGTGGGCGGAGTCGCCGTTGCGAGGGCCGGTGACCGAGCTGAAAGAGCAGTTGCACAGCGTCGCCGACGACGCGGGCTACGTCGCGGCGGTCACCGATGCTTCGGGGACGATTCTGTGGACATATGGCGGACCCGTGATGCGCAGACGCGCCGAGCAGGTGAACTTCGCGCCGGGTGGCCGATGGGACGAGGCGCACATGGGGACCAACGCCCTGTCGCTGGCGTTGCGCACCGACCAACCGCACACCGTGTTCTCGGCCGAGCATCTTGTCGCGGCCCTGCACGGCTGGGTCTGTTATTGCGCGCCGATCCGCGCCGCCGACGGGACCCTGCTCGGCGTGCTCGACCTGTCGACGACCTGGAAACGCTCACATCCGCTGGCCATGGCCACCGTGCGCACCATGACCAGCGCCATCGAATCGAAGTTGCACGCCGCCGTGCCCGCGCCCGCCGGAATGCGGCTGACCTGCCTCGGCACCGGCCGGTTGATGCGTGACGGTCAGCAGATCCGGTTGCGGCCACGCCATCTCGAGATCCTGACCCTGCTCGCCCTCGACGACGACGGCTACAGCCACGAACGCCTGCACTACGCCGTCTACGGTGATCGCGCGGTCGGCGCGAGCACTCTCAAATCGGAGATGTCGTACCTGCGCCGCGCCACCGGCGGCGACATCACCAGTCGCGTCTACCGCTTCACCACTCCCCTGTCCTGCGACGCCGTCGACGTGCTGCGCGCCATCGAGCGAGGCGACCTGGACACGGCCGTTCGCCTGTATCACGGCCCGCTGCTTCCCGATTCGGAGACACCGGGCATCAGCGAATGGCGCGACTACCTCGAAGTCGCCATGCGTAACGCGGTTCTCAACAGCCCGGACGCGAATCACGCACTGACATACGGCGATTCCGCCCCCGACGACATCGCCGTCCACGAACACGCCCTCGCGCTGCTCCCCACCCGCGACGCACGCCGCGCCGTCGCCGCCGCGCGCTTGCACAGCGCCCTTCGCGCCTGATCGGTCCGGCTTCAACGTTTCATCAACCCTGAGCGGGGATAGTGATGGGCGTCACGATTCACCGGAATCAGCGAGGAGCCACCGCACATGATCTACGCCAAGCCGGGCACCGAGGGCAGCGTCGTCAGCTACGCGCCGCGATACGACAATTTCATCGACGGCAAGTGGATTCCGCCGGTCGAAGGCCGCTATTTCGAGAACACCTCGCCGGTGGACGGGCAGCCGTTCTGCGAGATCGCCCGCTCGAGCGCCGCCGATGTGGAATTGGCGCTCGACGCCGCCCACCGTGCGGCCCCGGCCTGGGGTGAGACCTCGGCCGCCGAGCGCGCCAACATCCTCAACAAGATCGCCGACCGGATCGAGGCCAACCTCGAGGCCCTCGCCGTCGCCGAAACCTGGGACAACGGCAAGCCGGTCCGCGAAACCCTGGCCGCCGACCTCCCCTTGGCGGTCGACCACTTCCGCTACTTCGCCGGAGTGCTGCGCGCGCAGGAAGGCGGCATCAGCGAGGTCGACAAGGACACCATCGCCTATCACTTCCACGAGCCGCTCGGCGTTGTCGCGCAGATCATTCCGTGGAACTTCCCGATCCTGATGGCCACCTGGAAGCTGGCGCCCGCACTGGCCGCCGGAAACGCGGTGGTGCTCAAGCCCGCCGAGCAGACCCCGGCCTCGATCATGAAGGTCGTCGAACTCGTCGCGGATCTGCTGCCGCCGGGAGTTCTCAACGTGGTCAACGGTTTCGGCGTCGAAGCGGGTAAGCCGCTGGCCTCGAGCCCGCGCGTGGCGAAGGTCGCGTTCACCGGAGAGACCACCACCGGCCGGCTGATCATGCAGTACGCCAGCGAGAACATCATTCCGGTCACCCTCGAGCTGGGCGGCAAGAGCCCCAACATCTTCCTGCCCGATGTGATGGCCGCCGACGACGACTACCTGGACAAGGCGATCGAAGGATTCGTCATGTTCGCCCTCAACCAGGGCGAGGTGTGCACCTGTCCGTCGCGCGCGCTGATCGCCTCGTCGATCTACGACGAGTTCATGGCCCGCTGCGTCGAACGCACCAAGGCGATCATCAGCGGCAACCCGCTCGACGAGGCGACCATGATCGGCGCCCAGGCCAGCAACGATCAGTTCGAGAAGATCCTGTCCTACATCGACATCGGCAAGAAGGAAGGCGCCGAGGTGCTCACCGGCGGCGCGGTCCGCAGCGTCGACGGGCTGTCCGAGGGCTTCTACATCGAGCCGACGATCTTCAAGGGCAGCAACGACATGCGCGTGTTCCAGGAGGAGATCTTCGGCCCCGTCGTCGCGGTCACCACCTTCGACTCCACCGAGGAAGCGCTCTCGATCGCCAACGACACCCTCTACGGTCTCGGCGCCGGCGTGTGGACGCGCGATATGAACACCGCCTACCGCCTCGGCCGCGGCATCAAGGCAGGCCGGGTCTGGACCAACTGCTACCACGCCTACCCCGCGCACGCGGCGTTCGGCGGCTACAAGAAGTCCGGCATCGGGCGCGAGAACCACAAGATGATGCTCGATCACTACCAGCAGACCAAGAACATCCTGGTCAGCTACTCGGCGACGAAGCTCGGCTTCTTCTGATGGTGCAGCGCGTCGACCTCACCGAGAAGGCGGCGGCGCTGCTGCGGGACCTGACCGGGCAACACGGCCCGGTCATGTTCCACCAGTCCGGTGGGTGCTGCGATGGCAGCTCGCCGATGTGTTACCCGCGTGGCGAGTTCCGGGTGGGCGGTTCGGACGTGCTGCTCGGATACCTGCCGGGCGACACCCCGTTCTGGATGAGCGCCGACCAGTTCGAGTACTGGAAACACACCCACCTCACCGTCGACGTGGTGCCGGGCCGCGGCGGCGGATTCTCGCTCGAGGCTCCCGAGGGCGTGCGGTTCCTGATCCGCTCACGCCTGTTCACCGACGAGGAAGCGGCCGCGCTCGAATCGGCGCCGCCGCGAACCGGGTGATCTGAAACACCCGT
Organism: Nocardia sp. NPDC056541; assembly: GCF_042794235.1. Classification (NCBI taxonomy): domain Bacteria; kingdom Bacillati; phylum Actinomycetota; class Actinomycetes; order Mycobacteriales; family Nocardiaceae; genus Nocardia; species Nocardia sp. NPDC056541. Next base: position 40,915 of record NZ_JBHTUD010000013.1, read on the forward strand.
AATCAGTTCGTTTCCGCAGGTCAGCGGTGCTCGATACGCACCGCTGACCTGACGGATCCACGGCCGTAACAGTCGTCAACCATTCTTCAACCCTCGACGATCACCGTTGCCGCCGAACGCGCTTTGCTTGTTGATGAGGAGCTCCACGTGAGTACAGAAATCAGCCCCGCCACCGGCGAGGGCGCACCGGTCGACGACTATCTCGCCAAACGCACCCTGCGCAAGGGCTCGGCGGGCTGGGTACTGCTCGCGGGCCTCGGCGTGAGCTACGTGATCTCCGGCGACTTCTCCGGCTGGAACTTCGGTCTCGCCGAGGGCGGATTCGGTGGCCTGCTGATCGCCACCGTCGTCATCGCCGCGATGTATCTGGCGATGGTGCTCGGCATGGCCGAGATGTCCTCGGCACTGCCCGCGGCGGGCGGCGGCTACACCTTCGCTCGGCGCGCGCTCGGCCCGTGGGGCGGATTCGCTACCGGCACAGCCATTCTCATCGAATACGCGATCGCGCCCGCCGCGATCGCCACCTTCATCGGCGCCTACGTGGAGTCGCTGAACCTGTTCGGGATCACCGACGGCTGGTGGGTGTATCTGGCGGTGTACGCGCTGTTCATCGGCATCCACCTGACCGGTGCGGGTGAGGCGCTCAAGGCGATGTTCGTGATCACCGGGATCGCGCTCGTCGGCCTGGTGATCTTCGCGTTCGCGGCCGTCGGCAAGTTCGACGCGACCAACCTGACCGATATCGCGGCCGATCCCGCGGCGACCGGGTCGTCGTCGTTCCTGCCGTTCGGCTACCTGGGCATCTGGGCCGCCATCCCGTTCGCGATCTGGTTCTTCCTCGCCGTCGAAGGCGTGCCGCTGGCCGCCGAGGAAGCCAGCGAGCCGGAGAAGAACGTGCCCAAGGGCATCATCGTCGCGATGCTGCTGCTGTGCGTCACCGGCGCGGTGGTGCTGTTCCTGGTCACCGGCGCGCTCGGCGCCCAGAGCGCCTCCGCCTCGGGCAACCCGCTCGTCGAGGCGCTGGGCGACAGCTCGATGGCCAAGGTGGTCAACTACATCGGCCTGGCCGGTCTGGTCGCCAGCTTCTTCTCCATCATCTACGCGTACTCCCGCCAGACCTTCGCCCTCTCGCGCGCCGGCTACCTGCCGACCGTCCTGTCGATCACCAACTCCCGCAAGGCGCCGGTGCTGGCGCTGATCGTGCCCGGCATCATCGGCTTCGCCCTCTCGCTCACCGGCAAGGGCGCGATGCTGCTGAACATGGCCGTCTTCGGCGCGGCGCTGAGCTACGTCCTGATGATGGTGTCCCACATCGTGCTCCGCGTGCGTGAACCCAACATGCCGCGCCCGTACCGCACGCCGGGCGGCATCGTTACCACGGCGTTCGCGCTGGTCATCGCGGCCGCATCGGTGGCGGCCACGTTCCTGGTCGACCAGCAGGCCGCGCTGTGGACGCTCGGTGTGTTCGTCGCCTTCATGGCCTACTTCGGGCTCTACAGTCGCAAACACCTGGTCGCCAAATCCCCGGACGAGGAGTTCGCGGCCATCGCCAAGGCGGAATCCGAGCTCGAGTAGACCGTCGGGCACCCGGCAGCGTCGCGCATGCTGCCGGGCTCCGGCGGCCGAGTACATCTCTCGAAAGGGACCCGATGACCGTGTACCGCAGCACAATCGGCGTCACGACCTACACCTTCGACGGTTTGATCGACCTGATGGCGAAAGCCACCCCCCTGCGCAGCGGCGACGAGCTCGCCGGTTGCGCGGCGGCCACCGATGCCGAACGTGCCGCGGCGCAGTGGGCGCTGGCCGAAGTTCCACTCATCACGTTCCTGAGCGACGTACTGGTGCCGTACGAGACCGACGAGGTCACCCGGCTGATCATCGACAGTCACGACCGATCGGCGTTCGCGCCGATCTCACATCTGACCGTCGGCGGATTGCGCGACTGGCTGCTCGCCGTCGCCGCCGCCGGCGATTCCGCGGCGACCCTGGCCGCGGTATCGCCGGGGCTGACGCCGGAGATGGTGGCCGCGGTCAGCAAGATCATGCGCAATCAGGATCTGATCGCGGTGGCCAAGGCGGCCGAGGTGACCGCGGGATTCCGCACCACCATCGGCCTGCCCGGCCGGTTGAGCACGCGGTTGCAGCCCAATCATCCCACCGACGATCCGCGCGGGATCGCCGCCGCCACCTTGGACGGGCTGCTGCTGGGCTGTGGCGACGCGGTGATCGGCATCAACCCCGCCACGGATTCACCGCAGGCCACCTCGGATCTCCTGCATCTGCTCGACGACGTGCGCCTGCGCTTCGACATCCCGACCCAGTCGTGCGTGCTCTCCCACGTCACCACGACCATCGGTTTGATCGAGGCGGGCGCGCCGGTGGATCTGGTGTTCCAGTCCGTCGCGGGCACCGAGGGCGCGAATACCGGCTTCGGCGTGAATATTTCGCTGTTGCGGGAGGGGAACGAAGCGGGACGATCCCTGCGGCGCGGCACCGTGGGCGACAACGTGATGTACCTCGAGACCGGGCAGGGATCGGCACTGAGCGCGAATGCCCATCTGGGCGTGGGTGATCGGCCGGTGGACCAGCAGACCCTCGAAGCGCGCGCCTACGCCGTAGCCCGGGATCTGCGACCGCTGCTGGTGAATACGGTCGTCGGCTTCATCGGACCCGAATACCTCTACGACGGCAAGCAGATCATCCGGGCCGGACTCGAAGACCACTTCTGCGGCAAGCTGCTCGGCCTGCCGATGGGCGTGGATGTCTGCTACACCAACCACGCCGAGGCCGACCAGGACGACATGGACACCCTGCTCACCCTGTTGGGTGCGGCCGGTTGCGCCTTCGTCATCGCGGTGCCCGGCGCCGACGACGTGATGCTCGGCTACCAGAGCCTGTCGTTCCACGATGCCCTGTATGCCCGCCAGGTCCTGAACCTGCGGCCCGCACCGGAATTCGAGGCCTGGCTGTCGGGGCTCGGCATGCTCGACGCGAACGGCCGTGTGCGACAGGTGGAACCGCTGTCCTCACCCCTGCGAGCCCTGACAGCCACTCGATGAGCGCACCGCGTCAGCCGGACGAGCCGCTCACGACCATCGACGCAGAAACGGAACCGCCTGTGACCCCACCTGTTCCGGCCCCACCGATCGCCGCTGCGCACGAGACGCAATCGCCTGTCGCCGAAGACTTCTGGCGAGATCTTCGGGGCAGTACGCAAGCCAGAATCGGGCTCGGCCGCACGGGCGACGCGTTGCCGACGACCGATGTCCTCACCTTGCGCGCCGCACACGCCGCGGCCCGTGACGCCGTGCACCTTCCTCTCGATGTCGCGACGTTCACCGAACACATCGCCGCACTCGGCCTCGGCACCCCGGTCACCGTAGCCAGCAGGGCGGCCGATCGCGCCGAGTACCTGCGCCGCCCCGATCTCGGCCGAGTGCCCGACGATCTCACCCCCGTCACCGCCAGCGGCGCGGACATCGGCGTCGTTCTCGCCGACGGGCTGTCCCCCTTGGCACTGTCCGAGCACGCCCCCGAACTCCTCGCCGCCCTGGCAACCGAACTCGGCGATCGCTACACCATGGCCCCACCGGTGATCGCCACCCAGGCCAGAGTGGCGCTGGGTGACCACATCGCCGAAGCCATGGGCGTGCGCACCGTTCTGGTGCTGATCGGCGAACGCCCGGGCCTCTCGGTCGCCGACAGCCTCGGCATCTACCTGACCCACCTACCACGCCCCGGCCGCGCGGACGCCGAACGCAACTGCGTCTCCAACATCCACCCACCCGACGGCCTCACCTACGCCGACGCCGCCCGCGTGGTGGCGGGTCTGGTCGCGGGAGCCCGCGCACTGGGTCGCTCGGGAGTCGACCTCAAAGACACCTCGCGTACCGACTCGCTGGCCGCAGCCGAAACGCTGACCGTCGACGCGCCGCCGCGGGCACCGTCTCGGTGAGCTGACCCAGACACCAGCGTGACGCGGAGCACGTTCGGCATGGAACGGGGCCGATCGCTCCTTAGAGTGATCCCCATGATCCGCACCGCCGCCCTCGCCCATGTCCGCGACCGCAGGCTGATTCAGACGCGCCCCGAAGGCAAAGATGTCTTCTACATGGCGGGCGGCAAGATCGACCCCGGCGAGACCCCTTTACAGGCGCTACATCGCGAGATCGAGGAAGAACTGGGCGTCGGGCTGGCCGGGGTCGCCGAGTTCGGCGTCTTCGAGGCCGAGGCTTTCGGGCACCGCCGCAACACCGGCCTGCACATGACCTGTTTCCGTGCCGAGCTCACCGGAGAACCCCACGCCACCGGCGAAATCGCCGAATTCCGCTACTTCACCGTGAGTGAATACGCCGCGATGGAGCACGTCGCACCCGGTTCGATGATGGTGTTCCGGCGCCTGCACGAACTCGACCTGATCGACTGGTAGGTCGCGCACGGCGTCGATTGGGTATCGGCAGAAACGAACCCGTCAACAGTGACGATCCCATAGTCGTGAACCTGCCGATAACCACCGCGCCGATGACAGTGTCCGAACGTCGCGCCGCCCTACGTCAACTCGTCGCACTGTTCGGCCTGATGAACACGATGATCGAGTTGAGTGCGGGCGGCGCGTCGCGGTCGGTGGCCGAACACGCCGCCACCGCGCGCGACCTGGTCGGCGAACTCGTCGCCGACCTCGCCGCGGCGCGCTAGGAGTTCTGTTTCGGTTCGGATTCCTCGACGGCGATCACACCGGGCTCGGTGCCGTCGTCGGCCTTCTGATCCGGTTCCGGGTGCTCGGGTTCGAACGTTTCCGGCAGGCCCTTGAGGTGCTTGTTCATCGAGCGGACCAGCAGCACCGTGCCTGCCAGCAGGATCAGGATGACCAGCAGCCCGAGCGGGGAAGCCTTGCCGAACTCGGGGCCCGTCGGTTGCTGTGCGAGGTAGACCAACATCACCGGTCGTTGTCCTCGATGCCGGCGAACAGGTCGGTCTCCGGGATGGCGGTGGACACGCGCGTCTTGGCCAATTCGAACTCCTCGGTCGGCCAGAGCCGCTGCTGCATCTCCAACGGGATCGCGAAGAACGCGCCGTTGGGATCGATCTGGGTCGCGTGGGCGCGCAGGGCGTCGTCACGCTGGGGGAAGTACTTCGAGCATTCGATCTGGGTGGTGACCCGGCCCATGATGTCGCCGCGGGCCGCCTGGTACTGCTTCATCCGGTCCAGCCACTCCTGCAGCGGGAAAGGTTCACCGATGCGCTCGTACTCCTCGGCGAAGGCTTCCAGGCGCTTCATGCTGAAGCCGTGGTCGTAGTAGAGCTTGAGCGGTGTCCACGGCTCGCCCGCCCCGGGGAACTTCGTGGGATCGCCCGCCGCCTCGTACGCGGCCATCGAGACCTCGTGGCAGCGGATGTGGTCCGGGTGCGGGTAGCCACCGTTCTCGTCGTAGGTGGTGATCACCTGCGGCTTGAACTCGCGGATCACGCGCACCAGCGCCTCGGTGGATTCCTCCAGCGGCACCAGCGCGAAGCAGCCCTCCGGCAGCGGCGGCAGCGGGTCGCCCTCGGGCAGGCCCGAGTCGACGAATCCCAGCCAGTGCTGGCGCACGCCGAGCGCGTGCGCGGCCGCGGCCATCTCCTCGCGCCGGACCTCGTTGATCCGGTCCAGCACACCGGGGGTGTCCATGGCCGGGTTCAGGATGCTGCCGCGCTCGCCGCCGGTCAACGTCACGACGAGCACCTCGACGCCCTCCGCGGCGTACCTGGCGGTCGTCGCGGCGCCCTTGCTCGATTCGTCGTCGGGGTGGGCGTGCACTGCCATGAGGCGAAGGCCACTCACTTCTCGTTCACCGTCGCTCTCGCTCGCGGGTGTCAGATGTCGTTACCTATAGTTCCATCCGACCCCCTGTTTGTTCCGACCACCCCCGGGAGCGCGAAAACGATGACCGAGCCCGCACCGGACTCCGCCGCGACCTCGGCCGCCGCAGCAGCGCGACACGCCGATCGATATGGCACGAAACCACCTGCGCGTCGCCTGTGGCTGATGGTTTTGCTCGGTGTCGGCGTGGTGGCGGCCGGCTTCGCGGTGGCCTATCTCGGCTTCCAGAAATATGGCCCCAAGGCGATCGAGACCGAGCAGCTGGGTTACGTGGTCGTCGACGACGCCACCCTGGACATGCGGATCAAGGTCACCCGCGACGACCCGCAGCAGGCCGTGGTCTGCTTCGTACGGGCGATGGACCGTGACGGTGCCGAGGTGGGCCGGCGCGAAATACTCGTGCCGGGCTCGGACTCGACCAGCGTGCAGGTGAGCACTACGGTGAAGTCGTCGGCACGCGCTTCGGCGGGCGATATTTATGGTTGCAGCGACCAGATTCCCGGGTATCTGCGCACCAGCGATCAGTGACACTGCACGGCGAATAGCCCGCCTGACTAGGCTGACCTGCATTTTTGTGAGACATGCTAAAATGGGCTGATACACGGTTCCGGGGTTCGGAGCCGTGTTTGCTGCATTGGCGGCCAGCGGTGCTGTTTGCGGGTATCGGGTTCACCCCCAGGATCGCTCCAGCCGTCGGGCTGGTGCATGCCCTCCTTCGGGAGGTTTCGCGCTGGTTTCAGGGAATCCCGGTGCGCCGGGAACAACTACTAGGGAGTGATCGAGATGACCGAGAATGTGACCTGGCTTACCCAGGAGTCGCACGACAGGCTCAAGGGCGAGTTGGACTCGCTCATTGCCAATCGTCCGGTCATTGCCGCCGAGATCAACGAGCGCCGCGAAGAGGGCGACCTCAAGGAGAACGGTGGCTACCACGCCGCGCGTGAAGAGCAGGGTCAGCAGGAGGCGCGTATCCGCCAGCTGCAGGAACTGCTGAACAACGCCAAGGTCGGCGTCGCCCCCACCAAATCCGGTGTGGCACTGCCGGGCTCGGTCGTCACGGTCTACTACGACGGCGACGAGGGCGATACCGAGACCTTCCTGATCGCGACCCGCGAAGAGGGACTCGGCGCCACCGGCCTGGAGGCCTACTCGCCGAACTCGCCGCTGGGCGGGGCGCTGATCGACGCCAAGGTGGGCGAGACCCGCGAGTACACACTCCCCAACGGCAACACCATGAAGGTGACGCTGGTCAGCGCGGAGCCGTACCACAGCTGAGCTCGCTGAACCCGTACGTCGGGAACCCGAACGCAAGCGGCCGCATCCGGATACCGGATGCGGCCGCTTCGTCATGTGTGTCGGGTCCCGCTCAGCTCAGCGCCTGTTCGACATCGGCGAGGAGATCGCTGATGTCTTCGATGCCGACCGAGAGCCGGACCAGGTCGGCGGGGACTTCCAGCGCCGACCCCTCGGTGCTGGCGTGGGTCATGGCACCGGGGTGTTCGATGAGCGATTCGACACCGCCCAGCGATTCGGCCAACGTGAAGATCTCGGTCCGCGAGCAGAACTTCAGCGCCGCTTCCCGGCCACCGGCCAGGCGCACCGAGATCATGCCGCCGCTGCGACGCATCTGCTTCTGCGCGATCTCGTAGCCGGGGTGCGTGGGCAGACCGGGGTAGATGACCTGCGAGATGGCCGGATGGTTGGTCAGGAACTCCGCGATCACCTCGGCGTTGTCGCAGTGCTTCTCCATGCGCACGGCCAGGGTCTTGATGCCCCGCATCGTGAGGAAGGCGTCGAACGGACCGGGCACCGCGCCCGCGCCGTTCTGCAGGAACGCGAAGTCCTTGTCGAGGTCGGCGCTGTTGGTGATCAGCGTGCCGCCGACGACATCGGAGTGACCGCCGAGGTACTTGGTGGTCGAGTGCAGCACCACGTCGGCGCCGAGCAGCAGCGGCTGCTGCAAGTACGGGGTGGCGAACGTGTTGTCCACCACCAGCTTCGCGTCGGCCTCGTGGGCGATATCGGCCAGCGCGGGGATGTCACCGATGCTCAGCAGCGGGTTGGTCGGCGTCTCGATCCACACCAGCTTGGTGTTGGGGCGGACGGCCGCGCGCACCGCGTCGAGGTCGGCGATGTGGGCGGGCGAGTGCTCGATGCCCCACTGGCTGAAGACCTTGTCGATGAGCCGGAAGGTGCCGCCGTAGGCGTCGTCGGGAATCACGATGTGATCGCCGGGGCGCAGCATCGCGCGCAGCGCACAGTCGGTGGCCGCCATGCCCGAGGCGAAGGCACGCCCGTAGCTGCCCGATTCGAGGGCCGCGAGGTTGGCTTCCAGTGCCGTGCGGGTGGGGTTGCCGGTGCGCGCGTACTCGTAACCACCGCGCATGCCGCCGACGCCGTCCTGGGCGAAGGTGGAGCTCGCGTAGATGGGCACGTTGACCGCACCGGTCTGAGGATCGGGTTCGTATCCGGCGTGCACGGCCCTGGTGGAGAATCCCAGCTCACTCATCACCTCAGACTAGTTGGCCTGCTCCGGGTGCGATCGCTGGGGTGGCGGCCTGGTCGAAGTGTCGGTTTCAGGGCTGGTACTGCGGTTAAGCTCACGCCATGGTCACTGTCGAAGAGTTGTTCGCCATCGATCCGTTGCTGTCGTCGGAGGAGCGCGAAATCCGCGACACGGTGGCGCGATTCGGGGAACGCAGGCTGCGACCGCACCTCGCCGACTGGTTCGAGCAGGGCACATTCCCGGTCCGCGAGATCGCACCGGAACTGGGCAAGCTCGGGCTGCTCGGCATGCACCTCGACGGCTACGGCTGCGCGGGCGCGTCGGCCACCGCGTACGGCCTCGCCTGCCTGGAACTCGAAGCCGTCGACTCCGGCGTGCGCAGCATGGTGTCGGTACAGGGCTCGCTGGCGATGGCGGCCATTCATTTCTTCGGTTCCGAGGAGCAGAAGCAGCAGTACCTGCCTGCGATGGCGGCCGGTGAGGTGATCGGGTGCTTCGGGCTCACCGAACCCGATTTCGGGTCCAACCCCGGCGGCATGCGCACGCGGGCGCGCCGCGACGGTGACGACTGGATCCTGAACGGGTCGAAGATGTGGATCACCAATGGGTCGGTGGCCGATGTCGCCGTCGTCTGGGCGTATGCGGAGGAGCCCGGCGCGGACAAGGCGCGGGTGCGCGGCTTCCTGGTACCCGCGGGCACACCGGGTTTCACCACTCGCGAGATCCATCGCAAGCTGTCGCTGCGCGCATCGCTCACCGCCGCACTGGATTTCGACGATGTGCGCCTGCCCGCCGATGCCGTGCTGCCCGAATCACGCGGGCTCAGTTCGCCGCTGGCCTGCTTGAGCGAGGCGCGATTCGGCATCGTCTTCGGCGCGCTCGGCGCCGCGCGAGACTGCCTGAGCGCCGCGATCGACTACGCCCGCACCCGCGAGGTGTTCGACAAGCCGCTCGCGGGCTATCAGCTCACCCAGGCCAAACTGGCCGATATGGCGCTCGAACTCGGCAAGGGGCAGTTGCTCGCGCTGCACCTGGGCCGGTTGAAGGATCGACACGAGATCACCGGCGAGCAGATCAGCGCGGGCAAGCTGAACAGCACGCGCGAGGCCATCAAGATTGCTCGCGAATGCCGGACCATCCTGGGCGCCAACGGCATCACCCTCGACTACCCGGTGCTGCGGCACGCCAACAACCTGGAATCCGTGCTGACCTACGAGGGCACCGCCGAGGTGCACCAGCTGGTCATCGGCAAGGCGCTCACCGACGCCAACGCGTTCCGGTAGGTCAGGTTCGGGCCGACAGGCTCGGCCTCGGCGCGGGCCTGATCATGCCGCCGGCGAAGGCAGCGGCGAGCATCACGATCACCACGGTGAGCACGGTCAGCGCGATCGGCACGGTGATCGCTGCGGGAATGCCGAGCAGGGTCAGCCCGGCCACACTGCCGCAACCCCAGAAGATCGCGGCGGCGAGACGGCCGAGCAGGGGTGCGTAGGGCGAGCGGCGCCAGGCGCGGGAGACCCTTGTCTGCGCCGAATACCCTGCGCTAGCAGCGATTACCGTGCTCATGCCGAACAGGTGAACGGCCGGGTCGGTGACCTGCACTGCGGGATCCCTTCGCTCGCCGGGCTGGTTTGCCGAAAGTTGTCTCCGAACGGTTATACCCATTCAGAGTCCATCGGGCGCCCGGTTCACGCAAGTCCGCGATCTCGATCACATCTCGTCGGCTACGCCCTCGTCGTCGAGGTCGGCGCGGGCAGTTCCAGATTCTCACGGTAGGTCGCGCCCAGATAGTCGGTGTCGAGCAGCTTCCGGCGACGCAGCTCGGGCAGCAGTCCGTTGACGACGAAATCGTGGGTTCGCTCGTCGGTGAACCCGCCGAGGGAGATCACATCGAGCACATTCGCCCGATAGCGCTCCTCGATCGCGTCGGCCAGCTGTTCGGGTGTGCCCGCCGCGGCCCAGTGGCCGGTGTCCTTGGCGGCGATGACGAGTTCCCGCAGCGTCGCGCCGGAGGCGGCGAGCTTGGCGAAGATCTCGACCCGGCCGCGTCGTCGGTGTACCGAATCCAGTTGCGGCAGCAATGTTTCCGGGATGGGCTTGTCCAGCGGTAGCTCGGACAGGTCGAGGCCGCCACCCAGCATGTCGGCGAGTTGACGGCGCCCCGCCTCGAAATCGGTGGCTTCGGCGGCCTCGCGAACCAGCCTGCGGGCTTCTTCCTCCGTCGCGCCGTAGGTGGCATGGAAGGAACTGAAGATGAGCGGAAGCCCGTCCGGCCTGCCCAGCTCGGCGGCGCGGGTGCGGATCTTCTTCGTGTAGGTGATCGCATCCTCGAGCGTGGCCAGCGAGGTGAACACCACCTCCGCGAATCGTGCGCCGAGTTCGACGCCGCCCGCGGATTGACCGGCCTGGAACTGCACCGGCCTGCCTTGGGGCAGCGGCGGAATGTTCAGCGGGCCGCGGACCGAGAAATGCTGTCCGGCGAAGTCGATCGGCCGCACGAGCGATTCGTCCACGGTCGCCCCTCCCGCGCCGTCCGGCCGCAGCGCACCAGGGCGCCAGCTGTCGAACAGCGCGTTGACCACCTCGATGGATTCCGTGGCGCGCGCGTAGCGCTGCTCCGGGCTCGGTAGATCGCGGTCGCCGTAGTTCTCCTCGCCCAGCGACGAGGTCACCGCGTTCCAGGCCGCGCGGCCGTTGCTGATGTGGTCGAGCGTGCCGAAGAGCCTGGCCAGGTTATAGGGATGATGGAAGGTCGTGGACACGGTGGCGATCAGGCCGACATCGGTGGTCACCGCGCCGAGGGCGGCGAGCTGGATCAGTGGTTCCTGCGCGCCGATCGCCCCCTGGGCGCCGAAGCTGAGCAGGTCCGCCGCGAAGATCGCACCGATCTTGTTCTGCTGTGCGATCCGCGCGATCCGGATGCCTTCCTCGAGCGTGGAACGGGTCGGGTCCAGTGCCGCGGCGTACACATCGCGTGATCCGCTCACCCCGGTGACGGTCTTCAATTTCCGACGTTCGCTGCCCATGGTCGACAGTCCAGCAGGGCGCTGCGCGAGCGACCATGGTTGCGCTCAACCGAATTCGATCGACCGCGACATGGTTGCGCTGTATTCGCCCGGTCACACTATCGATCTTGAATCGATCCAATTTCTTCAGCGACGGAGAGATTGCTACCATATTGCAATGTTTGCGCCAGGTCCCGCGTTGCTCGAACTCTCGGCGCAACGACAATTACAGCAGTTGAACACCGAGTTCGGAGCACCCGCGGCCGCCGTCGCCGCGGTGGTACCCGGGCTGTCCGCCCAGCTCGACCAGCATGCCGCCGCGGTGCGCGACATTCTCGCTCTCGGCGTCGACGATTCGACGCGGGTGCCGCTCGCCATTCTGCTCGCCGGTTATGTCCGCGGACTGCTCGACCATTTCGCCGAGCGGGCCGACGGGTTCTTCGCGGGTGCGCCGGACAATTGGCACGACGCCGACTGGCTGCAGTTACGCCTTGCCGCGGTGTGCGCGTACGCCGCCGACTGATACCCCACCGACGACATCGGCGCACCGCCACCCGAAGGTGACGGTGCGCCTTTGCCCGTTGACTACCGCACGGTTTCGCCGCCCCAGCCCGGCTCGCCGCCGGGGTAGGTCGCGCCGGGGGTGACCCGCGCCTGCTCGGCCGCACTCGGCGCCACCCGCTCGCCCTGACGCTCGGCGTCCTCACGTCCGCGCTGGTAGGCCTGGGCATGGCCCTTCATCGCCGGCATCTCCGATTCCAGGTTGCCGAGCCAATTGCTCCAGCGCTGCTCCATGGGCCTGACCAGGCCGCCACCGACACCGACCACCAGGATGCCGCCGATGGTGGCGAGCACGGCGATCAGGACCGGGGTGGTCACCGAGGTCGCGACACCGATCTGGTTCAGCGCCGCGATGATGCCGATACCCCAGATGAACACCGCCGCGATCCGGCCGAGCATGTGCCCGTAGGACAGCCCGCCGAGCGCGTTGGAGACGAGATCGCTCACCGCGTGCGCGATCGCCGCGGCGATCACCACGATGATGATCGCGACCACCGCCTTGGGCAGCCACGCCACGATGCTGGTGAGCAGCGCACTGACCGGGTTCGGCCCGAACACCGCGAAACCGATCTGCAACGCGATCAGCAGAATCGCGTAATAGGCGATCTTGGCGATGATGTCGGAAGCGTCATATTTACTGCGGGACATCATTTTCCGCAGTTCGCCACGTTCGACGAGCTTGTCGAATCCGACACGTTCCAGCACCGCGTTCACGATCTTGGCGACCACCTTCGCGATGATCCAGCCGACGAGAAGAATGGCGATGAATGCCACCGCTTTGGGGACGAACTGCGCGACCGAACTCCATGCGTCGGTCAAGCCCTGCTGGAAATCTATCGCAATGACGGAGGTATCCACGGCCTATCCTTTCGCTCATTCCGATCAGTGCGGCTGAATTGCCGATGCACCTGTTCGTGCTGCTTACCCAGGTAATTCCCATCGAATCCGCGCAGTTGCGATAAATTTGCTCACGGCCGGTCAGAGCCACAGTGACCCACGGATCTCGTTCCGCCCAGCCCCTCGAGCCGATCGGCGCCGGTCCGAAATTCGGTTGCCTGGTTCTCGACCGCTTCCTAGAGTCGGTCCCATGTCGTGCCACTACTTCATTCGCCTCCGCTACATCCGGGCTCTGGCCCGCTAGCGGACGCGGATAACTTCATCGGCGTCCACCGGCGCGCCCAGGGCCCTTCGAGACTCATTCGACTCGAAGACCCGAAGGGGCAACTGCCGTGGCGCAGGATTTCGCACATCGAAACTACTCACACACACAGCGCAAGGTCACCGGCAAGAGCGGCGGTCGGACCGCCCGTGACCACGCGAGAAGAACACTGTCCCAGAACTTTCTGGTGGATCGTGCCGCCGTCGAATCGATAGTGACGGTGGCCGATCCGGCGGGAACAGTTCTCGAACCCGGTGCGGGCGAAGGCGTTCTCACACACGCACTGGCTCGCCGGGGCGCTCAGGTCACCGCGTACGAGATCGATCCGCTGCTCGCGGCCAAGCTCTCGGCACGAACCCGGTCCGAGAACGGAATCCGCGTCGTCCGTGGCGATTTCACCAAGGCCAGGGCTCCCCGTGAGCCGTTCGCCGTGGTGGGCAACATCCCGTTCTCCGTGACCGCCGAGATCGTCGACTGGTGTCTGACCGCACCGGCCCTGACCTCGGCGACACTGCTCACCCAACGCGAATACGCCCGCAAGCGCACCGGCGACTACGGCCGCTGGAGCCTACTGACCGCGACGACCTGGCCGTGGTTCAGCTGGGAACTCCACGGGCAGGTACCCCGCGACAGCTTCCGCCCGATCCCGTCGGTCGATTCGGCGATCTTGCGGATCACCAGAAGACCGGAACCACGTGTGCGACAGCAGGATTCCTACACCGAGCTGGTGCGAACCGGCTACTCCGGTATCGGTGGCACGGTGCGCGCTTCGCTGCGTACCCGCTACCGAGGAGTCGACGAAGCGTTGACCGCTACCGGCATCGACCACAGCACTGTCGTCGCCCATGTCCACCCGGACCAGTGGGTGGAGTTGCACTCGATGTTCACTCGCTGACCTGGAGTCGGTGCTGCCTTCACTCGTGCGGGCAGCACCGTCCTCCGCATGCCGCGCTGTCAGGGGATGACGACCGGTCCGGTGAGCGGTGACGGGTCGTCGGCCCAGCGGTGGCCGATCTCGCGGGGGGTGATGTTCTCGTCGGCCCATGCGATCAGCAGCTGTGCGACCTTGTCGTGCATGGTGGTGCGAAGCCGGTCGAACGAGGTGTCGGGGACGTCGTCCACTTCGCCGAGCAGCAACCACCACGCCCAGGCCACCGCACCCGCGTTGGCGACGAAATCGGGCAGTACCGGGACACCGCGGGCGGCGAGCATGGCCTCGGCTTCCGGTGTGGTGGCGGCGTTCGCGGCTTCGACGACGATGCGCGCCCGGATGTCGTAGGAGTTGTCCGGCGTGATCGCATACGAGATCGCCGCGGGCACAAGGATATCGACGTCGGCCGATATCACGGCACCGCGCGGCATCTCCTCGATGCCCGCGGGCAGGCGGGACCGGTCGATCTCGCCGTAGCCGTCGCGCAGTTCCAGCAGCGCCGGAATGTCGAGGCCCTCGGCGCAGTACAGGGTGCCCGCGGCATCGGCCACGGTGGTGATCTTCATCCCCGCCTCGTGCAGGTAGTACGCCGCCGCCCCGCCCATGGTGCCCACGCCTTGGATCGCGGCGGTCGTGTCGGCGGGCGCCTGCCCCCACTGCACCGCCGCGGCCAGACAGGCGTGCGCGACACCGAAACCACCGATGACGTCACCGAGCAGGAAGCCGCCGTCGACCGCGACGTTGAGCCCGCCGCGGACTCGCGCCAGCGTCGCCGCCGGGTCGGCGGAGCGCCGGATGGCGGCGTGGAAGCTCTGATCCAGGTCGAGCTTGACGAAGACCGCGTCGATCAGGTGCTGCGGGACCCCCAGGTCCTCGGCGGTCACCCAGTGCGTGTCGAGCCACGGGCGCATCGCCTCGCAGAACCGCTCCAGCACGTCCACCGCGCGCGGATCCTTCGGATCGAAGTCGATCCCGCCCTTGGCGCCGCCGATCGGGAGGTCGAAGGTGGCGGTCTTGTTCGCCATGCCGCGCGCCAGATCCTCGACCTCGCGCAGGGTGCAGCCGGCGCGCATCCGGGTGCCACCGGTGGCCAGGCCGCCGCGCAGGGTGTGGACGACAAGGTAGCCGACCGCGTCAGTGCGCGAATCCGTCCAGTGCAGACGCAGGTACGGCTCGCAACGACGGTTCGCGGGAGTGATGGCCGGGTCCGTCGATGTGCCCGCAACGCCGTGCGAACTCACCTGCGGCATACCTGTGCCCGGGTCGAGCATCGTCATGGTGCCCACCTCCTCATTCGTCGTGATCGCCTGTGGCGGACCTCGTCGTCCCCGGTAGCACCAAGCCTGCGCGGCCCCTGCCCGCGCGTCTATTTACGGTTCGTTCACGGCACCCTTCACGGTTCCTGCACAGTGCATACGCTCGGTGCTATGGACCTGTCTCTGGCCCGCTTGCGAATGTTGCGCGAACTACACCGGCGCGGCACCATCACGGCCGCCGCGGCCGCTCTGCACTACACCGCGTCGGCGGTCTCCCAACAGCTTGCACAGCTCGAACGCGACGCGGGCACCCGGCTGTTCGAACGACGCGGGCGCCGCGTGCAGCTCACCGACCTCGGGATCGTGCTGGCAGAGCACGCCGAAGAGATCCTGGCCGCGGTCGAGCGCGCGACCCAGGCGCTCGAGGAAGCGGGCGGATCGGTGACGGCGAAGATCACCGCCGGAGTGTGGGCGTCGGTGGCCTCCGGGCTGCTCCCCGACGCGCTCACCACCCTCGCCGCCTCACACCCGGGCATTCTGGTGCGTACCACCGAACTCGCACCGGAGTCGACGGCCGCCGCGGTCCGTGACGGCACGCTGGACCTGTCGTTCGTTCTCGACTACTCGAACTATCCGATGACCTGGGACCGTGGCCTGGAGCGGGCGGTCATCGGTGTCGAACGGATCCACGCCGCCGTCCCGGCAGGCGCGGTGCCCACCGCAGGGGTGACCCTGGCCGAGTTGTCCGAGCATCCGTGGATCATCGCGCCCGCCCGGTCGCACTTCGGGCACGCGGCGCGGCTGGCGTTCCAGTCCGCCGGGCTGCGGCCGCGCATCGATCACGAACTGGAAGAGCAGGCGACCTCGATGGCGATGGTCGCGGCCGGTCTCGGTGTGACGCTGGTGTCGGATCTGGGTCTGGCGTTGCGCCCACCCGGGGTGGACATCGTGCCGCTCGGCGACGCCCTCACCCGCACGGTGTCGCTGGCCTACCGCACCAACTCGGCGGGCCGGGCCGCGCTGCTGCTGGTGGTGGACGCGATCCGGACCGCCGCGGCGAAGAAGGGACTCGCCCCCGATATCCGCACCGCACCCACCGTGCGCCGAACCTCAGATGCTGCCGGTGCTCAGGAAACCGAGTAGATCGTGGCGGGTGATGACGCCGACGGGCTTACCGTCTTCGACGACCATCAGCGCGTCGGAATCCGACAGTGCCTTGGTGGCGGTCGAGAGGGGCTCGCCCGAGCCGATCAGCGGGAACGACGGGCTCATGTGCTGGGCAACGGAGTCGGTGAGATTGGCGCGGCCTTCGAACACCGCCGAGAGCAGGTCGCGTTCGGTGACGCTGCCCGCGACCTCACCGGCCATGACCGGCGGCTCGGCGCCGACGACGGGCATCTGGGAGACGCCGTATTCGCGCAGGATCTCGATGGCGTCGCGCAGGGTTTCCGACGGGTGGGTGTGCACCAGGTCGGGCAGGGCGCCGGACTTGCCGCGCAGCACGTCGCCGACCAGCGGTTCCGGGCCGGCTTCCAGCGGAGTCTGGAGGAAGCCGTAGGAGCTCATCCACTTGTCGTTGAAGATCTTCGACAGGTAGCCGCGGCCACCGTCGGGCAGCAGCACGACCACCACGGCGTCGGGATCACGGCGGGCGACCTCGATCGCGGCGACCACGGCCATGCCGCAGGAACCACCGACCAGCAGACCTTCCTCGCGTGCCAGGCGCCGGGTCATCTCGAAGGAGTCCGCGTCGGAGACGGCGATGATCTCGTCGGGGATCGACGCGTCGTAGGCGGTGGGCCAGAAGTCCTCGCCGACACCCTCGACCAGGTAGGGGCGCCCGGTGCCGCCGGAGTACACCGAGCCCTCCGGATCGGCGCCGATGATCTTGACCTTGCCGCCGGACACTTCCTTGAGATAGCGGCCGGTGCCGGAGATGGTGCCGCCGGTGCCGACGCCCGCGACGAAGTGGGTGACCTTGCCTTCGGTGTCGGCCCAGATCTCGGGACCGGTGGTCTCGTAGTGGCTGTCGGGGCCGCCCGGGTTCGAGTACTGGTTGGGCTTCCAAGCGCCCTCGATCTCCCTGACCAGGCGATCGGAGACGTTGTAGTAGCTGTCGGGGTGCTCCGGCGGCACGGCGGTCGGGCAGACCACGACCTCGGCGCCGTAGGCACGCAACACGTTGCGCTTGTCCTCGCTGACCTTGTCCGGGCACACGAACACGCACTTGTACCCGCGCTGCTGGGCGACCAGCGCCAGGCCGACACCGGTATTTCCCGAGGTCGGCTCGACGATCGTGCCGCCCGGCTTCAGCAGTCCGTCCTGCTCGGCGGCGTCGATCATCTTGACCGCGATCCGGTCCTTGGAGCTGCCGCCCGGGTTCAGGTATTCGACCTTCGCGGCCACCAGGCCCGCGTTGGGGCCGACCACCGAGTTCAGCCGAACAAGGGGGGTGTTGCCGATGAGATCGACGACATGATCCGCGATGCGCATGGTGCCGAGGGTAGCCGAGCACTTGCGCCCGACGCCGAGCGGAGGGGCGCCCACCAGGCCGCAAGTGGCCGACATCTCCGTTCCTCACGATCTCCGTCGTAGAATTTTCGAATGTGAGCGCACCTCGAATCAGCTGGCGGACGGCGGCCGTGACCGGAGCGACGACGGTGCTCGCCGGATCGAGCGCCGGAACTGTCTCCTGGGCGACGTATCGCTTGCTGATGACGCAGGCGGGTGCGGCGCGCGCGGTGATCGGCCGCGATACCTCCAAGCCGCCCGAGGCCGATGGCGTGTACGCACCGGGCGCGAGCCTGCCGGAACCGTGGCGTAAGACGACGCCGGTCGACCTGCACCTGATGATCTTCGGCGACTCCACCGCGGCCGGGCTCGGCTGTCTCGGCGCCGCCGATGTGCCGGGGGTGCGGTTGGCCCGCGGGTTGGCCGAGGCCACCGGCCTGCGCATCCGGTTGAGCACCAAGGCCATCTCCGGCGCCACCTCGAAGGGCTTGGCCGGACAGGTCGACGCGATGTTCGTGGCGGGGCCGCCGCCGGACGCGGCGGTGATCCTGGTCGGCGCCAACGACATCACCAAGAAGCACTCCATCCGGGCCTCGGCGCGCAGGCTGGCCGCCGCGGTGTCGCGGCTGCGCGAGGCCGACGCGCTGGTGGTGGTCGGCACCTGCCCGAACCTGGGCACCGTCACCGCGATCCAGCAGCCGCTGCGCACGATCGTCGCGAACTGGAGTGTGCGGCTGGCCAAGGCGCAGACGGTCGCGACCACCATCGCGGGCGGCATCGCGGTGCCGATGGGCTCACCGCTGGTCGCCTCGGAGTTCCGCGCCGCGCCCGAAATCCTCTTCGCCACCGACGGATTCCACCCGTCCGCCGCAGGCTACGAATTGGCCGCCGCGCAGCTGCTCCCCGTGCTGATCGCCCAGGTGCGCGACCGCCCTGCTCTTCCCGTCGCGCAGCTGGAGACGTAGATTCGAGAATGACCGGCATGTAAACAGCCGTTCACGTCGAACAACGCGAAAAGGAGTCCTCATGCCCGAGGCCGTCATCGTCAGCACCGCCCGTTCCCCCATCGGCCGTGCCGTCAAGGGGTCACTGGCGGGAATGCGCCCGGACGACCTGACCACGCAGATGATTCGTGCCGCGCTGGCCAAGGTGCCTTCGCTCGACCCGACGCAGATCGACGACATCATCCTCGGCACCGGCTCCCCGGCCGGTGAGGGCGGCTTCGGCATGGGCCGCATCCTCGCCATCCAGCTCGGCCTCGACGTCGTCCCCGGCACCACCGTGCAGCGCTACTGTGCGTCGTCGGTGCAGACCACCCGGATGGCCTTCCACGCCATCAAGGCAGGCGAGGGTGACGTGTTCATCTCCGCCGGTGTGGAGACCGTCTCGCGCTACGCCCGTGGCTCCGCCGACAGCTCCCCCGACACCAAGAACCCCGAGTTCGCCGAGGCCGAGGCCCGCACCGCCGAGACCGCCCAGGGCGGCAAGGGCGCATGGCACGACCCGCGTGAAGACGGCCTGCTCCCCGACGCCTACATCGCGATGGGCCAGACCGCCGAGAACGTCGCGTCGCTGACCGGCATCTCGCGCGAGGACCAGGACCGCTGGGGCGTGCGCTCGCAGAACCGTGCCGAAGAGGCCATCAAGGCCGGCTTCTTCGAGCGCGAGATCACCCCGGTGACCCTGCCCGACGGCTCGATCGTGAGCAAGGACGACGGCCCGCGCGCCGGCGTCACCTACGAGGCGGTCAGCCAGCTCAAGCCGGTGTTCCGTCCCGACGGCACCGTCACCGCCGGTAACTGCTGCGCGCTCAACGACGGCGCCGCGGCGCTGGTGATCATGAGCGACACCAAGGCCAAGGAACTGGGCCTGACCCCGCTGGCCCGCATCGTCTCCACCGGTGTCTCCGGCCTGTCGCCCGAGATCATGGGCCTCGGCCCGGTCGAGGCCGTCAAGCGCGCGCTGGCGATCGCGGGCAAGTCGGTCTCCGACATCGACCTGTTCGAGATCAACGAGGCCTTCGCCGTGCAGGTGCTCGGCTCGGCGCGTGAGCTGAAGATCGACGAGGACAAGCTCAATGTCTCCGGCGGCGCGATCGCGCTGGGCCACCCGTTCGGCATGACCGGTGCCCGCATCACCACCACCCTGCTGAACAACCTGCAGACCTACGACAAGCAGTTCGGCGTGGAGACCATGTGCGTCGGCGGCGGCCAGGGCATGGCGCTGGTCATCGAGCGCTTGAGCTAGTCCGCCTCTCCGCGTCTTCTGGCCAGGATCGGGTGCCGCGAGACATCCGACGCGGCCAGACTTCGCAGTCGGCCGAGTCAGCCGGTCCCCGGTGAGTTACCCATGTACTCGCTGGACATAGTCGAGCGGCTCCCCACAGATCGTGGGGAGCCGCTCGGTTTGTTTGTGTGCTTCTAGATCAGTCGCGCTGGAAGTAGCTCAGCAGGCGCAGGATCTCGACGTAGAGCCAGACCAGGGTGATGGTGAGGCCGAGGGCGACGCCCCAGGCGGCCTTCTCGGGGGCCTGGGCGCGGATCAGCTGGTCGGCGGCGTCGAAGTCGAGCAGGAAGCTGAACGCGGCGATGGCGATGCAGACCAGGCTGAACACGATCGCCAAGGCGCCACCGTCGCGCAGGCCGAAGCCGCCGTCGGTGAAGAAGCTCGCGATCAGGTTGCCGACCATCAGCACCAGCACGCCGACCATCGCACCGATCAGCATGCGGGTGAAGCGGGGGGTCACGCGGATGGCGCCGGTCTTGTAGACGACGAGCATGCCGAAGAACACGCCGAACGTGCCGAGCACCGCCTGGCCGATCAGGGCGCTACCGCCCACACCGCCGAATTCGGTGTCAGTGAACATCAGCGACAGCGCGCCGAGGAACAGGCCCTCGAAGGCCGCGTAGGACAGCACGATGGCCGGGTTGTCCATCTTGCGGCCGAAGGTCGCGATCAGGACCAGCACCAGGCCGACGATGGCGCCGCCGATGACGAACAGTGGCGCCAGCGACGGGTTCGCGCTGGACAGCGCGAAGGAGATGATCGCCGAGACGGTCAGCACCGCGAGGGTGATGCCGGTCTTGGTGACCACATCGTCGATGGTCATCGCGCGGGTGGCAGGGGCCTGCTGGAATTGCTGGCCGTACTGCTGCCCGTATTCGCCGTACTGCTGGTTGCCCAGCTGGCCCGCGCCGGCTACGCCCGAACCGAAGTTCGCGTAACCGCCGACACCCTCCTGGCGGGGAAGGTTCTTGAACACCGGATTCGATGAGGTACGCACCGTGCGCCTTTCTTGGAGTTACGAGTCGCTGTACAAGCTCCAACTGCCCTGTTCAACGCGCCACGATCGGACAAAGTTCCCAGCGGTCCGGTCCATGACCACACCGCCCGCCCGTTCGGACAAATCGGACTCTACCGCGTTCGGGTCGCCCTATCGTTGTACGTCGCGCAGACCACGAACGGACCGCGTGACCGTGAACTTCTGGTTCCGGCCGATCACATCGGTGCGCCCCACCATCCGCTCCACCACGCCGCGATAGTTCAGGTGCGAGTTGTACACCGTCCACAGCTCGCCGCCGGGCCGCAGCACGCGCCCGGTCTCGACGAACATCTTGATCGCCGAACCGGTGTGCACGGCCGCGCCGACATGGAAGGGCGGATTGCACAGCACCAGGTCGGCGCTGTTGTCGGCGGCCGAGGACATGGCGTCGTCGCGCACCACCGTCACCCGATCGCCGACGCCGTTGGCCTCGGCGGTGGCCCTCGCCGAGGCGACGGCGGCGGCGGACTGGTCGGTGCCGACCACCCGGATGTGCGGGCGCGACTTGGCCAGCGCGACCGCGAGAATGCCGGTGCCACAACCGAGATCGACGGCATCACGCGCGTCGGGCTTCATCCGGTCCATGTGCTCGAGCAGGAAGCGGGTGCCGATGTCGAGGCGCGAGCCCGAGAACGCCGCACCGAAAGCGACGACGTCGCCGTCGATCTCGATGACGTGCTCGCGCGCCGGGAACCGGGGTTCGCCCACCGGCAGCGGTTCGCCGACCACGAGCACGCGCGACTTCTGCCGACCCCGGCCCGCGCGGACCTGCGCGAAGAATTCGGCGAGTATCTCGTTCATGGCCGGAGTGAGGTACTTGTCGCGACCGCCCGCGAACACCACCACATCGCCGGCGGCGTGGCGGGCGATGGCCTCGGCGATCTCGGCGACACCCGACAGCATCCGCGGCAACCGCATCACGACCACGCGCGCCCCGGACAACAGGTCGGCGTCGAGGGCGTGGGCGGTGTAGCGATCGGTGAGCCCGAGGGTCTTGGCGTTGGCCGCCAGCGCAGATTCGCCGGTGATCAGGTCCTGGTGCACGCGAATACCGGCGAGTCCGTGCTGCGCGGCGATCCCGAGGGTGAGCGCGCCGTACGCGTCGCCGATCACCGCAACCTCACCGCTACCCGCGGCCGCGAGGGCATCGGCGGCTGTGTCGAGGATCAGTCGGTCGGCGGCGTCGACGGCATAGAGGTTCGGCGCCTCCACATCCGGATACCGGCGTAGTCGGTCGAATACGTCCTCAACACTGTCCACCCGGCAAGTGTGCTAGATCGTTGCCCCACCGTCACATCCGGCCCCGGTATCGACAGGCGAGGTGGCTCCGGAGGGGTCGCCGTGAGACGTATTTCACTGAGCACTAACGGGTTCCGTCGATTTGCGACGTCCTTGCAGATCGCTCCGGATTCGCCGGTCTCACGAATTTCGTTGTTCCCCAATGCTTCGCCGAAGGTCACCGCCCGGTCCGTGCCGGAACCGATCGCCGCAGGTCGCGCTAACCGCGGAACTGGTACGCGTTCACCGAAAAACCCGGCCCCGACCTGGGCGCATCAACCGCAACCGCTCCCATTTCGAAGTAATCAGCAAACTTTCGGTAGCCCGAACACACCCCGTGTTACTTCGCCCACCACGCCGCTGTCCCTGCGTAGCATCAGCCCCATGCGCAACGCCCTCGTGTTCGTGCTGATCGCCGCGGCCGCGGTTTCGGTATCCGGCTGCGGCACCGACGACGCACCGGCCGCCGCGCCGCCGACAACGAGCACCACCAGCACGTTCGCCGATGCCACCGGCGAAGTGCCGGCCGACGCGAGCCCGAAGTCCGGCGCGGCCTCCCCGGGTGCGGCGCTGACCGTCAGCGATATCCGGATCGGCAGGCAGCCCGGCTTCGACCGCGTGGTCTACCAACTCGGCGGCACGGGCTCCCCCGGCTGGCAGGTGGCCTACACCGACAGCGCGGTGCAGGACGGCAGCGGCAAGACCATCGACGTGGCAGGCCGCGCGATCCTCGAGGTGCGCATTCTCGGCTCGGCGTACCCGTTCGACTCGACCGTCGCCCCGTTCGCCGGGCCTGATCCGGTGACCGATCCGGGCACGCCGACCATCACCGGCGTCTACAAGAAGCTGGTCTACGAGGGCGTCACCCAGTCGTTCATCGGCCTCGACGCCGACCAGCCACCGTTCTCCGTCACTGCTCTCGCCGATCCCCCGCGCCTGGTCGTCGACATCGCCACCCCGTGATCGCTACCCCTACCGGGTATCACGATGGCGATCGCTAGACTGGTCGCCGTGATGGACCAGCAGCCCGCGCGCGCACCCGGCATTGCCAGGGCGCTCGCCGTGTTGATGCTGCTCGCCGGGATCGTCGCCATGCACTCCGCGGTCTTCGGCACCGCGCACGCCGGCGACAGTGCGCACGGCCCGCAGGCTCCGGTCGCCACCGACCACTCGGACCCGCGTTCGGCCGCGGCTCCGCCCGACCAGCACGCCGTGTTCCCCGCGATCGACCACTCCACGCAAGATCTCGCCGAAGTACCGTCGACAGGCTCGACGCTGTCCATCGCCGCCCCCGCCGACCCGCACACGGGCTGCGGCGCGGCGGGCTGTGATGAGCACTCCGCCGTCCACGCCTGCGTTTTCGTCCTGGCCGCACTCGCCATCGCACTGACCCTGGTCTTGCTCTACCGCCTCGGCGACACCTCCGAAGCCGCTCGGCAACCGTCGAGGGCATGGCGCGGCCGACGCGAACGCCCACCACCATGGACCGTCCTTACCCTGTCCCAACTGGCGATTCTGCGGATCTGACAGGCACGGCACCACGCGTGCCCTGCCAGTTTCGACACCTCACCCGAATCCCCAGGAGGATCACCATGTCCATCAGCCGTACCCACGTCCTCGTCGCCGCGGCCGCCACCGTCTTGTTCGCGGCGGGTTGTAGCGACGACAGCACCACCACGCACACCACCGAGCACTCCACCACCACCGCGACCAGCGCCGCCGCGAGCACCGACTTCAACGATGCCGACGTCACCTTTTTGCAGATGATGTACCCGCATCACGCGCAGGCCGTCGAGATGGCGAAGATGGTGCCGAGCCACACCCAGAACCAGCAGCTCATCGCACTGGCCGCCCAGGTGGAGAAGGCACAGGCCCCGGAGATGCAGCAGATCACCGACCTGCTCGCCGGTTTCGGCAAGCCCGCGCCGAGCGCGACCGAAGGACACGGCGGGCACGACATGCCCGGCATGATGACCGACGCGCAGATGAGCAGCCTGCAGGCCGCGAACGGCGCCGATTTCGACCGGCAGTGGCTGGAGATGATGATCGAGCACCACGAGGGCGCGGTCGGGATGGCCCAGACGGAGCTGAACGCCGGTGTGAATCCGCAAACACGTCAGCTCGCGACGACGATCGTGGCCGATCAGGAGGCTGAGATCGCCACCATGCGCGGCATGCTCGGACAGAACTGATCGGGTGCGGCGCCGGGCCCGACACCCCGGCGCCGCGTCTCGGTTCGTCATCGAAATCGCCACCGCGACCTGACGTCACCCGGAAGTTGCCAGTACGGTCGATATGTTCGGCTCCGGCCCAACCGGTGCCTGCAATCTCGAGGCAGGAGAGAGAAATGCGAGTACTGGAACGGCTGGGGCTCGGGACCGCGTTCGCGGCCACCGCGACCGGAGTGATCTTCCTCGGCGCCTGCTCCCAGCAGGTACCGGGCACCGCCGAGGTGAACCAGAGCGAGCTCGCCTCGTACACCTCCGAGGTGGCGGCGTCCTCGGCGGCGGCGGCGTCGTCGAAGGCGGCGAAGATCGAGGCGGCCAACGACACGGCGTGCGACGGCCTGCGCTCGGCGAACAAGACCTCGGTGACCTCGTTCAACGCCTACATCGCGGCGTCCAACGATCAGGCCCCCGATGCCGATGCCAAGGCCACCGACGCGGTCACCACCCTGCGCAACAGCGCCAAGGACCTCGACCGCAAGATCACCGCTGATGTGATCGCCGATCTGTCCGTGCCGCTGCGTGCCTACATCGAGAAGACCAACACCCTCGCCGATACCCTCGAACGCCGGGCGCCCACCGACGAACTCAACGGCGTGATCGACATTTTCAACACGTCCAAAGACGAAGCGATCGCGGTGTGCACGCCGTACGGCAGCTGATCCCCTCGTAACAAGAACGTGATCGTTCACGATTCCCCTCCGGACACACCATCTGGAGGGTTGCGTGCAGGGCTTTCTGAAATACGTTGTGGCAGCGACGATTACCGCGATGACCCTGATTTCGGGGGCATGGCTCCCGAGCTCGGCGAAGGCCGACCCGGTCACCGCGAAGCAGTGTGAGGTCACCACCGGCCGCACCCCGCAGTCCGCGACACCGGCCGAAGCCGCGCTCGACCCCGCCGTGCTGGCCGCCGCCATGGCGCGGGCCACCGACGTGACCCGCTTCAACATCCAGCTGTACCGCAACAACTGCCTGATCGCGACGGGCCCGCGCAACGCCGAATCCGGCGGGGTGGCGTGGAATCTGTGGAGCGGGACCAAGAGTGTCGTGGCGCTCGTCGCCGGGGCCGCCGTCGACGAGGGGCTGCTGCGGATCGACGAGCCGATCGGCCGCTATCTGCCACCGGGCCTCGGCGACGCCGCGCACCGGGAGATCACCGTGCGCAATCTGCTCACCGAGTCCTCGGGCATGGAAGTCGCCGTCGCCGCGGAGGGCGCGACCGGGCTGGCGCAACTCGATCCCAATGTCGTCGCGCAGGCCCTCGCGATGCCGATCGAACGCCCGCAGGGCACGATGTTCCGCTACAGCCAGCGCGCGGTGGACCTGCTGGTCTACGTGGTCCAGCAGTCGGTCGGCGAGGATTTCCAGAGCTTCGCGCAGCGAAAGCTGTTCGACCCGTTGGGCATCGCCCGCGGCGACTACTACTGGGCCCGCGACCGCGCCGGAAACACCTACGGCCACGCGCATTTGATCCTGCCGCCGGACGACTTCGCGAAACTCGGTCTGCTCGTGGGCAATCGGGGCCACTGGAACGACCGGCAGGTGATCTCCGAGGACTACATGCGCGCGGCCGTGTCACCGTCGCCGAGCATGCCCTGCTACGGCTTCCTGTTCGTGATCAACGGCGCACCGTGTCGGCTCGAATTCCCCGGACTGCCCGACGACGCGGTGAAGATGTCGGGCATGCTGCGCAACGACAGCTTCATCGTGCCCAGCCTCGGCCTGGTGCTGAATTGGACCGGTGTCGCGACGGTGGGCAGTTCGACCACCTACACCCACGACGTGATGCGCACACTCGTCTCCGCGTTCCGCGACCAGCAGATCCCCGATCCCGGCGAGTATCGGGAACGTCCCGATGTGAGCGTGACCGATCCGATGATCGCCCGGCCCGATGCCTTCTTCGGCACGCTCGGGGTCGGCCCGTACGCCTACCCCGGTTGCAACTTCCTCGACTGCCTCGGCGAAACTCCGAAGGCCCCGTTCGCGGATTCGCCACCGGGATGCGTCATCCTGGGATGCGTCGGCACCGACCCGCGTACACCGGGAATCCGCTGATCCGGGTGTAGATCTCTGGGCTCCTCGGCGCCGGTCGCGTATTCTCGGTTCCACCGGATAGGACCAGTAGGGACCGGTCGGCCTACCAGGAAAAAGGAGCCACTGGCGATGCCCGCACCGCTGCGCGACAGCGCAGTGCCCAAACACGAACAGCTGCGCGCGATCCTGCTGCAGAAGTGCACGCGCGAGCTACAGCCGGGCGACCTGCTGACCAGCGAGCGCAATCTGATGCAGGACTACGGCGTCAGCCGGATCACCGTGCGCGAGGCGGTCGGTCAGCTGGTGAACGAGGGATATCTGGTCCGGGTTCGCGGCAAGGGCACCTTCGTCGCGCACCGGCCCGTGCAGTCGCGGCTGCACCTGGCCTCGTTCACCGAGGAGATGCGCGCGCTCGGCCACCATCCGACCACCCTGGTGCTCGTTGCCGAGGAGGCGATAGCGCCCGAGGCCACCGCCCGCGCGCTGCGTCTGCCGCAGGGCGTGCTCGCCTATCACGTGCGCCGATTGCGGTTGGCCGACGACGATCCGGTCAGCGTCGACGACGCCTGGTTCAACCCCGAACTGGTGCCGGGCCTGATCTCGCACGACCTCACCGGCTCGATCTACCGGACCACGGCAGACCGCTACGGCAGGCCGATCGAACGCGCCGTGCAAACAGTCGACGCCCAGGCCGCCGAAGCCGGTGTCGCGGCGCTGCTCGGCGTCAAGAAGGGCGCTCCCGTACTGCATTTCGACCGGGTGTCGTTCAGCGCGGAGGTGCCGATCGAGCACACTCAGAGCTGGTACCGCGCCGACCGCTACCGCGTTCAGATGGAAGTGGGCCAGCGGCCACAGGCGTAGCGGACCGCGCCGATCTGGTGTGAAATCAGCGTATTTCAGTTACCGTCTGGGAGCTATCACAGCGAAGCTCTCGGAGGTATCAGCCATGTCCATCCGTCAAACCACCGCCGCCAGGGCAGGCCTGCTGGCCGTGCTCGCCGCGGGAACCCTGCTCGGCACCGCCGGCACCGCCGGCGCGGTCGGCAGCGCCGATTGGGATCTGCTCCCCTCCGGTTCGGTCGTGATCGGCCCACCCACCGGTAGCTCGATGGGCTCGGTCGACGTCGGTAGCGGCACCGGCTCGTTCGACGCCGACCTCGGTTCCAGCGCCCCGCCCCCGCCGTCGACGGGCTCGGCCGCGCTGCCGATCTTCGGACGCTGACCCGTCCCCGCGCCGCCGTGACCGACTGGTCGGCCACGGCGGCGCGGTGCCCCGGTCGCTTGGGGCACAGCCTGTTTCGAATCGGGAAAACCGGGCATGCGGCCATTGTGGGTGCCTGCCGGCATTCCACAGTCCCGACACCGAACAAGGTGAGATCTGATGATTATTCTCGGCGCAATTCTTCTCATTGCTGGACTCGTTTTCGGCATCCCCCTCCTCAGCACGGTGGGAGTCATCCTCCTCGTGGTCGGTCTCGTCCTGGCATTGGTCGGTAGCACCGGGCGTGTTATCGGCGGCCGTCGGCACTACTACTGACCATGCGCAGAATCCGTCGAACCAGAGGACCAGTCATGGCAGGCAGTAGATCACGCATCATTTCGATCGTTGTGCTGGTGTGGTTGCTGATCGGAATCCTGGCCGCGGGCCAACGCGGCTACTACACCGAACGCGATCAGAACTGCGCGACCCTCGGCACCATCGCGGTGACGATCATCGCGGGCCCCTTGAACTATGTGGGCGCCAATCCGAAGGTCGATGATTGCGACCTACCTCAGCCGAGCTGATGGATGCCGCCGTGGCCGAATACTCGGCCACGGCGGTCACTCCGGCTGACGCGGCCAGTGCTTTCCGCTGTCGGAGAGCGTGGCCGGATCGGTGCTGTACATGCCGCCCGCGCTCGTTCGCACCGGCGTGAATTCCGACCGGCTGTCGCCGGCTTCCACTTCGGCCAGCCCGACCACGATCACCAATCCGGTGACCACCAGCGACACCGTCGCGATCAACGGCAGCAGCAATTGCACCGGCGTGACACCGTCCACCACGGTCATCGATTCACCGTGGTGCACGCGCATCGCCGCCATCGCCGTGTAGTGCATGCCGCACACCGCGATTCCCATGACCAGCGCGGCGCCCGCCGTCATCAGCAGGCCACGCACGTGCAGCATGAACCACAGCGCCGCCGTGGCCGCTACCACCGCGATCACGAGCGACAACGCCATCAGCGCCGGCTCGTATTCGATGACAGCCTGGGTGCGCATCGCCCACATCCCCAGATAGTGCATGGCAGCCACCCCGAGCCCGGTGATGGCGCCGCCCATCGGCAGCGCCACCCACTCGTTGCCGCCCCCGGTGACGATGGTGAGCCCGATCAGCACCACCACGATCGCGATCACCGCGCTGAGCAGCGTCAACGGCACGTCGTAGCGGATGGCCGCACCGTCGATGCCGAATCCGAGCATGGCGGTGAAGTGCATGACCCAGATGGCGGCTCCACCCAGCGCGACCGACGCGGCGATGAGCCACCCGAGCGGCGCGGACGACGCTTTGGCGTGCACCGCGCACCGTAGCCCCAATACTGAACCGATGAACGACAGGCCGAAGGCCAGTACCGGATTCATCCAGCCATTGTTGAAGTGCTCGATATGAAGCACACGCGTTCCCCTGATCTACCCTGTGCATTTCGATAGTGGGCTAGAGACTAATCCACATGCGCAGACAGAACACCAGGACAGCGAATTCCACAAAACTATTGCAGCGCGAAATACTCGCTATCGAGAAATACGAACCGGTCGGAATTCCTGCGAGTCATTCATTCTGCGAACGAGCACGAATCAAAGCGGCCAACCGATCCAGCGATTCCTGGTTACGTGCCGAGAAGAGCAGATCTTGCGCCATGCCGGGGATCAACTGCGCGGGTCCGCGGGCGGCGCGTTCGACCATCCGGATCGTGGTGTGCCCCGGGGATTGTTCGTCGAGCGTGAGCGTGATCCATGCCGAGCCGACCGACCACAGCCGCGCCTCCAACTCCAGCCGGCGCGGCGGGTCGATCGCCCGCACCACTGTCGTATCGCTGATCAGCACCGGCCACAGCCCGAATCGGTAGTGGATGCGGCTACCGATGGCAGGCCAGCCGGGGTCGACCTCGCCGATGTGCGAGGCGCCGACCACCCAGCTCGCGTAGAGCCAGCCGTCGGCCAGGGTCGCGAACGCCCGCTCCGGCCGCACGGGCACGGTCACCTGGGCTGTCAGCACGTCTGATTTCCTCGTCCGTCGCGGGAGTCCGGTCACCACAGCCTAATTGGTGCCGGGGTCCGCCGCCGGACGTGTTCGCACCGGCCCGGCGGGCACGGCACGCCGAACCCGCGACGATGCGGGAAAATTGCTGTCCGCCGTTTCGGCGTGGGATCGTTCCCTTATGTCCACGGAAGAAACACGGCTCGGCGACCCGCCGAGCCCCGCCGACACGGCGGCCGAACGCACCCTGTTCGGTCACCCCATCGGTTTGACCAACCTGTTCGGCGTCGAGCTGTGGGAGCGTTTCTCCTTCTACGGCATGCTCACCATCCTGGGCTACTACCTCTACTACTCCACCACCGAGGGCGGCCTCGGGATCGCGCAGAGCACCGCGCTCGGCATCGTCGGCGCGTACGGCGGCTTGGTATACCTGTCCACCGTGCTCGGCGGCTGGATTGCCGACCGGGTGCTGGGGATGGAGCGAACGGTCTTCTACGGCGGTGTCGTGGTCGTGGCCGGGCATCTCGCGCTGGCGGTGTTGCCCGGGCTCACCGGTGTCGGCGTGGGTCTGGTGCTGGTCGCGCTGGGCAGTGGCGGGTTGAAGGCGAACGCGTCGTCGCTGCTTGGCACTCTCTACGCGCCGACGGACGCGCGAGTCGACGGCGGGTTCACGCTGTTCTATCTGGGCATCAACATCGGCGCGTTCTGCGGCCCGCTGCTGACCGGCCTGTTGCAGCGCGAGTGGGGTTTCCACGTCGCCTTCGGCGCGGCGGCCATCGGCATGGCGCTCGGCCTGGCCCAGTACGTGATCTTCCGCCGCAATCTCGGCACCCACGGGCGCGAGGTCCCCAATCCCATCACCCGCCGTGAACTGACCCCCGTGCTGATCGGCGTCGTCGTCGCCGCGGTCGCGGTGCTGGTCGCCGTGCTGACGAAGCTGATCACCCTCGAGAATCTCTCCGACGTCACCACCGGCGTCATCGTGGCCGCCTCGGTCGTCTACTTCGCGGTGATGCTACGCAGCGCCAAGGTGACCCAGGTCGAACGAACACGGGTGGTCGCGTTCATCCCGCTGTTCCTCGCCAACGCGGTGTTCTGGTCGCTGTTCCAGCAGATGTTCACCATGCTCGCGGTGTATTCCGACGAGCGCGTCGACTGGCGGATCTTCGGCTGGGAGGCACCGGCCAGCTGGATCGGTTCGGTCGAGCCGGTGTGGATCATCGCGCTCTCGCCGCTGTTCGCGCTGATGTGGACCAAGCTCGGCAATCGCGCGCCGAGCACGCCGATCAAGTTCGCGCTCGGCGTCATCGGGATGGGCATCGCGTTCTGGTTGTTCGCGCTGCTCAGCGGTTTCGACGGCAAGACCGTGCCGGTGCTCGCCGTCTTCGTGATCCTCGGCGGCTTCGCGGTCTCGGAATTGCTGCTCTCGCCGATCGGTCTCGCGGTCACCACGCATCTCGCGCCCGCCGCGTTCCGCTCGCAGATGATGGCCCTGTACTTCTTCTCCGTCGGTATCGGCACGTCGATGGCGGGCACGCTGGCCCGCTTCTACAGCCCCGAGAGCGAAACCGCCTACTTCGGGTTCAGCGGTGCCGCGGCCATCGTGGCCGGTCTCGTCGTCATCGCGTGCGCGCCCTGGATCAAGCGCCGCATGCAGGGCGTGCACTGACCTGGTTACGGGTAATCCCCGATTACGTTCGTGAGAAGAAGGAGAAATACCGTGCCGACACCGCAAGACGCTCCAGGCGTGGGCCGATCGCCCGGCCGAGGGAGCGGGTTGTTCCGCACCAAATCCGTCGAGCAGTCGATTCTCGACACCGACGATCCCGATTCCAAACTCCGCAAAGATCTGACGGCCTGGGATCTCACGGTCTTCGGTGTCGCCGTCGTCGTCGGCGCGGGCATCTTCACACTGACCGCACGCACCGCGGGCAATGTGGCCGGGCCGTCGGTGTCACTGGCATTCGTTTTCGCGGCGATCGCGTGTGGGCTCACCGCGGTTTGTTATGCGGAATTCGCGTCGACCGTGCCGGTGGCCGGTAGCGCCTACACCTATTCCTATGCCACTTTCGGTGAATTGGTGGCGTGGATCATCGGCTGGGACCTGATCTTGGAATTCGCGCTCGCCGCGTCGGTGGTCGCGAAAGGCTGGTCGCAATATCTCGGCACGGTATTCGGATTCGATTCCGCCACTGTGCAACTGGGGTCGATCACCTTCGACTGGGGCGCGGTGTTACTGCTCGCCGTACTCGGCGTGCTGCTCGCCGTCGGCACCAAGGTGTCCTCACGGGTGTCGGCCGTCGCGGTGGCGATCAAGCTCGCCGTCATCGCGCTGGTGCTCGTGCTCGGTATCACCTATTTCAAGGCGTCCAACCTGAGCCCGTACATCCCGCCGTCGCAGCCCGCCGAGGAAAGCGCCAGCGGACTGCACCAGACGCTGTTCCAGTTCATCACCGGCGCGGGTGACACCAACTTCGGCTGGTACGGCCTGCTCGCCGCGGCCAGCATCGTGTTCTTCGCGTTCATCGGCTTCGACGTGGTGGCGACCGCCGCCGAGGAGACCAAGAACCCGCAGAAGGCGGTGCCGCGCGGCATTCTCGGTTCGCTGCTGATCGTCACCGTGCTCTACGTGGCGGTAACGCTGGTGCTCACCGGCATGGTGCCCTACACCGAGCTGTCCGGTGAGAACGCCACGCTGGCAACGGCATTCCAGATCCACGGCGTGGACTGGGCCAAGAACGTCATCTCCATCGGCGCCCTGGCCGGCCTCACCACCGTGGTGATGGTGCTGTTCCTCGGACAGACCCGCGTGCTGTTCGCGATGTCGCGCGACGGTCTGCTGCCCCGCGGGCTGGCCCACACCGGCAAGCGCGGCACGCCGGTGCGGCTCACCGCCATCGTCGGTGTGATCTGCTGCGTGCTGGCCGGTTTCGTCGACTTCGGCACGCTGGAAGAAATGGTGAACATCGGCACGCTGTTCGCCTTCGTCCTGGTCTCGGTGGGCGTCGTCATCCTGCGCCGCACCCGCCCCGACCTGCCCCGCGGCTTCCGGGTCCCCCTGGTCCCCCTCATCCCCATCCTGGCGGTCGCGGCCTGCCTGTGGCTGATGGTGAACCTCTCGGTGGAAACCTGGCTGCGCTTCGTGATCTGGATGGCCATCGGCTTCGCCGTCTACTTCGCCTACGGCCGCCGCCACTCGGTCCTCGGCAAAAAGGCCGCGAGTGACGACTGACCAGCCCCTTCGATGACATGATCGGTCCCGGCGTGGTCTGTTCCGACACGCCGGGCCGACCTTGTCGACCAACAGGATTCCGGTACACCCGTACGATTCGCTACGCTATCCGGGACGCCCCTATAGCCCAATTGGCAGAGGCAGCGGACTTAAAATCCGCACAGTCAGGGTTCGAGTCCCTGTGGGGGCACTCAAGTACCAGGTCATGCCCGGTAACTGGGCTGAACTGCTTGCAAACTGCGGCCTGTCACCAAAAATATGCCAAGAATTCCTGGCCAACTTCCTGCCGCCGATCCTCGAGTCGGCGGTCGACTGGGGAGTGACCTAGTCCGTTGACGGTGGGATGATGCTGAAGACGGTAGCGACGCAGTGCCAGAACGATGGGACCGCCTCGCCGACCGGACCCACTATCTGGCCGGGGTGGACATCCGAGAGGCACTCGATGATCACGGTGCCGTCGACCGCCTCGATGAGCGATCCCGGGGCGCGGACGACCACTTCCTCGATCGACGCTTCGGACACCGGCCGGACCGTGACAACCAGATCGTGCATCGACATCGTCGCTGCCATGTCCTGGTCACGGCCGGAGCGCACAACGCTATCCACGATGTCGGTCAGGTGCTGCATGTTGGGGTGCCGCTCGGACAACCTCCGATAGAAGCGCGCGATCTCGCTCCAGGGCACATCATGGAAGTCCTCAGTCCACGCACTGAGCCTGTTGCTCCTCATACGTCCAACTATGCCTTTCGATCCGGACAGGGCTGAAGACTACGTCGATGCCCTCGAGTCCATCTGTGAGGCCATTGGCGGTGAGTTCGTCATCGATGTGGGTTTCCGTTTCAGCAATGAGGATTTCGACGAGTACGAGCTGGTCATCGGCCTGAACGACGGCAGCATCCTACTGATGACAGAGGGAGGCGACTGGGGTTATCGGAGCAAACGGCATGCGCTGGAGGCATTCGAGGACCCGTCGATTCTTACCGCCGGGCGATGCCTTCCCCTGACAGAACTGGTCATGCAGGATCGCTCGGCCGCTGGTGGCCGTGTTCGAGTTCTGCTCCTGACTGATCGTGCATCCGCAGCTTCATGTCGGAAGAACCAACCCACACCTCGTACCAATCTCCGTGGAACGTGACGTCGAAATGTGGGCCGCCCATCATCTTCTCGTCATGGTCGGCCTCGTCGTAGCCGATGGTGAACTCGTCCCCAGGGCGCATCCAGTAGTCCTCTCCCCATGGCTCGATGCGGACCTCCAGCGTCGTCTCGCTCCCATTTCTCAACCTGATAGCCGCCACGGAACAAAGCCTATGAGAACGTCTGATTCGTTCGGTAACCGATCCGCGCAGGTCGGCTCGCTTTCACGTCGGACTGGTGATCGTCTGCTCGACGTTTAGCGCCGATCGCTCAGGGGCGGCAGCCGTCCGATGACAGCAGACAGCAGAAAAGCGACTATCCCTGTTTGCGTGAGCAGCCGAGCTGCCGGGTCGCCCAGATCGCTACTGAGCACCATCCGGGACACCCCGGCGAGTACCAAGATGGCGACGATGACTGCGACTACTGTCCTGCGTTCGGTCCATCGCTTCTGGGGATCGCGTGCCGAGGTGGCGGGGTTCCCGGCCGTGGCGAATGCGGCGAGGAACAGCAGGCTGGCGATCGCGGTCGCCAAGCCGAACATTCGAGCAGCTGCGACGTCGTTCCAATCCTGGCTGACGATCAATCGAATCATGGCAGCGAGGTAGAGCCCGGCTACCACGATCGCAGCATTCTTCCAACGCCGCGCCCACCTACTCTCTGGGCTCTCGGGCACCTCCGACGCGTACTGACCTATCACCGTTGGACGATCCCATGCATCCTGCAGTGCCGCGACCCGCGCGAGCCCGAAGGCCGCACAACCACCCGTCGAACGGACTCAATTGCCGATGTACGTGTCAGCGAGGGCGTCGGACCAGACCGGTGACCATTACTGTGGGGCCGGTCCTGACAGCGCCGATGCTTCACGTGAACGAGCAGAGTGCCATTGAGATGAGAGCGGTGAAAAACGTGGCCGACAGCGAAGAGTTCTCACAATCGGTGCAGGACATCGAGGGTGACGTTTGGCCGGCAGCCGCTCCGGAGGACACTTATCTGGTTAGGACAATCCACCGGATGCGGCAGGTTCCGATCGGAGAACTGGATATCGAGGGCCTGCGAATCATGTTGTCGCAGAATGTTGGAACCACGGCAATACTCTCTCGAGCGCTTGATCAGCTGGAGGCGAATCCGCTTGCCGCCGGTCACTTTGGTCCGGGTGACCTGTTGCGGGCGGTACTCCGGCTTCATGAGGAACGATGGTCAGACTCTGCCGAGGTCTTGGCTAAAGTGCGAGGCATTGCCCAGCGAGCGGATGTGATGATCGTCGAGACGGACGGCGCGCAAGTTCCAGAGCTGCGCGGCTTGATCGTGAAATTCCTGTCAGACCGGTCCGAGGTCGATCCAGGTCGAACGCACTGAAATGCCGCTCACCGCACTGACCGAACCGGCCAGTGCCGCTTGTGGTCGAGTGTCCGTCAGACCCGCCTTCTCACAGGCAAATCGCATAGTCTGCCGCAGTGCCCAAGCTGATCCTGTCGAACCCTTTCTCAGAGAAAATACTCACGGTCTGGCTCGAACCGTGGGGCCGGGATTACTGGATGCGACCGGGAGATGTCTTCATCATCGAATCCGACAACCGCGCCTCCTTCGAGCAGGCGAATGATGATCCGCCATTCGAGGTGTCGTGGCTCGAGGACGGCATCATGGTCGGTGTGATGGTGGACAGCACCGTGCGGGATCGGGACGGAATTGAGCTCGAGTGCGGCCATCAACGGCCTGTTGACCTCGACGGGCGGTAGCCCGTAGCTCGGGCTGGATCCGGTGCGTCGAGACTGCCTCTAGACATCCTCTGCTGCCGCTTACCGCGCGGATGTGGCGTTCAAGAAGGACGTCGCGGTCCCATCTAGTGCCATGGCCGATCCGGCCAGGCGCTCCCTTGGCGAAATCTGATGAACCGCTTGCTGTTACGCCACCACGCCGGATCACTGTGCAGCCCGTCCCCGAGCAACACGGTTCGCCCACCCAAACTTCGGGCGTGACGCTTTCGGTGGGTCGCGCCGGGCAAGTAAGGCGGATCACCCTGGGGGTTCAGTGGGATCCGGCGTAGGTTCATTTGCAGGGAAATCGTCGGCACGAAGGGGTGTTATCGATGCGGGTGGTCACGCGGGTTCGGGGATACGTCAAGGTGCTGGGGCAGGCTCGGCGTCATCGGGGGGATCTGGTGGGGTGGCTCGGGCGGCGGCCGCAGATCGCGGCGGCGACGCTGACCTATGAGACGGCGTTGTTGTTCAGCAACAAGCTCGATCCTCGGCTCAAGGAGTTGGCCGAGCTCAAGACGGCGGGGCTGGTGGCCTGTCAGTTCTGTCTCGATATCGGGTCCGCCCTGGCGCATACGTCGGGGCTGACCGAGCAGCAGCTCGTCGATCTGCCTCGGTATCGGACCAGTGATGCCTACACCGAGCTGGAGAAGCTGGTGATCGCGTTCGCGGAGGCGATGACGGTGACACCGGCGGTCGATATCGAGGAATTGCGCGCAACGCTGCTCACCCATCTGTCGAAGGCACAGCTGGCCGAGTTGGCGGCAAGCATCGCGTGGGAGAACCAGCGGGCTCGGCTCAACCAAGGTCTCGGTGTGCAGCCGACCGGGATGGCCGACGGGCTGGCGTGCGCGATGCCGGAACCACGGCAGGCCCCGTAAACGGCGAATACCAGACGCCGACAGCCGCGCCTGGATAGGACGCGAGTTGGGGATACGAGTAGCCCGTGGGCGTTCGCTGCCATGCAGTGCACTACGGTGATCGCGAGCCGACCACGGTGACGTGGACGCGCGGGATTCTTCGACAGTTCGCCAGTTCGAGCGCAGCGAGGGGATCGTCATGCATTCGGTTGGGGCTTTGATCGTTCGCGTCGGTTGTGTGGTGGCAACGGTGCTGGCCGCGGTGGGGTTCGCCGCGCCCGCCTCCGCGGACCCGCCGGACTCGCCGCTGTGCGCGTGGCGGTTCATGTCCAACAGCACCGTGCTGAATGTGGCGTTCCCCGATGCGAATTCGACGTATTGGCTGATGCCCTACGCGCTGGGACCGGGTGACTCGATCGAGTTGTCCGGTACCTATCCGGCCGCCCGGTATTTCTCGTTGAACACCTACGGGACCGACCTCGACACCGTGGACACCTTGCGCGACGACCAGATCGTCGCCGACCCGGGCAGCGCCAACCCGTTCGTCGATGCCGCCGCCGCGTCGCTGCCCGCCGCGCAGCAGCGCTGGCATGCCACGTTGGTCAACAGGCCGGCCGATCACAGCCGCAACGAGATCCAGGCTGTCGCGAGTGGGCAGAGCACACCGATCGGCTTCGTCATCGTCCGTGTCTATGTTCCGACCGATCCGGCTTCGCTCAGCGGCGGCGTCGCGCTGCCCGATGTGAAGCTCTCGATCGCGGGCTCCGACGCTCCGGCCCAGCCGTGCGCGCAGCCCTTCGACCCGGCCACCTACACCGGCCCGGTCGCTGACGCCGCCAAGGCCGCCTTCGATCGCGCGATCGCCCAGGCCGCCTCGGGCGCGTTCCCCGGCAACACACCGGAGGCGACGTTCGGGAACCCGGCGAGCACCTCCGGGCTCTTCCCGAACGGCGACAACAAGTACATCGGAACGCGGATCAGCTATCAGCCGGGACGCCTGCTGGTGGTGCGCGGTAAGGCCCCTACATTCCCGAATACCCGTGCGGGACAATCGCCTACCGATCCGAACCAGCAGGTGCGGTATTGGTCGATGTGCCAGAACGACCTGCGCTCGCCCTACCCCGTTGTCGCCTGCGCGGCCGACTTCCAGACCGCGATCGACGCGTCCGGCTACTACACCTATGTGGTCGCCGCACCCGCGGACGTGCCCGCGAACCTCGACCCGAGCGTGACGGTGATTCCCTGGGGCAGCACCGACGTGGACAAGGTCCTGTTCCTGCGGAACATGACCCCGAGCCCGGCGTTCTATCCGAATTCGATCCAGGCGTCCCAGGACTCCGGCGCCGACCCGGCCGCCACGATGGGCCCGTATTACCCGGAAACCGCCTATTGCGGCACCGTGACGTTCGCCGCGGGCGGCGCCGGAGCGTGCCTGACCACCTGAGCCCCGAGTAGCGGCTACGGGCAGTCCGGGGCAGGGGCGTCCACGAAGAGCGGTTCGTTCGCGCGGTTGAGATAGGCGACGTACAGCTCGGCGGGCCGGTCGCCGAGGTTGCGGCCAACATGGACGTGGTCCGGGCCGACGGTCTCGGACAGGCCCTCGCCGGCGGAGTACGTCGTCGGTACGCAATCCGCCTCGTATCGGGTCACCTGGCCCGCGGTGATCACGGCGAGAACAGTGCCGTCGTGGTAATGCCACCCGAGCGTGCCCCCGGGGGCGATGGTGATCCGCCGGAAGGTGAACGTGCTCGGCAACGAGGCGAAGGGGCTGAACGCGCTGACATCGACCTGGGCCAGCGGTTCGACGGTCACGCCGGAGGACGGGGTGGCCGAAGACGACGGCGCCAGGGTGACGACCGCGGCGGCGACCACCACGGCGCCGGCGAGAGCATTCCGGTGGGTTCGCACCTTCATCAGTATACGAGCGGACTACCTGCGCGAACAGCCGAAAATAGACCCCACTGCAGGACAGCCCGCCGCGAAACGGACGGCACGCTCCGAAGCCGGAGCGTGCCGCGAACGCGGGCCGCCGCGTACTACCCGGCGATCAGGCCCTTGGCGATGTGGGTGACCTGGATTTCGTTGCTGCCCGCGTAGATCATCAGCGACTTGGCGTCACGGGCCAGCTGTTCGACCTTGTACTCGGCCGTGTACCCGTTGCCGCCGAACAGCTGCACGGCCTCCATCGCGACCTCGGTGGCGGCGCGGGAGGAGTAGAGCTTCATCGCCGAGGCCTCGGCGAGGGTCACCTTGTCACCCGCGGCGGTGCGCTCGATGGCGTTGAACACCATGTTCTGCACATTGATTCGCGCGATCTCCATCTCGGCCAGCTTCAGCTGGATGAGCTGGAACTGCGCGATCTCCTTGCCCCACAGCGTGCGGGACTTGGCGTAATCCACACACAGGCGGTGACATTCGTTGATGATGCCCAGCGCGAGGGAGGCGATGCCGATGCGTTCGGCCGCGAAAGATTCTTTAGCGCTGTCTTTTCCGTCGCCCTTGGCCGGGTTCTCGGTTTCGCCGAGCAACCGGTCGGGGGTGATGCGGACGTTCTCGAAGAACAGCTCGCCCGTGGGCGAGGAGTTCATGCCCATCTTCTTGAACGCGGGACTCTGCACGAAACCGGGCATGCCCTTGTCCAGCACGAACGTCAGCACCTTGCGGTCGCGGCGGTCGGTGCCGTCCTCTTCGTCGAGCTTGGCGTAGACGATGGTGACGTCGGCGTGGGGGCCGTTGGTGATGAACGTCTT
The DNA here is from genome assembly GCF_042794235.1 of Nocardia sp. NPDC056541. Classification (NCBI taxonomy): domain Bacteria; kingdom Bacillati; phylum Actinomycetota; class Actinomycetes; order Mycobacteriales; family Nocardiaceae; genus Nocardia; species Nocardia sp. NPDC056541. The sequence goes on from NZ_JBHTUD010000013.1 coordinate 80,534, forward strand.
GCGGCCGTTGAGGATGTAGTCCTCGCCGTCGCGGCGGACGTAGGACTTCATGCCGCCGAACGCGTCCGAGCCCGAATCGGGTTCGGTGATGGCCCAGGCGCCGACCTTCGCCATGGTGACCAGTTCGGGCAGCCAGCGCTTCTTCTGCGCGAGGGTGCCGCGGCTGCGGATGGTGCCCACGGCGAGACCGAGGCTCACGCCCATGGAGGCCACCAGACCCAGGCTCACGCCGGCGAGCTCACTGTTGAGGACCACACCCATGCTGCCCGCGCCGCTGAAACCGCCGCCCGGCTTACCCGAGCCGGTGGTACCCGCCTCTTCGCGGGCGAGCGCCTTCTCGAGGCCCTCGCGCGCCAGCTCGTCGAGCCCGAAGGTGGCGTACAGCTTGCGGATGATGTCGAACGGCGGCAGCGCACCGCTCTCCAGCTGGTCGACGTGCGGGGTGACCTCCTTGGCGATGAAGCCGCGCACAGCGTCGCGGAACATCAGGTCTTCGTCTGACCACTGGTACATATCTGGACTCCCGAGGGATCGCCGGAACTTTCCCTCGAATATAGAACACGTTCTAATTCGGTGCGACGAACGTACGGCTGATGACCGGGGCGACGAATTCTTCGAGCATGGCGCGTTCGTCGGCGGCATCGCGGCCGGGAGCCGACAGCAGCGAGACGATGATGCGGGTGAGCCAGCGGGCCAGGCGGCTCCGTTCCGGGTCGGTCAGGTCCGTGGGGGCGAAGATGGTGGCGGCCAGCGATTCGATGACGTCGGAGTCCTGGCTGATGCGGCCCGCCGTGCCGGAGTCGGCGGGCCGGAACCACGCGATGAGCAGGGGGTTGGCGCGGACTTCTTCGACCGCGCCGAGCATCGCGGCGATGATGCGTTCGCCCGGGTCGGCGATGTCGCGGAACCGCTCGCCGAGCTGGGCGACGATGCGGCGGGTCTCGCGATGCACGAACGCCAGACGCACCGCGTGCCGGTTGTCGAAGTAGCGATACAGCGTGGCGCGCGAGCACCCGGCGGCCTTGGCGATTTCGGCCATGCCGACCGCGGCCACCCCGTGTTCGGCGAACAGTTCGGCGGCCGCGTCGATGATGCGTTCGGCGGCCAGGTCCGCCCGATCGGCGCCCAGCCAGTCACCGCTCATGCTGTTTCCCCGCGGCATGCTCGGGCGCCCTGCGTGGTTACTCGGGCTGCCGCCTCCGGGCGCCGACCGCTCATGCCGGGCCCTCCGCGCGGAACGGCACCGAGACCGGCCAGCGCACGTAGTTGCCCTGCGACCACTGCACCGCGTCGAGGTCGACGGTGAAGCCGGGGCAGCGGGTGAGCAGTTCCTCGAGCGCGACGCGCGCCTGCATGCGGGCGGCCGCCGCGCCGAGGCAGTGGTGGTGGCCGTGACTGAAGCTGAGGATGCGCTTGGGGTCGCGGCGGATATCGAGTTCGCCTGCGGTGGGCCCGAATTCGCGCTCGTCGCGGTTGCCCGAACCGTAGAGGAGCAGCACGCGGCGGCCCTCCGGGATGATGGTGTCGTGCAGTTCGACATCGCGGGTGGTGGTGCGTGCCAGGCCCTGCACCGGTGAGGTCATCCGCAGGAACTCCTCGATGGAGTCCGGGATGAGCGAGGGATCGTCGATGAGCAGCTGTCGCTGGTCGGGGGCGGCGGTGAGCAGCTGGACCGCACCGCCGAGATTGCCGGTGGTGGTGTCGTTGCCGCCGGTGATCATCGTGAACGCGAAGCCGAGGATCGCGACCAGGCCCTCGTTGTCGCCGTCGGCGCCGAGACCGGAGGCCAGCAGGTGCGAGATGGTGTCGTCGCCCGGTTCGACGCGGCGGCGGGCGATCAATTCACTGAAATAGCCGACCATTTCGCCCACCGCGGTGAAAGCGTTCTGGTCGCCCGCGGCAAGCCCGGCCCCCGCGACCGCGCCGCCGACGATGTTCTCGGTCCACGCGTCGAACTTCTCGTGATCCTGTTCCGGCACACCGAGATAGTGGGCGACGACCATGGTGGGCAGCGGCTTGAACAGGTCCTTGACGATGTCGCCCTCGCCCGCCGCGCGCAGTCTCTCGATGCGTTCGACGATGAATCTGCGCACCGCGGGCTCGACCGAATTCACCTGGCGCGGAGTGAATCCCGGCGACACCCGACGCCGGAAATCGGTGTGCTCCGGCGGGTCCATGAAGACGAACGGCTTGACGGCGCCGAACCCGGCGGCGACCAGGTCGACGTAGTCGACGGTCAGCCCCGACGCGGAGGAGAAGGTCGCGGGGTCGCGCGCCGCCATCCACACGTCGGCATGCCGGGACAGCACGTAGAAGTCGTTGTCCTCCTGCCCCGCGGGGATCACTCGGTGAACAGGGTCGTGATCACGCAGTGCGGAATACATGGACCAGGGATCGCGCCAAGTGTCTCCGGAGCGAAGTTCGAACCGCACCGAATGAGACATCGTTGTACTCATGACTTCATCATGAGACATATACTCTGTTTTGTCTAGCATCGCCGATGAAGCTCGCGATACCCGCAGGTCGAACGCTCGCGCGCTACCGTGGACCGATGAGCAGTCGACAGGTACCCGGGGGCGTTGTGCACGAGTTGCCGGCTGATCTGCGTGCTGCGCTGCTCGCCAACTCGGTAGCGCTGGGCGCCTGGCAGGACATCACGCCGCTGGCCCGCAACGAGTTCATCTGCTGGGTCGAGGACGCCAAGCAGGACGTGACCCGCGCACGGCGGATTCGGCGCACCCAGGAGGAGCTGGAGGAAGGTCAGCGGCGTCCGTGCTGCTGGCCCGGGTGCCGGCATCGCGAGCGCACCGGCAGCTGAACCGGCGGATTCCAAGAATCCGGCAAGCTTTCTGTCGGCGGCACCTGCGAACATCGCGGCATGGATGGGGAGGATTTCGGTAGCTGGGGAGCCGCGTTCATCTGGGCACTACTCGCCTGGTCGATCGCGGGGCCGCTGTGGTTGTGGACCGGCGAGGAAGCCTGGCTGATAGTCCTGGTGATACCCGGCATCGGGTTCACGGGTGTCGGCCGGGGCATCGTGTGGATGGCACTGGCCACCCTGTCCGCTCGCGGAACCCGCTTCGCCGGATGGTTCTTCGTATCGGTCGCCGTTGCGGACGCGGTGGCGATATCGGTGTGGAAGCTGTCGCCCTCGGGGTGGACCTGGCCGGTCGCCGCGGCCGGGGCGCTGTTCCTCGGCGCGGTGACCTATCTGGCGGTCGCCTCCGAGGTGGCCGACGGCTGGCTGCTCGCCCACGGGACCGCGCTGCGGCACGTCGAACAGGAGCTCGCGTCGGCGCATCCGGAGCAGACGCCGCGTATCGATCGGTCGTCGATGTATGCCTCGGGGCCCACGCTCGGGCTCCGGCCGCCGCCGTTCGTGATCGGGGCGCACGGGATCAACGACAAGCTCGGTGAATACCACGCCAGGATGGCGCGCCGCTATTGGATCAGCGCCCACAGCGACTTGGCCCTGCTGCACGCGGCGGAATCGTCGGCGGCACGCCGCGAGCTGGTCAGCGGGCCGCTGCGACACGCGAAGATGCTCGACTTGGCGCAGTCGCTCTACGAGGAGGCGTTCTACCTCGACGAACTCCACCGTAAGCGCGAAGCCGTCGAGCTACGGGCCGAAGAGATCGACCTGCGTCGTCAGCTCGTCCGCCGCTTCGACAAGCGGTTTCCGGCGCTGGTCGCGAAAGCCACCCGGCCGCGGGCGAAAACCGCGACGAAGCAGCAGGCGGTCGCGGTTCAGTTGCTCGGGCAGGGATTGAAGGCGTCGCTCGTTACCGCGCTGACCACCCAGACCGCCGGATTGACGGCATTGGAGCGGACCGCCGAGGCGGCCGAACTCCGGGCCGAAGCCGAGACGCTCGCAGCCTCGGACACCTGACCCGGGTCGCGCACACCCGCCGACCCGAACCCGGTGCGATTGCGCTCGTCGGGGAGCCGGAAGTCAGGCGGGTGCGTCGAGGATCGACATGGCGATACCGTCGAGGATGTCGTGCTCGCTGACGACGAGTTCGGAAACTCCCGCGCGGCCTGCCAATTCGTCGGCCAGTACTTCGGTGATCACCGCGCCGCCGCCGATCACATCGACGCGGCCGGGATGCATCGGGCCGAGGGCGGCGCGTTCGTCGTGGTTCATGCCGATCAGTCGGTCGCACACCTGGTGCACCTCGGCGAGGCTCAGGCGGGTGAGATGCACCCGCGCGGAGTCGTATTCGGGCAGGTCGAGGGCGACGGCGGTGATCGTGGTCATCGTGCCCGCCACCCCGACCCAGGTGTGCACCTTGTCGACGGGGACCTTCGCGAAGGCCTCATCGAGCTTCTGCTGGGCGAATTCGCGTGCGGCAGCGACCTGGTCGGCGGTCGGCGGGTTGCCCGCCAGGCAGCGTTCGGTGATGCGGACACAGCCGATATCCGCGGAATAGGCTGCCTGGACACCGTTCTCGTCGCCGACGACCAGTTCGGTCGAGCCGCCGCCGAGATCGACCACGACGAAAGGTCCCGCATCAGCGGACAATTCACCGACGGCACCGGCGAAGGACAGTCGCGCTTCCTCGTCGCCGGTGATCACCTCGGCGACCGCGTCGGGCACGACGCGGCCGAGTTCGGTGCGGGTCATCGAGAAGAAATCGTCGCGGTTGGCGGCATCGCGGGTGGCGGAGGTGGCGACCATGCGGACGCGTGAGACACCCTGCGCCACCATCACATCCACGTAATCGGCCAGGGCGAGGCGGGTGCGTTCGATGGCTTCGGGCGCGAGGCGTCCGGTGGCGTCCACACCCTGACCGAGCCGCACGATGCGCATCTCCCGGTGCACGTCGGTGAGGCCGCCGTCGGCCCCGACCTCGGCGATCAGCAGGCGGATCGAGTTGGTGCCGCAGTCGACTGCGGCGATGCGCTCACTCATGGTGTCCTCCAGAGGTCTCGACCCACGTACGGGCACTGCCCGCGATTATGCCTGTTCGTCAGGTGCGGCGGGCCAGTCGGCGGGGATCGCGGTCCCGCGGAAGCCCGCGGCGGCGGCCAGCGCGACGGCCTCGTCACCGAAGGGGTTCAGACCGGGCCCCTTGGCGAGGGAGTGCGCGATCAGCACGTGCAGGCACTTCACCCGGTCGGGCATGCCGCCACCGGTGAAATCGGTGCCGAGGGACTCGATCTCGTTACGTTCGGCCAGGTAGCTCTCGTGCGCGCGACGGTAGGCGGCGGCCAGTTCGGGGTCGGTGGCGAGGCGTTCGGTCATCTCGCGCATCACCCCGGCCGACTCCTGCCTGCTCGCCTCGGCGGTGAGCCGGGGATCGGTCAGGTAGTAGAGCGTGGGGAACGGGGTGCCATCGGGCAGGCGGGGCGCGGTCTTCACCACGGCGGGCAGGCCGTCGGGGGTGCGGTAGGCGACTTCGAGCACTCCGCGAGGCTCGCGGCCCAACTGCTTCGCGATGATCTCGAGGTCGTCGGCGTTCGGTGTCGTCACCGTGGTCCTTCCGGGGCTGGTTCGGAGATGCTGCGCCACAGGTCGGTGTACCAGGGGTCGGGCGCCGCGGTGCGGGTGCTCATCGGCGGCGGCGCTGGTGCTTCGATGCCGGGAATCTGCACGATGTAGGGGGTTTCGCCGGGCATCACCAAGCGCAGACGATCACGCGCCTCGGAACGGATGTAGGCCGGATCCTGTTGTTGCGCACGACGATCGCGCAAGCCCGCCAGGTCGGCTTCGAGCTCGGTCCGCTGTTTGGCCAGTGCCACGGCCTCGGCGCGCTGGCTGAAATAGGTGCGCGTGGGCACGGCCAAGGTCAGCGCGAGGCCGCACAGCACCGCCGCCAGGATCACCGCTTTACCGGTCGAGAGACCGAGAATGGTGTGTTCGCTGCGCTCGAGCTTGCCGCTGGGCTTGCGCGAGGTGGCCGAATCCGGGCGGCGGCGGGTGGGACGTTTGGCCGCGGTGGGGCGGCTCGGCGTGTCCAGACGGGGGCGCGAGCGCGCGGCCCGCGACGTGCGCCTGTCGCCTCGTCCACCAGGACTGGTTCCACGCGCACGTCGCTCGGTCATTCGCTACCGCCCCTGTACTGCTTTCAGAATTCGCCGGTGAAACGCGGGAACGCCACGTCACCCGCGTAGCGTGCCGAATCACCGAGGGCGTCCTCGATGCGCAGCAGCTGGTTGTACTTGGCGACCCGCTCGGAACGCGCGGGAGCACCGGTCTTGATCTGGCCCGAACCGACGGCGACCGCGAGGTCGGCGATGGTGGTGTCCTCGGTCTCGCCCGAACGATGCGACATCATGGTCTTGTAACCGTTGCGGTGCGCCAGCTCGACAGCGTCGAGGGTCTCGGTGAGCGTGCCGATCTGGTTGACCTTCACCAGCAGCGCGTTGGCCGCGCCCTTGGCGATGCCCTCTTCGAGGCGCTCGGGGTTGGTGACGAACAGGTCGTCGCCGACCAGCTGCACCTTGTCGCCGATGGCGTCGGTCAGTGCGACCCAACCGTCCCAGTCGTCTTCCGACAGCGGGTCCTCGATGGAGACCAGCGGGTACCGGGTGAGCAGGTCCGCGTAGAACTCGCCCATCTCGGCGGCCGTGCGGATCTTGCCCTCGAACTTGTAGCCCTCGCCCTCGGTGTGGAACTCGGTGGCGGCCACGTCGAGCGCCAGCGCCACATCGGTGCCGAGCTTGTAGCCCGCGCGCTCGATGGCGACGCTGATCAGGTCGAGCGCCTCCACGGTGCCCGCGACGTCGGGGGCGAAGCCGCCCTCGTCACCGAGGCCGGTGGACAGGCCCTTCTCCTTCAGCACGGCCTTGAGCGAGTGGTACACCTCGGTGCCCCAGCGCAGTGCCTCGCGGAAGGTGGGCGCGCCGATCGGGGCGACCATGAATTCCTGCACGTCCACGCCGGTGTCGGCGTGCGCGCCACCGTTGAGGATGTTCATCATCGGGACCGGCAGCACGTGGGCGTTCGGGCCGCCCAGGTAGCGGAACAGCTCGAGACCCGAGGACTCTGCGGCACCGCGGGCCACGGCCAGCGACACACCCAGCAGGGCGTTCGCGCCGAGGCGGGACTTGTCGGGGGTGCCGTCCAGGTCCAGCAGGACCTGGTCGACGGTGCGCTGCTCCACGGCGTCGAGGCCGATGATGGCGGGCGCGATCTCGTCGAGAACACCCTCGACGGCCTTGGTCACACCCTTGCCGCCGTAGCGGTCGCCGCCGTCACGCAGCTCGACGGCCTCGTGCTCGCCGGTGGACGCACCGGAAGGTACGTCTGCCCTGGTCAGGGTGCCGTCGTCGAGGGCGATCTCGACCTCGACGGTGGGATTGCCGCGCGAATCCAGAATCTCGCGAGCTCCGACCTGTTCGATAATGGCCACGAAAACTGCTCCTTACGACGGAAGGCACGGTAGGTATCACGGGAAGGGCCGTGCGGTGCCGAGCCTATCGTCTCGGCGGAGTGTGGAGTAACCGGCACTCCGGGCCATGGGCAACTACACGCGGCGGCCGATGCTGTATATGGCGGCGCGATCGCGCACCACATGCATGTACTTGTTCGACTGGTTGTAGGCGAACAAGGCGCGCTGCCAGCCGTCGGCCGAGGTCAGATCGCCGCCGCGGGTGCAGAGGTAGCGGGCGGCGGTGAGGGCGGCGTCATCGATGTTCTGCGGATCGGCCACGCCGTCGCCGTTGGCGTCGACACCCCAGCGCTTCCAGGTTTCGGGAATGAACTGCAGCGGGCCGACGGCACGGTCGTAGGTGGTGTCGCCGTCGAGGCTGCCGCCGTCGGTGTCGCGGATGTCGGCGTTGCCTCGGGTGCCGTCGAGGGCGACGCCGATGATCGCCGGGCGCACGGTCCCGTCGGCGTCGACGCCGGCACCGCGATGGGTGCCGTGTCCGCTCTCCACGCTGGCGATGCCGGCGATGGTGGTCCAGGCGATTCCGCATTCGGGCTTCGACTTCGCCAGCACGGCGGCGGCGTAGCCGTAGGCCTCGAGCGCGACCGGTTGGATGCCGATCGCGTCGGACTGCTCGTCGGCCCAGCCGCGTAGCTGTTCGGCCGCGCGGCCGGGTGCGTCGACATCGATCAGCGGCAGCGCGACCCCCGGCCCCGGCGGCATGTCATCGGGGATCGACGCGAGCGAACTGCACCCCGCTAACAGGGCGCTGATCGCGACTGCGGCGGCCACGCCGACCTTCTGCACTGACATCTGTTCAATCATCCAGATCCAGCGCGCTTTGCGCACATCTCACAGCCACTTCTCAGCTCCCCGCGAATCCCGCGGTTGGCCGGCTACGGACGAATTACAGGTCACGGCTAACTGGTTCGACGAGGGCGGTATCAGCCGAGAAGCGCCGCGGTGGCCCGGTGGGTCGGGGTGGTGAGAACTGTTTCCGGGGTGCCTGTTTCGACTACTCGGCCCTGATCGAGAACGAGGAGATCGGTGCAGTGGCCGCGGACCAGGGTCATGTCGTGGCTGATCAGAATGATCGCGGTGGCACGGTCGGCGCGGAGACGGTCGAGCAGGGACATGATGGCCGTGGCGGTTTCGGTGTCGAGGGCGGTGGTGATCTCGTCGCAGATCAGGACGGCCGGGTCGGCGGCGAGGGCGCGGGCCAGAGCCACTCGTTGACGTTGACCACCGGAGAGTTGATGGGGCCGGCGGCCGGCGAGGTCGGCGGGGAGGTCGACCGCGGCGAGCAGAGCGCTGACGCGGGTGCGGATTTCGGGTCCGGTGACTCGCGCGATGCGGCGCAACGGGCGTGCCAGGGTCTGCTCGACGGTGCGGCGCGGGTTCAACGCCGCGCGCGGGTTCTGGGTGACGAGTTGGATCCCGTTGGCGCCGACCCTGATCCGGCGCCCGCTTCCCACCGGAACGCGCACACCACCCACATCCAGCGATCCGCCGGCGTCGGGGTGCAAACCCGCGATCACCCGCGCGAGCGTGGTCTTACCCGCCCCGGACGGCCCTACGACAGCAAGGGCCGCGCCCGGGGACAGGCTGAAACCGACGTTCTCGAGCACCCTGTGGCCGCCCGCGTCGGCGTTGATCGATGTGGCCTGCAAGGCGATCACCTCGTCGGCGCCCGCCGAGCCGTTCGTTCGAGATGCTTCCTCGCTCCCCGCGCCCTCGGCCGCCGGATCGACGGGTCGACGGCCGGTCGCCCCCGCGCGCTCGTCGGCCAGGTGTTCGGCGCGCACCGGATCAGTCACCACGGCAGCGACATTCACCGGCCGATCACCGGGTGGATCGAGCTCGATCACGGAGTCGGCGATGACGTTGATCGCGTCGGTGTCGTGGCCGGAGAGCAGGACGGCCGTGCGGTTCTCGGTGGCGAGAGTCGCGATCAGCTGGGCTATTTCGGTGCGGAGAGTGCTGTGGAGACCTGCGAGTGGTTCGTCGAGGACGAGGATCCGGGGGCGGCGGAGAATGGCTCGGGCCAGGGCGACACGGCGTTGCTGCCCGCCCGAGAGGCGGGCGCAGCGACGGCGGAGATGGGTGGGATCGAGACCCACTTGCGCGAGGACGGCGAGGCGGTCGGCGTCGGAGGTGCCGGGCGCCGCCTCGGCCAGGACTGCCCGGACGCGAAGCAGCGGGTTGAGTTCGGAGCCGGGATCCTGGCCGACGTAGGCGATCTGTTCACGACGGAATGCGCGCAGCGCGCCCGCGTCGAGCGCGAACACATCCTGTCCCGCGACAAGCACGGCGCCCTGCCCGCGAGCCCCGGCGGGCAGGTGTCCGAGCAGCGCACGCATCGCCGTCGACTTCCCCGCACCCGATGCACCGGTGAGCGCGGTGACCGTCCCCGACTTCAGCCGAAACGACAACGGCGCCAGCAATACCGCCCCGCTGTCAGCGACAACGCTGAACGCGTCCACCGCCACCGCATCCCCCGAATCCACCACCGAGATCCCACATCCAGCGCCAGCCGGCGCAATCCCGGCAGCGGCGACCACATCCGATGCGATTTTCGGGGTCTGGCGGGTCCTGGGCCCACTGGTCACCACCAGATTCACACCGACCGCCACGATGGCGATGGCCGCGCTCGGTGCCAGCACCGCCCAGGGATTCAGGAGCAGCCCGGAGGCATTGTCTCGGACCATGATCGCCCAGTTGTCGGAGTCGAGCGCGGAGACGCCGAGGAAGGCGATGGTGCTGACGAGATACACGGCGACGACGAAGCGCAGGCCGAGCTGGGTGGTGAAGACGGCGCGCAGGTTGGGCAGGATTTCGCGGAAGACCAGGTGGGACAGGGATTCTCCACTGGCGACGGCGGCTTCGACGTAGCCGGAGGCCGCGATGGTCGAGGCGGACGCCGCGAAGATCCTGGCGCAGTAGGGAACTCCGAACAGCAGCGACACCGCGATCAGCGCGGTGACACCACCCTGGGGCCATGCGGTGAGCACCAGCAGGATGCCCAGGACCGCGGGCAGCAGGATCACCAGATCGCCGCAGAGTTCGATGATCTTGCCCGCACGCGGGCGCACGGCGGCGATCGCGCCGAGGACGGCCGACAGCACGGTCACCGCCACCGCGATCACCGCGGAGACGGCCAGCAGCTGCGTGCCGCCGGTGAGTAGATGGCTGAACACATCCCGGCCGAGCCGATCCGTCCCGAGCAACGCTCCCCCACCCGGCTGCGCGAACGGCATCCCGACGGCTGCGTCCCCCGGGTAGGGCGCGAAGAGCGGCCCGACCACCGCGAGCAGCACAACCAGTCCCACACCGGCCGCCACCGAGTAGGCGCCCCACTTGGACACCACCGCTCGGCCTTCCGCGTCGGGCTTGCTCATCGCGCACTCCTCGACGCCCACGCCCGGACGATGTCGGCGATCGCGAGCAGCGCCATGATGACGATCGCCGTCAGTGCGACCACCGCGGCGACCATGGTGGAGTCACGGTCGGCGACGGACCCGGCGAGAACGGCGCCGACACCGGGATAGTTGAAGAGCGTCTCGACCACCAGCGCACCGCCGAACAGCATCCCGACAGAGGTGGCGTATCCGGCGACGATGGTCGGCGCCGCGAACGGCAGCATGTGCCGGAAGAGAATCGTGCGTGTCGGCAGCCCTTCCAGCACAGCACTTTCCACATGCGCGGCCGCGGCGACATCGAGCAGCGCCGAGCGCACGACTCGGGCGTTCCAGCCGATCTGCGGAATCGCCAGCGCCAGCACCGGAAGCACCAGCATCTCGGGGCCGACGGGAAAGCCGGATCGGCCGGTAATGGTCACGGCCGGAAGCCATCCGGTGGCCAGGGAGAACACCAGGATCAGCATCGTGCCACCGACGAACTCCGGTACCGCCACGGCAACCGTGCTGACGGGCTGCAGAATTCGCGCCCCGAGCGCGGTCGGACGCATCGCCCACCAGCAGCCGAGCCCCAGCGACACCGCGATGGTCAGCAGCAACGCGATCCCCCCGAGCAGCAGAGTCTGCGGGAACTTGTCGGCCAGCAGCGCACCGATCGAATTCCCGCGGGCGGTCTGCCCGAAGTCTCCGGTGAGTACCCCGCAGATCCAGTCCAGGAACTGCACCGGCAGCGCGCGATCCAGGCCGAGCTCGTGCTCCTTGGCCGCCAGCGCGGCCGGATCCGCGTCCCTGCCGAGCGCCGCCCGCGCCGCGTTGCCCGGCAGCAGATCCACCGCGACGTACACGATGGCCAGCAGGGTCATCAGGAGCGCGATCCGCCGCACCATCGGCAGGGCAAAGGTTTTCATGACATTCACGCCAGCCAGGCACGTTCCAGCTGGACGCGCGCGAAACCGCCGAGCGTCGGCAGATCACGCACCGTCGACGCGGCGATGTCGACACCGTCGGCCATGCCCCACACCAGATAGCCGCCACGCTCGAACTCGATGCGCTGCAGTTCGCGCACCGCACGCGTGTAGTCTTCGCCGGACGCGGCAAGGGCTTTGGCGTCGGCGGTATCGAATTCCGGGTCACGGAAGGCGGTTTCGTTGCGGTTGGTGCCCGAGGTCATCAGCTTGTCGGCCAGGAACAGCACCGAGTCGTTGGTCCCCCACGACACCGTGTACAGCGGTGCGTTGAGCCAGGTCTGGTCGTAGAACGCGGCCGATTCGACCACCTGCACGTCGAGCCGGACGCCGATCTCGGCGAGCTGGGTGGCGATCACCTTCGCCGATTCGACCTCGCCCGGAACTTCGGCCTTCGTCACGAACGGGTAGCTGCGGCCGGTGTCGAACCCGGCTTCGCGCAGCAGGGTTTTCGCGCGTTCGACGTCGCGGTCGCGGCGCAGCGTGGTGTCGTAGAGCGGGTCGGCGGTGCCGAGAACGTCGGCGGCGACGGTGCCGTAGCCGGAGTGCACCTGGTTGACCAGCGCGGTCCGGTCGACACCGAGACGCAACGCCGTGCGCACCCTGGCATCGGCGAACGGGCCGTCGGCGGCACGCATCGCCACGCCGAGCATGGTGTCGTCGGCGCGCCGGATCACCTGCAGGTCGCCGCGTCCCGCGGCGGTGCGGCCTGCGATCGCGCCCACATTGGAAGCGAGGTCGATCTGCCCGCCCAGCGCCGCGTTGCCCAGAGCGGTGACGCTGTCGAACATCGTCACCTCGATGGCGTCGAGCAGTGGCGGGGTGCCGTGCCAGCGCTCGTTGCGCACCAGCCGGGCGTTGCCGCCCTGGTAGGACTCGAGCCGGAACGGGCCGGTGCCGATCGCGGCGGTGAAGTCGGTGGTGTCCTTCGGCACAGTGAAGGTCATCAGCCGAAGCAGCAGCGGCAGTTGGGTATTGGGTGCGGGCATGGTGAACACGACGCGGTTCGGACCGTCGGCGACGATGTCGTTCTCGGCCACCGGCATCTTCGACGCGCCACCGACCGAGCGCAGGCGTCGCATCGACCACACCACGTCGTCGGCGGTCACCGGCGCACCGTTGTGGAAGGTCGCGCCGTCGGCGATGGTGAAGGTCCAGCTGCGGTTGTCCGCGCTGGGCTCCCAGCGCGAGGCGAGGCGCGGAGCGACGGTCGGATCCGCGCCGGGAACAGTGAGTGCGTCGTAGACGAGCGAGGCGATGAGGAAGTCGCTGTCGTTGCTGAGGTTGGCGTGCGGGTCGCGTTCGCTGCGAGCGGCCGTGCCGAGCGCGCCGACTCGCAGAGTGCCGCCGCGCTGCGCGGTGGCGGACCGATCATCGGTGCCGCATGCCGCCGCCAGTAGTAGTGCGGTGACGCCGACGCCGGATTGGAAGAGCTGCCTGCGAGTGAAACCCATCGTGTTGCCTCCTCGAACCGCGTGCGCCGAAACCCCTTTCCCGACGCCGCAAACTAGGCGAGGCTAGCCTAAAAGAGGTTCCGAGTGGGGAGCTTCACTTCGACCGTCACCGAACCGCAGCGACCCGCGACACCCCGGCCAGCGCTCACTTCGCCAACTCGGGTAGGAAGCTACGTTATATGGATCGGCTATTTCCCTCGCCGACGCATTAGGTAAGTCTTGCCTAATCACACGACAGGCACTACCTTCGCACATCGAGCCTGAAGTTCACCCGCTTTCGACCGATGCGAAGAAGGGAAACCGGTGAAAAGCGTTCTCTCCGAACGTATGACGATTCACCAGCACGACATCGAATACCGCGAGCTCGATCCCGACGCCGCGACGGCGCTCCGATCGCTCGCGACAGATATTCGCCACCGATTAGGTGACGCACCACACACCACGACCCTGCACGATCCCGCGTTGATCGCCCGGATCACCGAGCGCGTCGGCGACCTGCCCGACAGCCTGCGCCACGCCGTTCGACCGCCCGCCACCGCCGCGGGCGCGACCGTGGTGCGCGGGTTGCCTGTCGACGACGCCGATTTCGGTCCCACCCCGCAGCACTGGCAGGCCGCGGCCGAGCACGCGCATCCCGGCTCGCTCGAACTCGACATCGTGATGTTGCTGCTCGGGCGTTGTGCCGGTGAGCCGTTCGGCTGGCAGGGCCAGCAGAACGGCAGGCTGGTCAACAACATCGTGCCTGCCGCGGGCCACGAGGACGAGCAGTCGGGCGCGAGCAGTTCCACCCTGCTCAGCCCGCACACCGAGGATGCCTTCCACGCTCAGCGCGCGAACCTGCTCATGCTGGCCTGCCTGCGCAACCCCGACCGGGTCGCCACCACGGTCTCCTCGGTGCGCGAAGTGCGCCTGTCCGGCGAGGACCTGCGCACCCTCACCACCCCCACGCTGCCGATCCTGCCCGATGTCTCCTACGGCACCGGTTTCGATCAGCTCGCACCGTTGCCGACGCTGTGGCTCGACGAAAATGACGCTGTCACAGCACGTTACGATCCCGCCTACACCCCGATCGACGATGCGGACGAAGTCTTCCGCGCCGCCTACGCCAGGCTCACCGCCGAACTCGCCAGGGTCAGTCACGCCCCCGCGCTGGCCCCCGGCGAGCTCTTGCTGGTGGACAACGACGTGGCCGTGCACGGGCGCGTTCCGTTCCGCGCGCGCTACGACGGCACCGACCGCTGGCTCAAACGCATCAACGTCCGACTGCCCGAACGCCGTCGGCGCGCGCAGGAGTCGTCCGAGAATGGGTATGGCCAACGTGTGGTCGCGCCGTTCCGGGCGACCGCTGATCGGACAGCAGAGCGGGGCATGGCAGATGAACGAGGATCCGTTGAACAACCGTGACCGCGGGATCGGGCTGCGCGTCCTCTCCCGCAGCGACCTGGCCGACGTACCGATCAGCCCCGCCGAAGTGGTGCGCGCCGTCGAGGAGGCCTATCTCGCCTTCGCGGCGGGCGAATCCGACAATCCACGCAAGCTGAGCGTCGCGGACCCCGGCGGCTCGTCGGTGTCCTACGCCATGCTGGGCCGCGACGGGCGCCGGCGCGTGGTGGCCATGAAGACCTCCTACAAATTCGATCCCGGTCACGACCGCAGCACCAAGCGGTACTACACGACCATCACGCTCTACGACGACACCACCGGCGCCCCCATCGCGATGATGGACTGCGCGCGGGTCGGCGCGTTGCGTACGCCCGCCGTGTCGGCACTGCTGGTGCGCGAGACGGTGCGGCGCGGGGCGGAGAGCGTGCTGCTCATCGGTACCGGGACCCAGGGACGTAATGCGCTGCCGCACTTGCTCGCCGCGAACCCGCAGTTGCGCAAGCTGATGGTGTACGGCACTCATCCCGAGGGACTGGCCGCCGTGCACTCGCACCTGGCCGACGCGGCGCCCCACGCGCTGCTCGACGTGGTCGACGACCCATACGCGGCGGCGGCCTCCGCCGATGTGGTGCTGGCCACGGCCGGACCCGGCACCGAGGTGGCCCTGGAATCCTCGCATCTGGCACCGGGTTCGGTGGCGGTGCTGGTGGGCTACGGTCTGGCGCCGTCGACGCTGGTCGAGGCCGATCGGGTCGTCGCCACCAGCGCGGCGCAGATGGCGCTGACGGGCACCGACATGGCCGGACCCGACGGAACGCTGCGTTCGGTGGATGCCGAACTGCCGCAAGTGCTCACCCGAAGCGCCGTGGCCCGCCGGACCGAGGACGAGAAGATCTTCGTCTACAACAGCGGACTGGTGCTCACCGATATCGCGGTCGCGCACGCACTGGCCGCCAGGGCGATCGCCGAAGGACGTGGCACGGAGGTGCCGTTGTGGGACTGACGGGTGCGCAGCCCGGGGTCGCCGGGGACAGCACCCCGCGGGCCGCGCCGCGATCCGACGCGCGGGTTCCGCCGAGCCCGCCGCACATCGAGGACCGCGTCGCCGACCGGGCGCCGTCGGCGACCACCGACCGGCCGGCGCACTGCGCACCGCCGATGCCCGCTCACACCGACGTGGCGCAACAGCGGCTGCTCGCCGATCCCCGCCTGCTCCGCGAGATCGCCGACGCGGTCGGTGGACCGTTTCATGTGCTGTTCCCCGAGCGCGTCGCGGTGAATATCCGGGCGTTTCAGTCGGTCTTCACCGAGGCAGACGTCGACGGGTTCGTCTACTTCGGGAAGAAGGCGAACAAGGCGGCGTGCGTGGCTCGGGCGTGCGCGGAGAGCGGGGCGGGGATCGATGTCGCCAGCACCGGAGAACTCGTCGCGGCGCTGGGGCAGGGGGTGCGCGGCGAGGACCTGATGGTCACCGGGCCCGCGAAGTCCGACGAGCTGCTGTGGCTGGCGGCTCGGCACGGGTCGTTGATCGCGATCGACGCGCTCGACGAACTCGACCGGCTCGCCGCGCTCGAACTGCCGGTGCGAGTGCTGCTCCGGGTACTGCCGGAGGGCTCGACCAGCCGCTTCGGGCTCGACCCGATGGAGCTCGAACAAGCGATCCAGGCCATCGGTGCACCGATCACGCTGTCGGGCTTCAGTTTCCACCTGTCCGGCTATGACGCTGTCGACCGCTCCGAACAGGCGGCCGCGCTGGTCGGGCACTGCAGGCGCGCACGAGCCAACGGCCATCGGGCGGACACGATCTCGATCGGTGGCGGGTTCGGCGTCGACTATCTCGATGCCTCGGCGTGGACCGAGTTCCAGAACACCCTCAGCGACAAGTGGTTCCACACGAATCCGCCCGGCGACTACTACCCCTATCACTTCCCGGCTCCCGGCGCGGCCATGCTCGACGCCGTTCTCTCCCACAACGACCTCGCCGGACTGTTGCGCGACAACGGAATACGGCTCGCGGTCGAGCCCGGCCGGGCCCTGCTCGACCGGGCGGGAAGTTCCGTCTTCCGGGTCCAGGGCGTGAAAACCCGGACCGCACAGGGAAGCCCGTACGACATCCTCACCGTCGACGGCACCAGTCTCAGCCTGTCCGAACAGTGGTTCGACAGTGAATACCTGCCCGATCCCGTGCTGTGGCCCGAAAGCGCCGGCCACCTCACCCCCACCTGCGTCGGCGCCACCACCTGTCTGGAGTCCGACCTGCTCAGCAGACGGCGCATCCCGCTGCCCCGCCGCGCACGAACCGGCGACCTGCTCGTCTACCCGAACACCGCCGGGTATCAGATGGACTCCAACGAGTCCCCGTTCCACGAACTCCCGCTCCCGCCGAAGGTGGTGTTGCGCCCAGGCGCGGACCGACTGCGCTGGAGCCTGGACAGCACTGCCCGCTGATCCACCCGAGCTCTCGATCCGATGGAGGAACAACCCATGGCTCTCGTCACGCGCGTGACGGACCTGATCGGCCGCACGCCCCTGTTCGAACTCGCCGTCACCGACACCGGCACGCGGCTGCTGCTCAAGCTCGAGCAGTTCAATCCGACCGGTGCCGCCAAGATCAGAATGGCCCGTTCGATGGTGCTCGACGCGGAGCGGCGAGGTTTGCTGCGCGATGGCGGGCATATCATCGAGTCGACGTCCGGCAACACCGGACTCGGCTTGGCGGTGGTCGCGGCCGAACGTGGCTATCGATTCACCGCCGTGGTCGACAACCACGCCTGTAAGGACAAGTTGCGCGCGATGCGAGCCATGGGCACCGACCTGGTGTTCGTCGCCGACGACGGTGACGACGAGCTGGCCACCTCGGCCCGGGAAGACCTCGCCGAGGCCATGGCGGCTGCCCGCGACGACGCGTACTTCACCGAACAGCACAACAACGACGCCAACGCCGTCGGCTACTACGCCGTAGCGGAGGAATTGCTGGCCGAGGTCGAACGGGTCGACATACTGCTCTCCGCGGTCGGCACCGGCGGCTCCCTGTTCGGCACCGCCACCCGGCTGCGCGACCTCGGCCTGCCCGCCCGGGTGATCGGGATCGAGCCGGTCGGATCCATCGCCTTCGGCGGCGAGGGCGGACCGTACTGGCAGTCGGGCACCGGCACCCCACCCGGCGCGACCATCGGCACCGCCGTCGACTACGCCCTGCTCGACGAGGGCGTGAAGGTGAGCGACGTCGACGCCTTCGCCACCACCCGCGCCGTCGCCAGGACACACGGTCTGTTGATCGGTGGTTCGGCGGGCGGTTCGGTGCACAATGCCTTGGCGCGGCTCGAGGAGTTCCCGGCCGGGTCCACCGTGGTGACCATCGTGTGTGATGGTGGCGAGAAGTATCTCGACACCGTGTTCGACGACGACTGGATGAGCGCCCGCGACCTGCTCGATCCCGCCGCCGAAGCGGAAGTGACCACCCTGCTGCGCCGCTATTCACCGCTGCGGCGCCAGGACGAATTGATGGAGGTCAGGTGAGCGCGATCGCGCGCGAGACGAACCACGGAGCGGGTGGGTGAACGGCACGGCGACCGATAGCAGCGCGCTGGCCAGGCTGGCGACGCCGATCGCGCTCACCCAACTGGCGCAGATCGCGGTCTCGACGACCAATCTCGCGCTGATGGGCACCCTCGGTGTGCGCGAGGTCGCCGCGGGCGGGCTGGCGCTGGTGCTGTTCAACCAGATCCGCACGATGTGCGTCGGGCTGATCACCGGCACCGGGAATCAGATCGCGGGCGCGCTCGGCGCGGCCGGGAAGCGCGGCGGTTCGGCCGACGACGAAGTGCGCGCGGTGGTCCGGGCGGCATTCGTCATTGCGACGATCGCCGGACTGCTCGGCGGCGCGCTGCTGATCGGGCTCGGGTGGGTACTGCCGTGGCTCGGCCAGGATGCCGGTGTGCTCGACGCGGCGCGGCCGATGATGATCGCCCTCGCGCCAGGGTTACTGCCGTGTCTGTGGTTCCAGGTGCTGCGCCAATACACCGTCGGCATGCAGCGGCCCCAGGCGTTGCTGCTGGTCACGCTCGGTTCGGTGGCCTTGAATCTGGTGCTGGCACTGGCCTTCATCCACGGCTGGGCCGGCATTCCGGCGATGGGCCTGACCGGTGTCGGCATCGCGACCTCGCTGGTCTTCCTGATCACCTTCGGGGTGTTCTGGGCGATGGTGCGCCGCGACGAGCAACTCGGCCGCACCCTGCCCTCGACGCCGTGGCCGGTGCGCTGGGCGACCGTGCGCGAGGAACTGCGCCTCGGCACGCCGATCGCGCTCACCTACGGTTCGGAAGCGGGCATGTTCTCGGTGCTCGCGCTGGTGATGGGCAGCTTCGGGCCGGCCGCGCTGGCCGCGCACAATGTGGTCTACCAGATCATCTACATCGTGTTCCAGATGGCGATCGGGCTGTCCCACGGGGCGTCGATCCTGGTGAGCGATGCGGTCGCGCGCGATGAGTTCGGGCACGCGCGGGCGCTGGCCTGGCTGGCGCTGCGGATGGCCGCGGTGATCGCGATCGTCACCGGCGCTGTCTACGTGCTCGCCCCGGACATCGTGCTCGCACCGTTCCTCGATACCACCGACACCGGCACCGTCGCCATCGCGCACACCCTGTTGCTCATCGGCATCGTGCTGCAATTCTTCGACGCCGCCCAGAACATCGGCACCGGGCTCCTGCGTGGTCTGAAGGAGACCTCCGCGGGCTTCCGGCTGTCACTGGTCGGTTACTGGGGCGTGGGCCTGCCCTCAGCGCTGCTGCTCGCCTTCCCGCTGCATCTGGGCGCGGCCGGGGTCTGGTGGGGCTTGACGGCCGGCCTGGCCACCACCGCCGTACTGATGCTGCGCAAGTACTTCGCGCTGCTCGATCAGGCGGGCGTGGTCCCGCCACGACGGGTGCCGGTCACACAATCACGATGACAGCGAGCACAGCGAAGGCGGGCGACACTCGGTCGCCCGCCTTCCTGTCGTGGTTGGTCAGAGATTCACGCCGTAGTCGCGGGCGATGCCCGCCAGGCCCGAGGCGTAACCCTGGCCGACCGCGCGGAACTTCCATTCGCTGTTGTGGCGGTAGAGCTCGCCGAACACCATCGCGGTCTCCGTGGACGCGTCCTCGGACAGGTCGTAGCGCGCCAGTTCCACGCCGGTGTTCGCGTCGGTGACGCGGATGTAGGCGTTGCGGATCTGGCCGAACGACTGGCCACGGGCCTGGGCGTCGTGAATCGACACCGGGAAGAAGATGTTGGTGATCGTCGGCGGGGTGGCGGCCAGATCGACGTTGATGATCTCGTCGTCGCCGTCGCCCTCACCGGTCAGGTTGTCACCGGTGTGCTCGATGGTGCCTTCCGGCGAGCGCAGGTTGTTGTAGAAGACGAAGTGCTGGTCCGAGAGCACTTTCAGATTCGTGCCGGTCGCCAACGCGCTGGCGTCCAGGTCGTGGTCGGCACCGGTGGTGGTACGCACGTCCCAGCCGAGACCGACCGCCACCTTGGTGAGGTTGTCGGTCTGCTTCGACAGCGAGACATTGCCGCCCTTGGCGAGTGTGACGCTCATGAAAACCCTTCTGTCCAGATGGTGTGCCGTAGAGGAACTTACGCTGCGGGCCCGTTGTCGGCCCAGGATCGCAGGGTCTCGACCCGACCCTCCAGCGCCCGCAATTCGGTGTCGTCGAGGACGGTGCGCTGGATGCCACGGTCGACGGCGAACGCGGACTGCCGATGGTCGTCGATCACGTCGACGTCCAGCTGCACCGCGGTGTAATCCGGCGCCGACGGCATCTGCTCGGCGATGACCGTCGCCCGGCCGCGCGCACACAGCGCCACATTGCCGCCGCCCAGAATCAGCAACGCCACCTCCGGCTGTGCCCGCAACCGTGCCAGCGAACCACGATCGGACTTCAAACTGAGGAGAATCCGCCGGTCGTCCGCGCGCACCGGCCACGACACCGGGATCGCGTGCGGCCCCGCGTCGGTGGTCACCAGCACTGCGATGGTTTCCTGCGGCCATACCGGCAACACGTCCAGCTCAGGATGGTCGGCCATCACATCCTGTCCTGCCGGATCTACCTCTGTACCCATCAACCTCACCTCGACGATCGCCGGACCCCTGCCCCGCCGCGGACGGCGAGCTGCTTCGAGTCTAAAGCTGTGTGGCCCTTGCCCGCTGGCGCGCGCACGATTGTCCACAAGATCTCAGCAACGTCTCAGCCGCCGACGCCGTCCACCCACCCACCGAGCATCGTTAGCTCAGCGGTAGCCGACACCGTCGGCGGGTGATGCTCAGCGCGGCCAGAAGGTATGCCAGTCATCCGCGCCGAGCGGGGACCGAGCGCCTCGTTCGGCTTCGGCGGCGTCCTCGGCGGCGCGGATGGCGGTGGCGAAGTCGACGGCCGCTGTGCGGAGCCGTTCCTCGGCCGAATCAGGCCCGCCCAGTTCCACCACGCGCAGGGTGTCCGGGACGAGGTCGGCGGGCAGGCCCGCGTTGGCGCTGCGGGTGCGGATCTTCTCGGCGAGAGCGAGAGCGGGCTGGGCCATGGCGATGCCGTCGAGGCAGGAGCGGCGGGATTTCTCCGCGGATTTGCGCTCCTCCCACGCCTTTTCCTGCGCCGCGATCTTGGCGGCCACCGAGGTACCCGAGGAGAAATCGGCATCGGTGAGGTAGGGACTGCGATGGACGAGTTTGCCGACCAGGGTCGCCGCCACGTCGTCGACGGTGAACTCGCCCGCGTGTTCGGCGATTCGAGAGTGGAACAGCACCTGCAACAGCAGGTCGCCGAGTTCTTCCTTGATGGTTTCGGCGTCGCCCGCCTGGATGGCGTCGAGGAGTTCGTAGGTCTCCTCGAGGAGATAGGGGCGCAGCGAATCGTGGGTTTGGGTGCGCTCCCAGCCGCCGAAATGCCAGAGGCGATCCATCACCTCGACGGCGTCGGACAGTCCCGCGGCGACGACCGCGGTGTCGGCCTGTTCCTGGGACATCTCCTGGCTCATCGCGCCGCCGCGGCTTCCGTCGGCACCGAAAGATCCACCATCCCCTGGGGTTTACCGTCCAGCACCAGCAGCAGATCGGCGACGAATTGCAGCACTGCCACGTCGCGCACCCGGTCGGCGCCGACGCTGTCGGTGATCCGCGGCAGCGGCAAGGTGATCAGCCCGCTCGCCGGGCGATAGTTGGCCGCGGGGTAGATCCGCTTGAGCCGAAGCTGTTTGGAATCAGGAAGATTCAGCGGCGCGATCTTCAGCGACGAGCCGGTGACCACGATCTCGGACACGTCGTACTCGCGCGCGAGCAGGCGCAGCTTGGCCACCGCCACCAGTCGCCCGACCTCCACCGGCAGCGGGCCGTAGCGGTCGACGAGCTCCTCGACGACCGCGGCCAGAGCCGAATCGTCCTGGGCGGAAGCGAGTTTGCGATAGCCCTCGAGCCGCAGCCGGTCGCTGGCGATGTAGTCGGGCGGGATGTGCGCGTCGACGGGCAGATCGATGCGCACCTCCTTGTTCTCCTCGGTGACGATCGGCTTGCCGTCGGCGGCCGCGCGGTAGGCCTCCACGGCCTCGCCGACCAGTCGCACGTACAGGTCGAAGCCGACACCGGCGACGTGACCGGACTGTTCGGCGCCGAGCACATTGCCCGCGCCGCGGATCTCGAGGTCCTTCATCGCCACGGCCATACCCGCACCCAGATCGGAGTTCTGCGCGATGGTGGCCAGGCGGTCGTAGGCGGTCTCGGTGAGCGGCTTCTCCGGCGGATACAGGAAGTACGCGTAGCCGCGCTCACGGGAACGACCGACCCGACCACGCAACTGGTGCAGCTGCGAAAGGCCGAGGGAATCGGCACGTTCCACGATCAGCGTGTTCGCGTTGGAGATGTCGAGGCCGGTCTCGATGATCGTGGTGCACACGAGCACGTCGTATTCGCGCTCCCAGAATCCCTGCACGGTCTTCTCGAGCTGGTCCTCGTTCATCTGACCGTGCGCGACGACGACGCGCGCCTCGGGCACCAGATCGCGAATCTTCTTGGCGGCCTTGTCGATCGAGGACACCCGGTTGTGCACGTAGAACACCTGACCGTCGCGCATCAGCTCGCGGCGGATGGCGGCGGTGACCTGCTTGTCGTTGTAGGCGCCCACATAGGTGAGCACCGGATGACGCTCCTCGGGCGGGGTGAGGATGGTCGACATCTCGCGGATGCCGGCCAGGCTCATCTCCAGGGTGCGCGGGATCGGAGTGGCCGACATGGTGAGCACGTCGACGTGGGTGCGCAGCGCCTTGATGTGTTCCTTGTGCTCCACACCGAAGCGCTGTTCCTCGTCGACCACCACCAGGCCGAGGTCCTTCCAGCGCACACCGGTCTGCAGCAGCCGGTGGGTGCCGACCACGATGTCGACCGAGCCGTCGGCCAGCCCGGCCAGGATCTCCTTGGAGTCGGAGGCATCGGTGAACCGGGACAGCCCCTTCACCGTCACCGGGAAGCCGGCGACGCGTTCGGTGAAGGTCTGTAGGTGCTGCTGGGCGAGCAGCGTGGTGGGCACCAGCACGGCGACCTGCTTGCCGTCCTGCACCGCCTTGAACGCGGCCCGCACGGCGATCTCGGTCTTGCCGTAGCCCACGTCGCCGCAGACCACGCGGTCCATCGGCACCGCCTTCTCCATGTCCGACTTCACGTCGGTGATGGCGGTCATCTGGTCGACGGTCTCGGTGAACGCGAACGCGTCCTCCATCTCCTGCTGCCACGGGGTGTCCGGGGCGAAGGCGTGACCCGGCGCGGCCTGGCGCGCGGCGTAGAGCTGCACGAGCTCACCCGCGATCTCGCGAACGGCCTTGCGCGCCTTGCGTTTCGTGTTCGCCCAGTCGGAGCCGCCGAGCTTGGACAGGCTCGGCAGTTCGCCGCCGACGTAGCGGGAGAGCTGGTCCAGCGATTCCATCGGCACGAACAGGCGGTCGCCGGGCTGGCCGCGCTTGCTCGGCGCGTATTCGATCACCAGGTACTCGCGGCGCGCGCCGCCGATGGTGCGCTCGATCATCTCGACGAACCGGCCGATGCCGTGCTGGTCGTGCACCACCATGTCGCCCGAGGTGAGGGCGAGCGGGTCGACCTGGTTGCGGCGCTTGGCGGGCAGCCGCTTGCCCTCGGTGGGCGCGGTGACCCGGTTGCCGGTGAGATCGGACTCGGCGACGACCACCAGTCCGGCATCGTCGAAGATCAGCCCGTCGTGCAGCGAACCACACAGCACGCCCACCACTCCCGGCTCCGGCACCCCACCGGCGGGCAGCAGCGCGGCGGGCACTTCGGCCTCGCCGAGCCGTTCCAGTACCCGCTGCGCCGTGCCGTGACCGGTGACCACGACGACCGCGCGACCGCCGGTGGCGACATGCGCGCGCAGCGACGCGAAGATGGTGGCGACCAGTTCCTCGGACCCGCGGGCGGTGGGCCCGGCGGCCACCGGCAGGTTCACCTCGATCGGGTCGCCGGAGCTGAGCGGGCTCAGCGTCCACCACGGCAGGCCGAGTTCGTCCGCACTGGTGTGCAATTCGGGCAGGCTGCGGTAGCCGGAGGCAGCCAGGTCGAGGCCGTTGGCGCCCAGCGGCGCGTCGCTACCGAACGAGGCGGCGGTCCACGAGGCTTCGAGGAACTCCTCGCCGGTACGCACGAGATCGGCTGCGCGGGTACGGATCTTCTCCGGGTCGCACAGCAGCAACTGGGTGCCCCCGGGCAGCGCCTCGGTGAGCAGGCTGAGCTTGCCCGGCGCGAGGACCGGCAGCAGGGCCTCCATGCCGTCGACGGGGATGCCCTCGGCGATCTTGTTCAGCATCTCGACCAGGGAGGCGTCGGCCTCGTTGTCGGCGGCGACCGCGGTGGCGCGCTCGCGCACCGGCGTGGTGAGCAGCAACTCGCGACACGGCGGCGCGACCACCATCTCGACGGTGCTCTCGGTGAGCGATCGCTGATCGGCGACCGAGAACGGGCGGATCTCGGTCACCTCGTCGCCCCAGAACTCCACGCGCACCGGATGATCCGCCGTCGGCGCGAACAGATCGAGGATGCCGCCACGCACCGCGAACTCGCCGCGCTTGCCGACCATGTCGACGCGGGTGTACGCGAATTCCACCAGGCGAGTGAGCAATTCGTCGAAATCGTGTTCGCCGCCGACCCGCAGCACCACCGGCTCGATATCGCCGAGCCCGGCCGTCATCGGCTGCATCAGCGAACGCACCGTGGTGACCACCACCCGCAGCGGTTCGGGGTAGACGGGGTCTTCGGGATGGGCCAGCCTGCGTAGTACCTCGAGCCTGCGCCCGACCGTGTCGGGGCCGGGCGAGAGGCGTTCGTGCGGCAGGGTCTCCCAGGACGGGAACATGGCGACCGACGGGCCGAGCATCTCGGTGAGTTCCACGGTCAGATCGTCGGCCTCACGACCGGTGGCGGTCACCACCACCAGGGGACGCTGATCGGCGATCGTCGCGGCGACGAACGGCCGCACGGCCGACGGCGCGACCAATTCCACCCCGGATTTGCCGACCAGATCGGTGACCGTCCGCAGCGCGGCGTCACCCGCGACCACTTCGGCCAGACCGGCGAGCGGAGGACGAAGGGAGGACATTGTTCGCTCCTGAATACGCAGACGGGATAGGCGAGGCAGCCCGTCTCGAAGTCTAGATGAGTGATTCCCGGGGGTCGGCCCGCGGCTGACCCCGGGTGTGAGCCGACTCAGGAGCGACGGATGCCTTGTGAGAGACATCACAGTCGGAACATCGACCAATCACCGAGCGCACCCACCACGAATCTCCGAAAGCTATACGTCTATCGAGTGGGTGATCTATGACGACCACAGTCGGAATATCAGCGGAACGCACTGTCGTCAGGGGGGTGCTCCTGTCCAACGCACCGGGGAAGAAATCCGAGGTCCTTCAGTCGGTCGAGCAGCGTGTCGAAGACGGGGGCTCGATCGTCCACGCACTCGACGCCCTCGCCGAGGCAGCCCCGGTGATCGCGGATGTCGCCGTGGCGTATCACACTGCGCAGGACCGGCAACAGATCGTCTCGGAGCTCGCGGCCGGCCCGTGGCACACATCATCGCTGGTTTCGACCCGATCGGCACTGTTCGCGCTGGTCGGTGACATGCCGGAACTCGATGAGTTCGGGACCGTGGTGCTGCTAGACCTCGCCGATCACGCCGCGACCGCCGTCGTGGTCGGACCGGATCGTCGGCAGATCCTGGCCTCGGACGCCTGGACCACCGGTATTGCCGAGGGCGCCTCGGCCGACGGTCTCGCGGAATCGTTCGATACCGACGCGATGACCGAGACGATCGGTCGCGTGCGGTCGGTGCTGGCGTCGATCCCGGCGCACCCCGACGCGGTGGCCCTCTGTGGTTCGTCGGCCGCTGATCCCGAGATCGCGGGCGCCCTGCGCTACGAACTCACCGCGCGCGTGGTCCTCGTCCCGGACTTCGCGCAGGCGACGGCGCGCGCAGCCGCGCTGATCGCCGCCGGCCAGGTGCGCAGGCAACTCGCCGAACCACCGCAGGCGCCTCGCCGCCACCGGCGGCTACTGCTGACCGCGGCGGCCCTCGCGGCCTTTCTCGGCGTCGCCGGATTCGCCGCGTCGCAGGCACTGGAGGAGAACTCGCCTGCCATGAACGCGGGTTCCCCCGGCACGACCAGCCTCGCTCCACCGTCGCCCTCAGCGCCTGCCACTGTCGAGACAACCCCTGATGCCTCGCTTCCGGCCTCGCCGCAAGATCGAACCCAACCTGTGACACCTGCTCCGGCAGCGGCGCCGAACCACTCAGCGCCGGCTCCCGCTCCAGCGCCACCGTCAGCTGCTACGGCCCCCACCACCGCCGGGCCTCGTGATCCAGAACCGCCCACCTGGGTTCCGGCACCCGAAGCCGGTCCCACAGACTCCCCCGAACCGGCGGACACACCGGAAGCGGCCGCACCGAGTGCCGCTGCGACCCCGGCAAAGGTCGGCGCCCCAGGTCCGCAAGGGCTGTTCCCGGGAGAATCACCACCCCCGGCGGCAGGCTCTGACCCCGCGGCGGAACAGGCGTGGTGGGCCAACCATTGGAACCTCAAGCGACGGTGGATGAACGGCGGCTGACGCGCTACAGGCCCGGGATCGCTCGGGAGGCGGCTGCTTGTCGACAGGCTCGGCGCCGTGGATGTCGCGATACGCGTAGGGTCGAGGCGTGAGTCTGGCTCGACGTGAACGCCACGCCCTCGTGGAAACGATGACCGAGGCCGGCCCTGCCGCGCCGACCCTGTGTGGCACCTGGACGGTGCACGACCTCGCGGCCCACCTGGTGGTCCGCGAACGCAGGCCCGACGCGTCGGTGGGCATCGTCTTCCGGCCGATGGCCGGCTACCTGGAGGCCAAGCAGGCCCAGATCGCGCAGCGGCCGTTCGCCGAACTGCTCGAGCTGGTCCGCACCGGGCCGCCGTGGTGGTCGCCGTTGCGCCCGGTCGACGCGGTGGCCAATCTCAGCGAGATGTTCGTCCACCACGAAGACGTGCGCAGGTCCGAACCGGGCTGGGAGCCAAGGCAATTGGCGGCGCGCGACGAGGACCGCCTGTGGACCGCACTGCGCACCGTCGCACGCGCGGCCTACCGCAAGTCGCCGGTTCCGGTTGTCCTCGCGACGCCGCAGGGAGCCCGGATCACGGCGCACCGTGGCGACGGCGCCGAAGTGGTGCTCACCGGCACGCCGTCGGAGCTGCTCCTGCACGCCTTCGGCCGCGACGAAGTCCGGATCACCCCGACCGGACCCGAGGCCGACGTGCGGACGGTGCTCGCCACCGACCGCAGCGTGTGAACTAGACGACGTAGCGGCGCAGCCTGCGCGCCGCGAACTCCCGGAAGTACGACAGCTTCTCCGGCGGCACCAGCGAGGGCAGCAGGAAGTACCAGGCCCGTTCCATCCGCGCCGCCATCTGCTCCATCGACTCGGTGCCGACCGCGACGATGTGCACGCCCGCGGTCAGTTCCTGGAGCAGCACACCGACCACCTCGGGATCGAGGTCGGCGATCAGGTCGCCCTGGGCGATGGCCCGCTCCGACAGCAACCGGTAGGTCTCGCCCCAGGTCTTGGCGATGTTGTCGCCCTGCGCGCCGCGATAGTCACCGATCTGGTGGGTGAGCTTGAGCATCGCGCCCACCATCGGATCGTTCATCGACAGATCGGCCACCACGTAGGTGATCCCGACGGCCGCCTCCAGCGCGGGCACCCGGGAATCGAAGAAACCCTGACAGGATCCGGTCAGGCGCTCGTTGCCCTGATCGACCACCGCCCTGGCCAGCTCCTCCTTGGAGCCGAAGTGAAAGTACAAGGCGCCCTTGGTCACATTGGACTGCGCGATGATTTCGCTGAGGCTCGCGTTGGCGTAGCCCAAACGGAGAAAGACATCGGCAGCGCCAGCAAGGACGGAGTCGCGGGTGATCTCCGCGCGTGCTTGCCTAGCCATCAGATCCGCCTGTCATCCAATAATCCAGCCATCCTGAAGTAGACCGACATCCCGAAATTTGCTCGACATACCGCCCGGCAGCACCCAAAAGGATGGGTGAACCGTACCACCAGGCGGCAAAGTGGCAGCCGAATCATGGATTCGGTCCACGTTGCTTGCGCTAACGTCCGGTTACCCCACCGCTGGTCGGCGTAGTCCCCGTATTCCATTCGGAGCTGAGCCCCGGTTCGGCTTCCAAATGACTCAAACCGTTCCAACACAGGTTGACCAGGTGCGCCGCGACCACCTCTTTGGGCGGGGTGCGCTCGTCGAGCCACCACGTGGCGGTGGTCGAGACCATGCCGACCAGAGCCTGGGCATAGAGCGGGGCGAGGCTGGTATCGAGATCGCGACGGCCGAAATCACCGGCGAGCAGATGGGCCACCTGATTCACGGCCTCGTTGAGCAGGCTCGAGTAGCGACCGTCGGAGTTGGCGGCGGGCTGGTCGCGGACCAGGATCCGAAAACCGTCGGTCCGCTCCTCGATGTAGGTGAGCAAGGCCAGCGCCACCTGCTCTAATCGCACCCGCGATCGATTGCGGGTGAGCGAGGAGGTGACCATTTCCAGCAACATCGACATCTCGCGATCGACGACCACCGCGTAGAGGCCCTCCTTGCCACCGAAATGCTCGTAGACCACCGGCTTCGACACCTGCGCTCGCTGCGCGATCTCCTCGATCGATGTCGCGTCGTACCCCCGCTCCGCGAACAAGGCGCGACCGATCTCGATCAGCTGCTGCCTGCGCTGCGTACCCGTCATCCTGGGCCTGGTGGCCCGCCCCGGCTCACTGGACGACATGCGTGCCCCCGCCTCTCCGCGTTTCGACTCACGAGAAATCAGTACGTGCGTTCCAGAAGGCTAACAACGGCATCCGAGCACGGACGCGACAGGCGTACACAAGATTCGCCCGAGGGCGGGATCGTGTGCGAGGATCACTGGCGTGCCGTAGCACAGTGGTGGGCTCCGAGAGCCCACTGGTGTGGCGATCCGCCGTAGTGTAATGGCAGCACCTCTGATTTTGGTTCAGATAGTTCAGGTTCGAGTCCTGGCGGCGGAGCACACGGACACACAGTGACGTATCGTCGGCCCGCACCATCTACCGACCGAACCCGCCACAGCACTCGCTGACAGGCAGCCGAGGGAGATCCATGCCACCGCAGACCGCCGTCGTCGTTCTCGCAGCAGGTGCTGGAACGCGAATGCGGTCGAAGACTCCGAAAGTGCTGCACCCGTTAGCAGGACGGTCGATGCTCTCGCACGCGCTGCACGCCGCCGTCGAGATCGATCCGACCCACCTGATCACCGTTGTCGGGCACGACCGGGACAAGGTCGGAGCCGCCGTCGCGGACGTGGGTAAGGAACTCGGCCGTGAGATCGTGTGCGCGGTGCAGGAGCAGCAGCTCGGAACCGGACACGCGGTGCAGTGCGCACTGGGTTCGATCCCCGCGGACTTCGACGGCGACCTTCTCGTCACCTCGGCCGATGTGCCGCTGCTCGACGGGCACACGCTGTCCGCGCTGCTCGACGAGCACCGCAGCTACGCCGAACGGCCCGCCGTGACGGTGCTGACCTTCGTGCCCGACGACGCCAACGGTTACGGCCGGATCGTGCGCGACGACGACGGCCAGCTCGCCGAGATCGTCGAGCACGCCGACGCCACCCCCGAACAGGCCAAGATCAAAGAGGTCAACTCCGGCGTCTACGCGTTCGACGCGTCGGTACTGCGCACCATGATCGGGCGGCTGTCCACCGCCAACGCCCAGCACGAGCTCTATCTCACCGACGTGCTTCGACTGGCCCGCGAGGCCGGTCGCCCCGTGCACGGCGCGCGACTGGTCGACTCGAACAAGGTCACCGGCGTGAACGACCGGGTGCAGCTGTCCCAGGCGGGCGCCACCCTCAATCGCTACATTCTCGAACGCCACATGCGCGCGGGCGTCACCATCATCGACCCGGCGACCACCTGGATCGACGCGAGTGTGCGGATCGGGCGCGACGCCGTGCTGCGGCCCGGTACCCAGCTCTTCGGCAGCACCGAGATCGGCGAGGACGCCGAGATCGGGCCCGACACCACGCTCACCGACGTGCTCGTCGGAGTCGGCGCGAGTGTGATCCGAACGCACGGAACGCACGCTCAGATCGGCGACGGCGCGTCCATCGGCCCGTTCAGCTACCTCCGCCCCGGCACCGTCGTGGGCGAGGAAGGCAAACTCGGCGCGTTCGTCGAGACCAAGAACGCCTCGATCGGCGCGCACTCGAAGGTGCCCCACCTCACCTACGT
Organism: Nocardia sp. NPDC056541; assembly: GCF_042794235.1. Classification (NCBI taxonomy): domain Bacteria; kingdom Bacillati; phylum Actinomycetota; class Actinomycetes; order Mycobacteriales; family Nocardiaceae; genus Nocardia; species Nocardia sp. NPDC056541. The sequence goes on from NZ_JBHTUD010000013.1 coordinate 110,934, forward strand.
CGGCGACGCGACGATCGGCGAGCACAGCAACATCGGCGCTTCCAGCGTTTTTGTGAACTATGACGGAGTGAACAAGCACCACACCGTGGTTGGTTCCCATGTGCGAACAGGTAGCGACACCATGTTCATCGCGCCGGTCACCGTGGGTGACGGCGCCTATACGGGTGCGGGTACTGTACTGCGCAGAAGCGTTCCACCGGGTGCACTTGCTGTGTCGGGTGGGCCACAGCGCACTTTTGAAAACTGGGTGCAGCGCTACCGTCCAGGAACCGCTGCGGCGCGCGCGGCGGCGGAAGCCATCGCGGCAGACGAGACGTCTTCGAAGACAATCGAGCAAAAGGATGGCAACCAGCAGTGACCGCGTTCTCGATCGACAACCAGAAGAACTTGATGCTCTTCGCCGGCCGGTCACATCCTGAGCTGGCCGAGCAGGTCGCCAAGGAACTCGACGTCGACATCACCCCGCAGACCGCGCGTGACTTCGCCAACGGTGAGATCTTCGTCCGGTTCGAGGAGTCGGTCCGCGGTTCCGATGCCTTCGTGCTGCAGAGCTTCCCCGCGCCGCTCAACCAGTGGCTGATGGAACAGCTCATCATGATCGACGCGCTCAAGCGCGGTTCGGCCAAGCGGATCACCGCGGTGCTGCCGTTCTACCCGTACGCGCGCCAGGACAAGAAGCACCGCGGCCGCGAGCCGATCTCGGCCCGCCTGGTCGCCGACCTGCTCAAGACCGCGGGCGCCGATCGCATCATCAGCGTCGACCTACACACCGACCAGATCCAGGGCTTCTTCGACGGCCCCGTCGATCACATGCACGCGCTGGTGCAGCTGTCGGACTACATCCGCACCAACTACCCGTCGGACAACCTCGCGGTCGTCTCCCCCGACGCCGGCCGCGTGAAGGTCGCCGAGAAGTGGGCCGACGCGCTCGGTGGCACGCCGCTGGCGTTCATCCACAAGACCCGCGACCCGCTGGTGCCCAACCAGGTGAAGTCCAACCGCGTCGTCGGTGACGTCGAAGGCCGCACCTGCGTGCTGATCGACGACATGATCGACACCGGTGGCACCATCGCCGGTGCGGTGAAGGTCCTCAAGGAAGCCGGCGCGGGCGACGTCATCATCGCGGCCACCCACGGTGTGCTCAGCGATCCGGCCGCCGAGCGCCTCGCCAACTGTGGCGCCAGGGAAGTCGTCATCACCAACACGCTGCCGATCAGCGAGGACAAGAAGTTCCCGACGCTGACCGTGCTGTCGATCGCGCCGCTGCTGGCCCGCACCATCCGCGAGGTCTTCGAGAACGGCTCGGTCACGGGCCTGTTCAACGGCAACGCCTAACCGCCTCCCCGCGACTTTTGGCCAGACTGAGGCGCGGGGTGGGGTGGGGACGCGGCAAGCCTTCAGAGGTTGAGGGTTAGCTCGTGCCCGGTGAGTTACCCATGTTCTCTCGAGACCAGTCGGTGCGTTTGTCCTCGGACAATGGCGCACCGGCTGGTCTTTGGTGCATGGTGGTCCTGTAATTCGGGACGTTATAGGGGGCGGCATGGGGACTGAGCCGGAGCGGCGGGTCGAACTCGGTAAGGATCAGGGTGTGCCGCGGGTGCAGGACGCGCCGGAAGTGGCTGATCCGGTGGGCGGGGAACCATGGGGTGGGATCGCCGATCCGGTAACCCCTGACGACGCGACGTCGTATCCCCCACCGCCCGTCGCTCAGCCCTGGGCAGGGGTCGCGAATCCGGCTGTCGAGTTGCCGCCGTACCCGCCGCCACCGCCGGGGCCGATGTTTCCCGCGCCCGGGTATCCCGCTGTCGGCAATGCCGCGCCGATATATCCCGCTTCGGGCTATCCGCCGCCTGGTCGGGCTCCTTACGGAGCGCCGCAATACCCGGGGCAGTTCCCGTCGCCGCCTCCGCCGGGGTATGGCTACCGGGACAGCACGCCGGTGTGGTCGATCATCAGCTTCTGTTGTGTCGCGGCGTCGGTGCTCGGCGGGGTGATGCTGTGCGGGCTGCCGGTGCTCGTCACCGCGCCGACGGGAGTCGTGCTCGGGCTGGTCGGACATGCCAAGGGTGAGCCGATGGGCAAGTGGGCGGCGATCGCCAACGGGGCCATCGCGGCGTTGGCCGCGGTTCTGGTGCTCGTGTTCGTGGCACTGATCGGCGGTCTGTGAGCCTCGGCGGGCGATACTGGTAGGGGTAGCCGGCTCGATCGCCACGCCGCCCCCGTCCCCGAACAGAACTGAGAAACGCCGCACCGATGGACGCTTTCACCGGATTCCCGCTCGCCGGACTCGACTTCTACGAAGACCTGGAGGCCGACAACTCGAAGGCCTTCTGGAACGCGCACAAACACCTCTACGACGAGGCCGTGCGCGCACCGATGGTCGCGCTCGCCGCCGAACTGGCGGCGGAATTCGGACAGGCCAAGATCTTTCGGCCCTACCGTGACGTCCGATTCTCGGCCGACAAACTGCCCTACAAAACCCACCAGGGCGCGGTGGCGGGAGTGTCGCCCGGCGTCGGCTGGTACGTGCAGATCGGGGCGGCGGGATTGTTCGTCGCGGGCGGCTGCTTCCGGCCCTCGCCCACCGCCTTGGCTGTCCTGCGGGCCACGATCGACGACGAGGTGCGCGGCGCGGAACTGGAGAAGATCCTGGCCGCGACGACGGCAGCCGGTTTCACCCTCGGCGGCGACAAGCTCAAAACCAAGCCGAAGGGCTACGCCATCGACCATCCACGCATCGACCTGCTGCGTCACAAGTCCCTGACCGTGCACCGCGAGTTCGGCGCACCGGAGTGGCTCACCACCCCGGCCGCGGCCACCGAGATCCGCCGCGCCTGGAACGACCTGCGCCCGCTCGTCGAATGGTTCGCCGCCGTCCTCCACGGCGTCCCGGAGGACACCAGCGGCAGACGCCCGTAGCCGACGACCGCCCGGCCCGGGCGTGGTTCGTGACGGACGGCCGTCGGAGGCCGATACTGGAGACCATGAGCCGTGAACCGTTGGACATGGACATGGGCGACGACGATCAAGCCGACGACATCGTCGAATACGAACGCTATGTGGAAGACCCGCCCGCCGACTATGTGATCCGCAATCACGAAGCCGACGCCGACGGCTTCCTCGGCATCAACGAGGAAATCTCCGAGGAGTACACCGAGCGCGGGTCCAGCCGGGAGGCGATGGAAGAGGACGAACGCCCCGCCGAGGAAGGCGCGATGCGCGTGGTCGGCGACGACGATGTCGACGGCGCCCTCTTCGACGACGACGCCGTCAACGGCGAGGAAGGCGTCGAAAAAGACCTGGAGGGCGACGAGAACCTCACCAGCGGCGAATACCTCGCCGACGAACTCGACCTCTGACCACCCATCCCGCGCGATGACATCACCGCCGACGCACCCCGCTGCGTGACGGCTCGGTTGCCGCCCTCCTGACCTGACCGCCGGCGCGCTCGGCCTGCCCCGGAGCCAGGACTCAGCGGCGTTCGGACAGGGACAAGATGAAGCGGTTGTCGGGGTCGGTCCAGGTGTGGGTGGGGGTGAAGCCGGCTCGGTGCAGTTCGGCGGCGAGGGAATCGGGGCGGAACTTGGCGGAGATCTCGGTGCGCATCTCTTCGCCCGCGGCGAAGTCGACGGTGAGGTTCAGACCGGCGACGGTGGCCGTCATCGCCTCGGTGGCGCGCAGGCGCATTTCGATCCACTCGTTCTCGGCGTCCCAGAGGGCGACGTGGTCGAATTTCTCGGGGACGAAATCGGCGTCGAGACGGTGGTTGAGGACGTGCAGGACATTGCGGTTGAATTCGGCGGTGACGCCCGCGGCGTCGTCGTAGGCGGGGACCAGGATCGCCGGGTCGATGACCAGGCCCGCGCCGAGCAGCAGCAGCTCGCCGGGTTCGAGGACCTCGTTGATGCCCGCCAGGAATTCGGCGCGCTCGGCGGGGACCAGGTTGCCGATGGTGCCGCCGAGGAAGGCGATCATGCGGCGGCCACCGCGGGGCAGGTTGTGCAGGGTGTCGGTGAAGTCGCTGACCACGCCGTGCACGGACAGGTTCGGGTACTCGGCTGCGATCTCGTCGGCCGCGCCGCGTAGCGCTGAGGCCGAGACATCCTGCGGAACATAGGTTTTCAGCGAACCTTCGGCGGTGAGCGCATCCAGCAGCAGACGGGTCTTGGCGGCGGAGCCCGAGCCGAGCTCCACCAGCACCTCGGCGCGAGCGGCCGCGGCGATCTCGCCGACGACCCGCTCGAGCAGGGCTCGCTCGGTGCGGGTCGGGTAGTACTCGGGCAGTTCGGTGATCCGCTCGAAGAGCTCGCTCCCGCGTGCGTCGTAGAACCACTTGGGCGGCAGCGACTTCGGGTCGGCGGTGAGACCGGTGCGGGCGTCGGTGCGCAAGGCCGCGGTGAGATCGTCGTCGGTGAGGTGAATGTCCAGCAGCGGCGCGGTCATGAACGGACCCTTTCGGTAGCGGGGAGTTCGAGTGCGGTGATGGTGCAGTGGCCGGGTGTGGCGGTGACCAGTTGGTGGTCGACGACGGATTGCCAGCGTGGGTCCGCGTCGTAGGGTTCGGACGAGAGCACGGCGTAGTCGTCGGTGACGAGCACCGACAGCGCATGCCAGCAGGTGGTGCCCCACAGCTGGATTCCGTTGCCGAGCAACAGGTTCAGGCGAGCGCTCGGCTGATACCGGAGAACGGTCGCGACCAGCAGCTGTAGGGCGTCGGCCGGGGAAGTGACGGGACCGGCGGGGTCGATCTCCCCGAGCAGGCCGCGCAGCAGCACCCACAGTGCGGCGGAATCGGTGAGCGCCTCTGCCTGCAGCAGCACCGCGGGTGAATCGAACAGCGTTGCGGTGGTGCAGATTTCACGCAGATCGGCGACGACGGCGACGAGCGTGGTTCGCCAGTCCGGCACGACGCCGTTGTGGCTGAAGGCCCAGTGTTCGTCGGTGAAGGGCGCGCAGGCGCAACGCTCCACCGGCATGCCGACGGTGGCCGAGCGGACGGCGGCGACGACCGACCGGGATTCGAGCTGCCCGAGCACTTCGGCGACGGCGGGGTCGGTCCAGATCGGGGCGTGGTTGCGGTAGCGGGTCACCGCGTCGCGGGCACCCTCCGTTCCCACATCGGCGCGGCGCCACCAGGCCACGCCGAAGCCGTCGGCGTTGATGGTGCCGCCCGCGCGCATGTCGACCGGCGCCCAGGACTGGGTGTAGAGCGAGTGGGGGCCGCGCAGAATCAGCTCGCCGACCCCCACCGGCGGGCCGACGTAACCGAGGTGCCTACACATCAGAGTTCGTCCTCGCGCAGATCTCGGGCGAGCCGGAACCCTGCGAAGATCTGCCGCCGGATCGGGTGATCCCAGTTGCGGAAGGTGGCACGGCAGGCGACCTCGTCGGTGCCGAAGGATCCGCCGCGCAGGATGCGGTAGTCACCGCCGAAGAAGACCTCCGAGTATTCGCGGTAGGGGAACGCGCGGAACCCGGGGTAGGCCTCGAAACCCGAGGAGCACCATTCCCAGACATCGCCGATGAGCTGGTGCACGCCGGTGGCCGACGCACCGGCCGGATAGGCGCCGATCTCGGCTGGTTCCAAATGTCGCTGGCCGAGATTGGCCAGGTGCGCGTCCGGTTGGTCCTCGCCCCACGGATAGCGCCGCGACGCACCGGTTTCCGGGTCGAAGCGGGCCGCCTTCTCCCATTCGGCCTCGGTCGGCAAGCGCTTGCCCGCCCACCGCGCGTAGGCCTCGGCCTCGAACCAGCACACATGCACCACCGGCTGATCGAGCCGCAGCGGGGTGCGGACGCCGAATGCCGTGCGCGTCCACCCGTCACCGTCGCGCTCCCAGAACTGCGGAGCGACCAAGCCTGCCTCCCCGCGGTGCGCCCAGCCGCGCTCCGACCACAGCTCGGACCGGTCGTAGCCCCCGTCGTCGAGGAAGGCGAGAAACTGCCCGTTGGTCACCGGCGCGACATCGATCGCGAAGCCGCCGACGTGCACCGGATGGGCGGGGCGTTCGTTGTCCAGCGCCCAGGGATCGGCCGAGGTCCCCATCAGGAATTCACCTGCGGGAAGGATGATTTCGCCACCTGCCGACGCCTGGGCGACCGGAGCGGGCGGCGCCGACAGGACCGGCGCGCCGATTCGCAATTGATGGGTGGCGAGCATGGTCTCGTCGTGCTGCTGTTCGTGCTGAGCGATCATGCCGAACGCGAAACCGTTGTCCACCAGCGGATTACCGGCCAGATCACTGGAATCGAGGACGTCGAGGACCTTTTCGCGCACCGAGCCGACGTAGCCGCGCGCCTGCTCGGGGTTGAGCAGCGGCAACGCGGGCCGGTTCGACCTGGCGTGCTTGAACGCATCGTAGAGCTCGTCGATATCGGCCCGCACCGCGTCGCGGCCTCCGACATCGCGCACCAGCCACAGCTCTTCCTGGTTCCCGATATGCGCCAGGTCCCAGACCAGCGGCGACATCAGCGGCGAATGCTGCGCGACGAGATCGGCTTCGTCCACGCTCTCGGTGAGCAGGGCGGTGCGGCGGCGAGCACGCGACAGGACCTCGGCGATGCGGGCACGCGTCCGGTCGCGGTCACTGTGGTCGGCGGGGGCGGAAAGAGTCACGAGAGCTCCGAAACAGGCAGGTCGACAACGACTTCGGACAGAAGGACAGCGGCATGCCGACCACGCGCCGCCGGCGAGATCATCACGACCCGCCCGCGCCGTTGCGTGCCGAGTCGACCTCGGCGAGTGGACTGCGGCCCGCACTACATCGGCGGGCCGCGGCGGCCAATTCCGCGGCAGCGGAGGGTGTTCGCGCATGCGCGGCGGCCAGGTCGAGCACGTCTACCGCAGCGCGGCGCAAGTGTGGGTCGAGCAGGCCGCAACGCGCCGACGTCAACCACTCCCCCGCGGTGGGCGCGGCGAGGGCTGTCGCCTCGGCGACGACAGCGGGGGTCGACAGCAGCGCGTCGAACAGGTGGATCGGGGTGGTCCACGCTTCACCGGGCTGGGTGTCGAGGTAGCGGACCTCGAGGTGACCGGATGCTCGGACCGGGGGAAAGAGGGTGGTCAGGTGGTAGTCCAGATCGGCGCGGGTCGGGCGGCGGCCCACTTCGTCGTCGAGGGCGCCCGACAGCCAATCGGCGAAGGTGGCGCCGGGAGGCGGGGACCAGTCGGCATCGACATCGGTGCAGCGCACACACAGCAGCGGCACGTCGAGAGCCCAGTGGGCATACGAGGTGATCGGGTCCGCCCAGTCGGCCACCGGGGGTCTGGAACGGGCAGGGTCGAGGCGCAACCAGGTGCGCATTCGCTGAGACGCCCAGTCGCCGCGTGGTACGCCGTGCAGGCGCGGTGAGCAGGCGAAGGCGGCGATGAGGGTGGGGCCGAGGACGTAGAGGGCGGTCCAGCGCGCCCGCACCTCGGCGGGATCGGCGCCCGCGTCCACGCTGACCTGCGTGGCGGCGGTGTTGCACATCATGAGGGTGCCGAAGGGGCCGACGCCGTCGAAATGACGTTCCATCGCCGCGTAGCGGGGCAAACGGAGCAGGCGCTCGGCGGGACGGCCCGCATCGGCGGCGGCGGCGAAGATACTGATCTCCTGGGCGGCGAGCAGGTCCCGCAAACGGGCCGCATCAGCGCGTAGATGCTGCGTCAGCGCGGCCGGATCAGCGAACGGTGCGCTGGAAAGTTCTATCTGACCACCGGGTTCGACGGTGACCAGGCTCCCGCCGGGCAGGGGAACCGCGGCGGAAGCGGGGGCGAGGGAGGTCGGTGCATGCGGCCCGAGGGCCGCTGCCAGCTGGTCGAGCGAGGGCCGCGAACCGGTGGGACCAGCGGTGAGCCACTCCAGTTCGGCGCCGATCAGCGCAGGTGGACCGAGCTTGAAACAGACGCCGCCGACATAGGCTTCGGCCGCCGCCCTCGACGACATTTCGCCCTGGTCGGGGGCATAATCGGGCCACGACGAACGTTCCAGGGTGACCGCCATACCAACCTCCACGTGCTGCGTGCTGCCGGGGAACCTGCGTTTCGCTCATTCCAGAGTAGCGAGGTCCACCGACAGAAAAAGTGACCAAAAGGGGAACGACTCGGGGCGCTATCGTCGTCACCATGCTTGACCTCGCCGCGATCAGAGCCGACACCGCAGGACTTGCCAACGGTCAGGTCTTCCTCGACAGCGCCGGATCGTCGCTGCCGCCGAAGATCGTCCTCGACACGATGATCACCCATTTACACCGCGAAGCGGAGATCGGTGGCTATCGGGCGGCTAATGAGCGTCTGGACGATCTCGCCGCGGTGAAGACCTCGATCGCGACGCTCATCGGCGCTACGCCCGGCACCATCGCCCTCAGCGACAGTGCGTCCCGGTCATGGGCCGATTTCGCCTATTCGGTACCACTGCGGCCCGGTGACCGGATCCTGATCTCCGGCGCCGACTACGCCAGCAACGCGATCGCCGCACTCCAGCGCGCGAAGCACACCGGTGCGGTGGTCGAGCGCATTCCCAGCGACGACACCGGCCGCCTCGACACCGACGCGCTCGCCGACATGCTCGACGAACGCGTGCGGCTGGTTTCGCTGCAACACGCCCCGACCAACGGCGGCCTCGTGAACCCGGTCGCCGAAGCCACCCGAATCGCCCACGAAGCCGGTGCGCTGGTACTGCTCGACGCCTGCCAGTCGACCGGCCAGCTGCCCATCGACGTCATCGAACTCGGGGTCGACGCCATGTCGACGACCGGTCGAAAGTGGTTGCGCGGCCCCCGGGGCACCGGGTTCCTGTATGTCCGTTCCGAATTGGCGCAGACCATGGAACCGGCCCGCCTCGACCTGCACAGTGCCGCGTGGGTGAGCCCCGGCGAATATCGTCTGGCCGACGACGCGGCCCGGTTCGAATTCTGGGAGTGCGGTGTCGCCGCCCGCCTCGGTCTCGGCGCCGCCGTCGACTACCTGCTCGAGCAGGGCTCCGACGAGGTCTACGCGGCCGTGGCCACCCGCGCCGAGTACCTGCGCAAGACCCTGCCGGAACTGCCCGGCGTGACCGTGCGCGATCTGGGCACCGAGCACAGCGGCCTCGTCTCGTTCACCGCCGACGGCCACGATCCCGAACAGCTGCGCGATCGGCTCGCCGAGCACGCGATCACCGTCACCGTCAGTCACGCGGGCTCCACCCTGCTCGACATGTCCGAGCGCACCCTGCCCGCCGTGCTGCGGGCCTCCCCGCACTATTTCGTCAGCCCGGCCGACCTGGACCGCTTCGTCGCGACGCTGGCCGACCTCACCCGCTGAGTCCCGCGAGGTGCTCGCGGACGATCCGGTCCACGAGCACCCGCGGATCCTGGTCGGGGGCAACGATCTCCAGCGTCCGGTTGACGGCGATCGTCGCCAAACCGTGCACATTGGTCCACAGGGCCAGCGCGCGCTGCGGCGCCGACTCCGGCGCCACCGCCGCGACCAACTCCACCACCTGCCCGTACAGCGGCCGCGTCGTCGCCCGCAGATTCTCGCCGGAGCCCGCCAGCAGATCGTGGCGGAACATCAGCGTGAACATCTCGGGCCGCGACACCGCGAAATCCACATAGTCAACGGCCATTCGGCGTAACCGTTCACGCGGGTCGTCGATCGTGTCGAGCATCGAGAACCGCTCGATCAGCTCCCCGAATCCGCGCGCCGCGATCGCCGCGAGCAGCGCCGCGTGCGTGGGAAACCACCGCCGCGGCGCGCCGTGGGAGACGCCGGCGGCCCGCGCGATCGCACGCAGCCCGAGTGCGCCGAAGCCGTCGGTTTCGAGCAGATCGACACCGACGTCGACCAGGCGCTCGCGCAACGATTCAGGCATACCGGCAATTCTGCACACCCGTTCACAGACCTTCGCGGTCGCCTGCGTAGACAGTGTCTACTAGTCTGCGTAGACACCGTCTACGAAGGGTCTGCCCATGTGGTACCTGCTGTGCAAATACGTCCTCATCGGCCCGGCGCTGCGCCTGCTCGGCCGCCCGCACGTCGAAGGGCTGGAGCACATTCCACGCACCGGCCCGGTGATCATCGCGGCCAATCACCTGGCCTTCATCGACTCGCTCTACCTGGCCCTGGTGATCCCGCGGCCGCTCACGTTCCTGGCGAAGCAGGAGTACTTCGCCGGCACGGGGTTGCGTGGGCGATGCAAACGCTGGTTCTTCACCGCCGCGGGCCAGGTACCGGTGGACCGCACCGGCGGCGACGCGGCCGCCGACGCGCTCGCGGCGGCCACCGCGATCCTCGACGGCGGCGGCGCCTGGGCAATTCACCCGGAGGGCACACGGTCACGGGATGGCAGGGTCTATCGTGGTCGCACCGGGGCGCTGCGCGTTGCCATGGCCACCGGGGCACCAGTGGTGCCCGTGGTCCTGGACGGTACCGATCGCATGAATCCTCGCGGTCGGAAACTGTTGCGTTTCACCAAGGTACGCATCACCGTCCACCCCGCGCGGCACTATCCCACAGCTGTTCATCACGCCCAGGTCAGAGCGGCAACCGACCTGCTGATGCGGGAAATTGCCACGCTATCGGGTAGACCATACGTAGACCGCTACGCAGCCACCTTCGCTGGCTAGGGCGCAACAGCAGGGGTGCTGGGGCGTCAGCCCGGGTTAACACGCGTGGGGCGGGGCGGGATTTCTTGTTGGGAGTGCAGAGCACGGCCGTAACCGATCGTTGGCGTAAAGGGAGACCGACGTTGAGCAGGTTCACCGACGAAATGTTTGGCACAGCGTTGACCAGCTCCAAGGGGCTGGTCACCGGAGAGCCGGAGGCACCACTGCGGCAGACCTGGGGGGACATTCATAGGCAGGCGCGGCGGATGGCGGGTGGTCTCGCGGACGCCGGGATCGGGCACGGCGACGCCGTCGGCGTGCTGGCCGGCCTGCCGGTCGACATCGCGCCTGCCTGCCAGGCCATCTGGATGCGTGGCGCTTCCATCACCATGTTGCATCAACCGACGCCACGCACCGACCTCGCGGTCTGGGTGCGTGACACCGAAACGGTGCTGCACATGATCGACGCGAAGGCTGTCGTACTCGGCGCGCCGTTCGCGGCGGCCGAACCGGTGCTGCGGGAACGCGGAATCATCGTGGTGCCGGTCGAGGACCTGCACCGAGGTGCCGATACCGATCCGGTGCCGACCACCGAGGGCGATATCGCGTTGCAGCAGTTGACGTCCGGTTCGACCGGATCCCCCAAGGCCGTCCGGATCACCCACGGCAACTTCAACACCAACGCGTACGCGATGTTCAACCGGGTCAAATTCCAGCTCGACGACGACGTGATGATCAGCTGGCTGCCGCTGTTCCACGACATGGGGATGGTCGGATTCCTTAGCGTACCTATGCAATTCGGCGCCGAGGTGGTGTGCGTGACGCCACTGGACTTCCTTGCCAGGCCACTGCTGTGGGCCGAGCTGATCGACAAGTATCGCGGAACTGTCACCGCCGCGCCGAATTTCGCGTACTCCCTGCTGGCCCGGCGCCTGCGTCAGGCCGAACCGGGCTCCCTGGACCTGTCCAGCGTGCGTTACATGTGGAACGGCGCCGAACCGGTCGACCCCGACACCATGATCGCCCTCGCGGCGGCGGGCGACCAGTTCGGGCTCAGCCCGATGGCACTCACGCCGGTGTACGGCATGGCCGAGACCACCCTGGCCGTATCGATTCCCGACCCCGGCAACGGGCAGGTGCTCGACGTGATCGATGCCGACCTGCTCGAGGTCGTCGGCAAGGCGGTACCGATCGCCGAGGACGGCCACCACGGCACCCCGCGCAGGCTGCCCACGCTGGGGCACCTGGTCGACGATCTGGAGGGGCGCGTCGTCGACGCCGAACGTCAGCCGCTGCCGGTCCGCTCGGTCGGCGTCATCGAATTGCGCGGCCCCGCTGTCACTTCGGGCTATGTCACCGTCGACGGCTTCCGCCCCGCCAAGGACGCCGACGGCTGGCTCGACACCGGCGATATCGGCTACTTCACCGAAGACGGCCTGATGGTGGTATGTGGGCGCATGAAGGACGTCATCATCATGGGCGGGCGCAACATCTACCCCACCGACATCGAACGAGCCGCACTGCGCGTACCGGGCGTGCGCCCCGGCAACGCGGTCGCGGTGCGCCTCGACGCGGGGGAGAAACGCGAAAGCTTCGCGGTGGTGGTCGAATCCAACGACTACCAGGAGGCCGACGAGGTGAAGCGCATCGAGCGCGAGATCGTCCACGAGGTCTTCGCCGAAGTGGGCTCGCGCCCGCGCACCGTGGCCGTGCTCGGCCCCGGAGCTCTCCCGAAGACCTCCTCGGGCAAACTCCGCCGCTCGGCCACCGCGGTGCACCTGCGCTGAGAACGAACTCGGCGCGCCAAGTGCCTTGGCGCGCCGAGTGTCTCAATGCAGGTTGTTCTGGGCTGCTTCCAGCCCGACCTTCAACAGCAGCTCCACCGCGTCGGCGGCCTGCTCCACGATCACCGGAACCTCTTTGCGCTCCGGCGCGGCGAAGGGCTTGAGGACGTAGTCGGCCGGATCCTGTCGACCGGGCGGGCGCCCGATCCCGATCCTGGTCCGCAGATATTCCTTGGTGGTCAACGCCTGCGAGATAGACCGCAGCCCGTTGTGACCACCCTCGCCGCCGCCCTGCTTGAGCTTGAGCGTCCCGAACGGCAGATCCAGCTCGTCGTGGATCACGATCACCTGGTCCACCGGCACCGAGAAGAACTTCGCCAGCGCGGCCACCGGCCGCCCGGACAGATTCATATAGGTGCGCGGCTTCGCGATGAGGATCTGACGCCCGTCCAATCGCGCCTGGAGCAGATCGGCACCGGACTTCTTGTGCACGGCAAAACGGCCGCCGACGCGCTCGGCGAGCACATCGGCGACCAGGAAGCCCACATTGTGGCGGGTGCGCTCGTACTCGGAGCCGGGGTTACCCAGTCCGACTACGAGCGCGGGCCCGGAAGATTCGGTCACAGGCCGAACCGTAGCGCAGTCTTACTCGGACTCGGGAGCGGTCTCCGCGGTCTCGGCCTCGGCGCCTTCGCCCTCTTCGTCCAGCTTGGCGGCCGACGGCGCTTCGATCACGTTGACGATCAGCGACTCCGGGTCGCCGGCCAGGGTGACGCCGGCGGGCAGCGCGATGGAGCCGGCCAGGATCTGGGTGCCCGCCTCGATGCCCTCGACCGAAACCTCGATGGTCTCGGGGAGCTTCATCGCGTCGGCCTCGATCGACAGGGTGTTGGCTTCCTGGGTGATCAGGGTGCCGGAAGCGGCCTCGCCGGTGACGACGACGTTGACGTCGGTGGTGACGCGCTCGCCACGCTTGACGATCAGCAGGTCGGCGTGCTCGATGTAGCGACGGATCGGGTGCACGACGACCGACTTGGTCATCGCCAGCTGCGGCTGGCCGTCGATCTGCAGGTTCAGGATGGCGTTGGTGCCGTGCAGGCGCAGGATCGCGGCGAACGCCTTGGCGTTCAGCGACAGGTGCTGCGGCTCGGCGTGGTGGCCGTACAGCACGGCGGGCACGTTGCCGTCGCGACGGGTGCGGCGGGCGGCACCCTTACCGAATTCGGTGCGGACGGCAGCTTCGATCAGATTGGCGTCGGACATACTGAATGCGCTCCTACGGCTGGTCATGGGTGACCCAACTCCGGGGTCAAGGTCTACTCGTCGGACGAAAGAACGAACGAGGACGGCCCAAACAAACTCAGCCGAGCCGCGTCGATCACGGTGTGCGCACCAAACGGGCACTCACCCTCGCCGAGACAACCCGCCAACCATACCGCATAGCAATCCGCGATCTGAAACCGCCATGACCGCACTCCGAACCCCCACCTGCGACCCATAGGGAGCAGCGGCCACAAAGTGGCCGGTCGCGGCCGGGTCGCCGGTCAGCCGCCGGGGCGTACGCGACGAAGGAGCAAGCCCCGGTGGCTAACCGGCGGCCCCCAGGGGCCGCGACTCGAGCGCACCAGCGCTCCAAAAAACACAGCGTCAAACCTCCTGGGACTACCGAACAATTGATCCCCCCTGTGACCACCCCTTCAGCCCCTCGTACCCTGGAAAGGCTGCCCCCACCGAAAGGCTCCCCTTTGTCCGAGTCCGGAGAGAACGTCGCCCCCACCCCCCGCGGGTTACCCGCCGAGGTGGCCCGTCGGCGCACGTTCGCCGTGATCTCGCACCCCGACGCGGGTAAGTCGACGCTCACCGAAGCGCTGGCCCTGCACGCCAGGATGATCTCCGAGGCGGGCGCCATCCACGGTAAGGCCGGTCGCAAGTCGACGGTGTCGGACTGGATGGAAATGGAGAAGGCGCGCGGTATCTCGGTCAGTTCGACCGCGCTGCAGTTCAACTACCGCGCCGCCGGGTCCGATATCGACAATGTGATCAACCTCGTCGACACCCCCGGCCACTCCGATTTCTCCGAGGACACCTACCGGGTGCTCACCGCCGTCGACGCGGCGGTGATGCTGATCGACGCGGCCAAGGGCCTCGAGCCACAGACGCTCAAGCTGTTCCAGGTGTGTCGCCACCGCGGCATCCCGGTGATCACCGTGATCAACAAGTGGGACCGGCCGGGTCAGGCCCCGCTCGAACTGCTCGACGAGATCAGCGAGCGGATCGGCCTCACCCCCACACCGCTGTTCCTGCCGGTCGGCATCGCGGGCGATTTCCGCGGCCTGCTGCGTCGCGGACCGGAAGGCGAGGCCGCCGAGTACATCCACTTCACCCGCACCGCCGGTGGCGCGACCATCGCACCCGAGGAGTACCTGACCGCCGACGAAGCCGAAGCCCGCGAGGGTGAGGCGTGGACGACCGCGGCCGAAGAGAGCGAACTGCTCTCGGCGACCGGGCAGGACCACGATCAGGAGATGTTCCTGGCGGGCCAGACCTCGCCGGTGATCTACGCCTCGGCCATGCTGAACTTCGGTGTGCGCCAACTACTCGAGACGCTGGTGCAGCTCGCGCCCGCGCCCGGCTCACGCGAGGACGTGACGGGCAAGGAACGCACGACCGGTGACCCGTTCAGCGCGGTGGTGTTCAAGGTGCAAGCGGGCATGGACACCGCCCACCGCGACCGGTTGGCGTTCATGCGGATCGTCTCCGGCGAATTCGAGCGCGGCATGGTGGTGACCCACGCGCAGACCGGTCGCCCGTTCGCCACCAAATACGCGCTGACGGTCTTCGGCCGCGAGCGCACCACGGTCGACACGGCCTACCCCGGCGATGTGGTCGGCCTGGTCAACGCCACCGCGCTCGCGCCGGGTCACACGTTGTTCGTCGAGAAGAAGGTGGAGTACCCACCGATCCCGAGCTTCGCCCCCGAGCATTTCGCGACGCTGCGCGCGCAGAGCGCGGGCAAGTACAAGCAGTTCCGCAAGGCCATCGACCAGCTCGATTCCGAGGGCGTGGTGCAGGTGCTGCGCAACGACGCGCGCGGTGACGCCACCCCGGTGCTGGCCGCGGTCGGTCCGATGCAGTTCGAGGTGGTCACCGCACGGATGCAGGGCGAGTTCAACGTCGAGACCCAGCTGGATTTCCTGCCCTTCACGCTGGCACGGCGCACCGACGCGGAGTCGGCGCCCGAACTGGATCGCCAGCGCGGGGTCGAGGTGTTCACCCGCACCGACGGCGTGATCCTGGCGCTGTTCAGCGACAAGTGGCGGCTGCAGTACATCGAGAAGGAACACCCGAAACTCACGCTGGAACCGCTGGTCGCGACCGCGGACTGACGCTGTCTGGGCCGGAGGTTCAGGCGGCAGGCCCGGGATTGCGTTCCACCGAGGAGATGTGGTTCTCCTGGGCGATCATTCCCCAGCGGCTCGCGGTGAGCCGCAGGCTGGGCAGATCGCTGAGCGAGAGCACTACTTCGTAGGTGCGCTCGTACCCGGTGTGCGAGATGCGCCAGTGCCCGTCCTCGCAGCGCACATAGCTGTCGGTATAGAAGGCCGCGCCGCGCAGACACATGTTGTGTTCGGGAATGATCACCGTGTCGGCCAGATACCAGGTGCCGGAGGCGGTGTCGCCGTCGACATCGATCTCGGGGTGGTCGCAGCGATGCTCGGTGATCACGTGCGGTCCGAGGGTGTTGCGCAGGAAGGCCAGGAAGGCCTCGCGCGACTCGAACTGCAGATACTCGCTATAGGTGGCGGTCGCCTCGGGAACCAGGGTATCGGCGAACTCGTCCCACGACTTGGTGTCCAGGCTGCGCAGATAGCGGTATTTCAGCCTGCTGATCGCGATGCGATCGTCGGGGTCGTCCGGCGGGCGCTCGATGGGTGCGGGCTGTTCGTCGTCGTCCGACGGCGCTGTCACCATCCATGCCTCCCCCGAGTCCGCCCCGGCGACCAACGGCTCGTCCTC
Source organism: Nocardia sp. NPDC056541 (assembly GCF_042794235.1). Taxonomy (NCBI): domain Bacteria; kingdom Bacillati; phylum Actinomycetota; class Actinomycetes; order Mycobacteriales; family Nocardiaceae; genus Nocardia; species Nocardia sp. NPDC056541. The sequence continues at coordinate 127,304 of NZ_JBHTUD010000013.1, forward strand.
GCCGGGCAGCACCGGCGCAGGCCCTGCCCACGCGGCCGCGACAGGTTCGTCGACGTGCACGTTCGGTGATTCCGGGCCCTGCTCCATTTCTCCACGATCCCACCAGAAACGGCTCGCCGCCCGTTCTGTATCAGATCGCTATCACTGCCGAAACCGGAGTGTGACCTCCGGCGCCGGCCTGCCCGGCTGTCTGAGCTACCCGATGGTGAAGCAGGTGCGGCAGAAATCCTCGCCGAATTCCGACAGACGCAGGCTCTTGCGCACGATCTTGGGCGCGCGGCCCGCCTTCTTGAGCGCGTGTTCCACGACGGGCTGCACTTCCAGCACCATGTACCGGCTCAGCACCACCGGATCGTCGGAGGTGAGCGTGAGGCCGAGACGGTTGAGATTGATCAGGTAGGACCGAGCGCGGTCCGGGTAGCGCACGCCCGCCTGTTCGGGGACCGAGGTGAGGTCGCCCTGCACCAGCTCCGAGCCGATGCCGAGCGGGCGGTTGGTGCGCACGTCGACCGAGGGCTGCGGACCGTTGAGGGCCATGAATCGCAGGATGCGGGCCTCGTCGGGAGCGACCTCGTCGAGGATGCGGTCGTAGGCCGGGTGCACGTCCTCGGTGAAGTACACGTCGGCCGAACGGGCCAACAGCGCGTCGCCGCGTCGCCGCAGGTCATCGGTAGTGGCCGAGCGCAGGTACGGGCCGACGGTGATGGCCTGCTGCGACGAGCCGTTCGGCGTCGGCACATAGCTGACGATCTCGCGCACCGACCCCTCGGTGACGCCGAGTGCGCTGCGCGCGATGGAGCGCAGGGCATTGCCGGTGCGCTCGGCGATATCGGCGGAGGATTCGCCGTCCAGCGCCGCCTGCGCCAGCTCCTTGGTGACCTCGTAGGTGGTGCCGACAGCCCATTGGCTGCCGCGCACCGCGGTACCGGCGGCCAATCCGGCGGCGCGGAAGACGCCACGGATCAGCCGTGCTTCATTACTGATCTGTCGCTGCTCGACGTCCGAGCTGCGCTCGACGGCGCGGGTACCGGCACGGGCCAGGTCCTGTCCGGTCCTGTCGTCTGTCACGTCCTACTCCGAAGTCTCGCCATGTGAACAGTGCCACCACCTACCGCGCGTCCCCTCTGCACGGTATTTGTGGCCTGTCACGAAAGGTGGTGGTGGTCATTGTGTCCGACTCGCCAAGACGAGTACGTCATTCGGGACAGGTTCTGTGACTGATGTCTCAGACACTACCCTGTGGCCTGACACACGACGAATGGACCCAGTTCCTCATCTCACAGTAGGGTCACCTCGCCGCGGGGGTGATAAATTTTTGGTTCTCGGTGAGGCGGTGGTCACCGGGTATCGGCAGGAGGGCGTGTCGTGTTGGAGAGTGTGTTCGGGTTACACCCGACACTCCTGCTAGAAATTCTGACCATTCCTCTTTTCACAGGAATTATCGGTTACATAACCAACTGGTCCGGCATTCTCATGCTGTTCCAGCCGATCAAATTCCACGGATTCCGACTGCCCGGTCTGCGCGCGGTCTTCCCTTATCTGCCCAAGCGGATCCAGGTATTGCCGCTGCTCAGCTATGACGGCCGGATCGGCTGGCAGGGCATCGTGCCCTCGCGTGCCGACAAGATGGCCAGCATCGCGGTCGACAAGGGCCTGTCCAAGCTGGGCAGCGTCGCCGACTTCTATCGCGAGCTCGACCCGGAGAAGCTGGCCGAACATCTGGCCGAGGTGGCCGACGCGCAGATCCGCGACATCGTCGAGGTGATCTTGCGCCGCGAGCATCCACAGCTCTGGTACAACCTGCCTGTTCAAGTCAGGGAGATGATCCATCAGCGGGTGCGTTCGCAACTGCCGGAGATCCTGCGCGACCTCACCATGGAACTCGGCGCCAATATCGATCAACTGCTCGATGTGAAGCAGATGGTGATCCGCTACTTCCAGGCCCGACCACAATTGCTCAACCAGCTGTTCCAGGTGCTCGGCGCCAAAGAGCTTCGGTTCATGCAGAACTTCGGCTTCTACTTCGGCGCACCCTGCGGCCTGCTGCTGGTGCTGGCACTGCACACCACCGGGCTCTCGGCGCTGGTCGTGCTGCCGGTCGGCGGGATCATCATCGGCTGGGTGGTGAACTGGATCGGGATCAACATGATCTTCGCGCCCGCCACACCGAAGTGGTGGTGCCCGTGGCGGCAGGGTTTGCTGATCAAGCGCCAGCCCGAAATCACCGCGGGTTACGCGGCATTGGTGTCCACCGAGGTCGTCACGGTGGCCAACATCGGCGACGAACTGCTCAACGGACCGCGCTCGGACCGGACCCTGCAGATGCTCGAGGACACCCTGCGCCCGGCCGCCGACCGTGCGCTCGGGCCCGCGCGGCCCGCGGTGAAATTCATGCTCGGCAGCCGCGAATACGACTCGCTGCAAACAACTCTCACCACGCAAGCCATGACGATCGCGCCCATGGCGTTCGCCGACCCCGCGTTCAATGCTCAGCAGAGCAGGCAGGTCAACGATTACATCGCCCGGCAAATGTCCGCACTTTCTCCCCATGACTTCGTGGACATGCTGCGCTCGGCGATCAAACAGGACGAATGGTTGCTTTTTGTCCATGGCGGCGCGCTGGGACTGCTCGCCGGATACGCTCACATCCTGGTCTTCGGAACAGGAGTAGCGACGACATGGATGTAGACGACGGGACCCCGTCCACCGACATGGTGCGACGATCGGTACCGCCGCTCGAGGTATCCCACGACAGGCGTGGCCTGCTGCCCGTCTCACCGGTGCGCACGGTTCGGGCTGCGACCGGGGTGGCGCGCGTCGCGCTGACCGCCGCCTCGGGAATGACGCTGTGGACCCTGGACACCGCGCTCGGGGTGACCGTCACGGTGTTGCGCGGCAGCATGGCGGGCAACCCGCCCAACGAGGTGCTCGCCGAAGCGGAAACCGAAGTGCGCGACCGGCTCCGGCACGCCCTCGGCCTGCCGACGGGCGCCGAACACCACCACGAGGACGGCACGCCGACTCTGCGTGAGCAGGGCGCCGAACTGCTGCGCCTGTCCGCCAGCACCACCGCCGCACAGCCCGACACCCATCCGGCCTATCCCGGGATTCTCGCCGAGATCACGCCGGACGAGGCACGGATCCTGCGCTTCCTGCACGTCGACGGGCCGCAGCCCGCCATCGATGTGCGCACCGGGCGGCAGCGGGCGTTCGGTGGCGAGCGGTTGATCAGTGGACTGACGATGCTGGGCGACCACGCCGGCCTGCGGTTTCCGAACCGGGTGCCGCAGTACCTGCCCAACCTGCGCAGGCTCGGGCTCATCGAGTCCACCCGCGAACCCGTCGGCAACCCGCACCGCTACCAGGTCATCGAAGCCCAGGAGCAGGTGCGGGAGGCGTTGAAGCGCCCCGGTTTCGGTACGAAGGTGAGCTACCGCAGCATCCTGCTCACCGAATTCGGCGCCGACTTCGTCCAGACGTGTTTACCGGTCGTCATCAACGACGGCCGCGAAACCACTGGTCCGCCTCCCCGCGACTTCGGGCCGGACTCGAGTGCGCGGTCACGGAGCGTCGGCGGCTGACAGCAGGACTCCCGCCGAGTCAGCCCGTACCCCGGGAGTTACCCATGTGCGTGCGAGATCACTGGTCGGCGGCTTCTGCCAATTCCATCCAGCGCTCTTCCGCCGCTTCTTTTTCGGCGACAACTTCCTTCAGCTCGGCTCCCAGCTTGACCAGCTTGTCCGGGTCTGTCGCGGCGTCGGCGAGGGCGGCATGGAGTTTCTGTTCGCGCTCGTCGAGTTTGGCGATGCTGCGTTCGACCTTCGACAGTTCCTTGCGGGCGGCGCGGCGGTCGGACGAATCCGTCGAGGTGCCACCGGTCTTCGCGGTGAGCGGCTTGGCGTTGCCCGCCATGGTGGCGCGCTTGGCGAGGTAGGAATCGATGCCGCCGGGCAGGTTGGTGAGTTTGCCGTCGCCGAACAGGGCCCAGGTGGAGTCACAGATGCGCTCGACCAGGTAGCGGTCGTGACTGATGACCACCAGCGTGCCCGCCCAGTTGTCGAGCAGATCCTCGAGCTGCTGCAGGGTGTCGATGTCGAGGTCGTTGGTCGGCTCGTCGAGCAGCAGCACGTTCGGCTCGGCCATCAGGATGCGGGTGAGCTGCAGGCGACGGCGTTCACCACCGGAGAGGTCACCGACCGGGGTGCGCTGGCGGGCCGGGGTGAAACCGAGCCGTTCGGCGAGCTGACCGGCCGAGATCTCCTTGTCGCCGAGCATGATTCGCTGTGCGACCTGCTGCACGGCCTCCAGCACCCGCATATCGGTGGGCAGGTCGTCGAGTTCCTGCCGCAGCCAGCCGATCTGCACGGTCTGGCCCTGGATCCGCTTGCCCTTGGCGGGTTCGGTCTCCCCGGCCAGCGCGCGCAGCAGCGTGGTCTTGCCCGACCCGTTCACACCGACCAGGCCGACCCGCTCGCCCGGCGCGAGTCGCCAGGTGAGGTCGTCGACCAGCACCCGGCCGTCAGGGGTGGTGAGGGCGGCATCCTCGAGTTCGATCACCACGCGGCCCAGGCGCTTGCGGGCGAACGCGGCCAGCGAGACCGAGTCGCGCGGCGCGGGCACATCGGCGATCAGGGCCTCGGCGGCCTCGACGCGATAGCGCGGCTTGGAGGTGCGGGCCTTGGCGCCGCGCCGCAGCCAGGCCAGCTCCTTGCGGGCCAGATTCTGTCTGCGCGACTCCGAGGCGTCGGCCTGACGTGCGCGTTCGGCGCGGGCGAAGATCCAGTCGCCGTAGCCGCCCTCGTAGGTCTCCACCTTGCCGCCGACGACCTCCCAGGTGCGGTTGGCGACGGTGTCGAGGAACCAGCGATCGTGGGTCACGACGACGAGCGCGGTGCGCCGGGCGACCAGGTGTTCGGCCAGCCACTGCACACCCTCGATGTCGAGGTGGTTGGTCGGCTCGTCGAGGACCAGCAGGTCCAGGTCGCGCACCAGCGCCGCCGCCAGGGCGACGCGGCGGCGTTCGCCACCGGAGAGGTTCGTGACGAGGGTGTCCAGGCCCAGATCGGCGATGCCGATGCCTTCGAGGATCGAGCGCACGCGCGAGTCGGCAGCCCACTGGTGGTCGGCGATGTCGGCGGTCGACAGGTCGTCGGACAGCCCGGCGAACACGATCGAACCGATGCTGGCGCCCTCGGGCAGCACGCCGCGCTGGGTGACCACGGCCATCCGCAGCCCGCCCACTCGGCTCACCCGGCCCTTGTCGGGCGGCTCCAGTCCGGTCAGGACCTCGAGCAGCGTGGTCTTACCGCCACCGTTGAGGCCCACCACCCCGATCCGTTCCCCCGCGTGAATTCCGAGGGAGACGTCATCCAGCAACGGCTTGACGCCGAAGCTCTTGGAGACCTGTTCCAGGTTGATCAGGTTGGGCATTGCCGCCTCTCCGCGACTTCAGGCCAGACATAGGTGCGGGGTTGCGGTGCGTCGGCGTCCGACGGGGGGATTGCTGGACCAGTTGGCCCGTTCCCGGTGAATTACCCATGTTCGTGCGAGATCTGTTGATTGCGATCATAGTGGACGCCGCCGGTCGCTCTGACCGGCACCGCGGCGGCCGGACTCAGCTGGTGGTCGTCAGCGTTTGGAGTGTGCCTCGGTGTCGAGCACGCGGGCGCCCTGAACAGGACCGGTGGCCGTGCGCACGCTGCGGCACACGCCCGCGCCTGCCAGCTCCGCGGCGACACCGATCGCGGCCTCCTCCGATTCGCAGAGGAACGCGCATGTGGGCCCCGACCCCGAGACCAGCCCGGCCAGGGCGCCCGCGCCGACGCCCGCGCGCAGCGTGCGGCGCAGTTCCGGTTTCAGGGAGAGTGCCGCGGCTTGGAGGTCGTTGCCGAGTAGCGGCGCGAGGGTGTGCGGGTCGCCGGCGGCCAGTGCCTGCATGAGTTGCTGGGGATCACCGAGGCGCGGCGGCTCCCCTTCGGCGCGTAGCCGGTCGAGTTCGCGAAAGACCGAGGGGGTGGACAGACCGTCCTTGGCCAGCGCGAGGACCCAGTGAAAGGTGTTGCGCGACAGCACCGGAAGCAGGCGTTCGCCGCGGCCGGTGCCCAGTGCGGTGCCGCCGTGCAGGGAGAACGGGACGTCGCTGCCGAGTTCGGCGGCGATCGTGGACAGTTCCTCACGGGTCAGGCCGAGGTCCCACAGCTCGTTCAGCCCGACCAGGGTCGCGGCCGCGTCGGCGCTGCCGCCCGCCATACCACCGGCCACCGGGATGCCTTTGGTGATCGCGATCTCGACCAGCGGGGCACGGCCCGCCAGATGCGCCAGGCGGACCGCAGCCTTCCAGACCAGGTTGGTGCGATCGGTGGGCACCTCGGCGGCGCCTTCGCCGCTCACCCGCACGGAAAGCGAGGCCGAGGGGGCCAGACGGAGGTCGTCGGCGAGGGACAATGCTTGGAACACGGTGGTCAGGTCGTGGTATCCGTCCGGGCGCAGATCAGCGACTCCGAGATGCAGGTTCACCTTCGACGGAGCTCGCACGACGACCGGGCTGGGCACAACTGACAGCACGATTCCCCAGCGTAATAGGTTCCACCGACTAGTACGCACGCCGAATGCCCGGCACTCGGCCGAGGGGTTGCGCCAGGTACCCTTGGGGGGTATGTTCGTTCGTGTCGGGGACATACCCCTGGACCGTATATTGGAAGAGCGAAGGAGCCGGCCATGGCCACCACCACCTACACCGTCACGGGGATGACCTGCGGACACTGCGTGAGCTCGGTCAAGCAGGAGATCGGCAAGATCGATGGCGTCACCGGCGTGGAGGTCGACCTCGCCAGCGGCCTCGTTCGCGTCGACAGCTCGGGCGAACTGGCCGACGCCGATGTTGCCGCCGCGGTCGACGAAGCGGGCTACGCGCTGAGCGCCTGACTCCACCTGTGCTGGGCGAGCAGGCGCCGCGCGCGTCCAGCTCGCCCAGCATCGACCCGGTTCGCGACAACGCCCCCGTTCACCGTGGGTTCACCCACGTCAGGACGCGTCACGAATCATCCACAACGTCATCCACATCTTTCCCCGGACGTGGTGCGACACAAATTTCCGGGTTCCACCGGGAGCGCCACCCGCCGATCATGATCAACTCCGAGTGCCGCGAAAACCGGTTGTCCACAATTGCTTTCACAGGGGCACCACAACCCGCGCCGGTGAACGGCCGGTGTACTGCGGGTTCTCCTGCGGGAGCCCACGATTCGCCGCACGGGCGAACCGCTCGCGCCGATCAGGTCGTCGCAGCCAACCGGACGAACGCCGACGTCTCCAGGGTCTCGCCCCGTGCCGTCGGATCGATCCCGGCGGCGACGAGTCGGCGCTCGGCCTCGGCAGGCGAGCCCGCCCACCCGGACAGCGCCGCCCGCAACGTCTTTCGCCGCTGCGCGAACGCCGCGTCGATCACCTCGAACACCCGCCTGCGATGCGCGTCGTCCATCGGCCACGGCGCTTCGGCGTATCGGTCGATCCGCACCAGACCCGATTCGACGCGCGGCACCGGCCAGAAGACCTGCGTCCCCACGTGACCGGCCCGCCGGACCTTTCCGAAGAAACCCGCCTTGACACTCGGCACCCCGTACACCCGGTTCCCCGGCTCGGCGGCAAGCCGGTCGGCCACTTCCGCCTGGACCATCACCAGCGACACCATGATGCTGGGCAACGTCGCGAGCAGGTGCAACAGCACCGGCACGGCCACGTTGTACGGCAGGTTCGCCACCAGCGCGGTCGGTACGGCGGGCAACTGCTCCGGACGCACCCGCAGCGCGTCTGCCTCGACCACGCGCAGACGCTCGACCAGGCCCGGCGCGCGATCAGCGACGGTTTCGGGCAGATAGTTCGCGAGCACGGGGTCGATTTCGACGGCGACCACCTGGTCGACCACGTCGAGCAGCGCCAACGTCAGCGAGCCGAGACCCGGGCCGACCTCGAGCACGGTGTCACCCGCGCCGACACCCGCCGCGGACACGATGCGCCGCACGGTATTGCCGTCGTGCACGAAATTCTGTCCGAGCTGCTTGGTGGGTCGGACACCGAAACGCTCGGCCAGGGTCCGCACCTCGGCGGGACCGAGCAAGGCGGCACGGCTACCTCGAGCGGAATTCTCTGGTTCGGACACTGCTAGAACCTACCAACCTCGTTGATCGGGCAGCTCAGCGCTGTGTCGGGGCCGCGTTGACGCGCGCGAGGAAACCGTCGATGGCGGCGAGCTGCTCGGGCGAGACCGAGCCGTGCTGGCCGTTGCCGAGGACCACCTGCTGGTCGACGCCGTTGGCCGCGAACTGGGCGACCAGCGCCGCGTGCAGCGGCGACGGCACGACCATGTCGGCGACGTTCATGGACAACAGGATCGGGGCATCGTAACCACTGGTCGGCAGCATCATGTAGGCCGCGAGCGGATCGCGCAGCGGAGCGAGCGGGCGGGCCAGCAGGTCGGCGGAGGTGACGCCCTTGGTCGACGCAAGGATCTCGTCCAGGCACTGGCTGCCCGCTGCGTCGACAATTTCCTTGCCGCGCGGAGTCAGGTAGGAGTCGATGTCGAGCGCGGGGTCAGTGGCGCGCAGACCGGCCAGGATGCTGACGATGAACGAGGTGGTGGCGCTGGAAAGCCCCGGCACCATCGGCGTCGTCGGGCTGACGAACGGCAGGATTTTCTCCACGTCCGAGGCTGGGTCGATCGCGGCGACACCACGGAAGTCGAGCTCAGGGGCGTACTCAGCCTGCACGTGCGCCGCGCTCAGCGCCGCGTGGCCACCCTGTGAAACGCCGAGCACGCTCCAGGTGCGCGAGAGGTCGTGGTTGGCGGCGCGGGCAGCACGGACCAGATCGATCGTCGCAGTTGCCTCGCTGCGCACCTCGAGGTACGGGTGCGGGCCGGTGTCGAATCGGCCGAGGCCGAGGTAATCGGGCGCGATGACGGCGAAGCCCTGGTCGACGAACCGCTTCAGCAGCCGGTCCTCCCCCCCGCGCTGCTGTTGGAAGGGCGCGGTCTCCGGATCGGCCTGACCACCGCAACCCGGGCCGGAGCCCGAGGTGCCGTGGTCGTATGCCAGGATCGGCCAGCCGCCGACCGGTGCGTCACCTTCGGGCAGGAACATCGCGCCGCTGGCCGGGCGCTGGACGCCGGCCGAGTCGGTCATCCAGTACTCGACCGACGAGCCACGGTCGAGCCCGTGCCAGCCCGCGGGTTCGGCCTGCACCGAGATGAGCGAACCGGGCGCCTCTGCGGCGGCCGGAGCGAATCCGGCCGCGGTCAGCGCACTCGCGACCAGCGTGGCGACGAAGGTCGCGCGAATCGGGTTGTTCAGCACAACTCAGTCTCCCTACCAGGCGATCACGATCTTGGACGAGTGTACAGATCACGGCGGGCCGGGCCCTGGATCAACCGACATCCATGCAGACCGATGGGCAGTGCCGGAGAGCGGCAGGCGATCAGCGCACCCGGGCGAGGAACTCATCGATCGCGGACCACATCGCGGGATTCAGCTCGCAGTGACTACCCGTCCCGACCACCGGTGTGTAGTTCACGCCGCCCGCGGTGAACTGGGCGGCCAGTGCCGCGTGCAGTGGCGAGGGCACCGTGCGGTCGGTGGCGTTGACCAGCAGCAGGATCGGCGCGTCGTAACCGCTGGTCGGCACGGTCATGTAGTCGGCCATCACCGACCGCAGCGGCTCGTCGCCGAGGGAGCGGCTGAGCATCGCGCCCAGCGTCAGATCAGCGACCCGGTCGTCGATGGCGTCCGAGCACAGGGCGCCGATCTCGTCGAGGACCTGGCGGCCGAGCGGGCTGAGATAGCTGTCGACCTGCGCGTCCGGGCGGGCAGCGCGCAGTCCGGCCAGGATGCTGGCCGAGAACCCCAGAATCCCGCCGCTGAGGCGATCGGGATTGCCCGGCCCGAGCAGCGTGGCCACCTTCTCCACGTCCGATTCCGGGTCGATCGCGATGGTCCCGCGGAAGTCCAGCTCCGGCGCGTAACTGGCCTGCCGGTGCGCGGTGCCGAGCGCGGCCTGCCCGCCCTGCGACATCCCCGTCGCCACCCACACCGGCGAGAGATCATCGCGCACAGAATGCGCGGCCCGGAGCATGTCGATGGTGGCAGTGGCCTCGGTGTCGATGCCGAGATACGGATGCGGACCGGTATCGAACCTGCCGAGCCCCAGATAATCCGGCGCGACGACAGCGAACCCTTTCGACACCAGATACCGCAGGAAAACATCCTGCCCCACTTGCGATTCCGGCCACGGTGCCCCCGCCGGATCCGACTGTCCCCCACACCCCGCCCCGAGCCCGGTAGTCCCGTGGTCATAAGTGACAACAGGCCAACCACCCGCAGGCGCAACACCACTCGGCAAATACAGCGCACCGCTGGCGGGCTGCGACACACCGCCCACCCCGCGCGTCCAGTAGTCGATGACCTGAGCCCCCGACATCCCGTGGAATCCATCCCCCTGCGGAACAACCGCGATAACAGTCCCCGGAGCCTGCGCATGCGCCACCGGCAGCGGCACACACACCCCGACCCCCGCCGACAGAACCGCCGCGGCCACCGAACGCCTCCAGGCCGAAACCCTACGCATCACAACCACCCGTCGACTCGTCACCGACCCGACCCCGCCGCACGAGCACAGCAGACCCGGCGAAACGAGAGCACGCTAACAGGCTGGGCTGTTCCGCCTCTGCGCGTGTCCAGCGTGTCGCCCGGAGCCCGAGTGCCAGTTCTCGGCCCCACGCCGGAGTGGAGGTGGCTGAGAGTTACCTACTGTTCTTGCGAAATCAGCTGATTCCCAGGCGTCCGGTGCACGCGGGCCAGGCACCCCAGCCCTGACGGGCCCGCGTCACCTCGGCGATCGCGATCTGCTCTTCGCGGCTGGCCAGGTCGGCGCGCGGTGCGTACTTCAAGCCACCCTGGCGTTCCCAGGTGCTCTGATCGAACTGGATGCCGCCGTAGTACCCGTTGCCGGTGTTGATCGCCCAGTTCCCCGTCGACTCACACTTGGCCAGCGCATCCCACACCGCACCGTCACGCACCGGCGGAACCTCGGTCCCCGGCTTGGCGCCCTTGCGGATCGTCTTGTTCTGCGCGGGCGTGATCACATTCGAATGCACCTGCACGCGTGAGGCTTCGACGCCGTTCACCATCTTCACCGCGAACGTCGCCTCGTGCAGACCGGGCATCCCCGGGTTCTCCACCACGGTGCGGCTCATGTTCATGGTCACGTCCTCGATCACCGTTTCGGTGGGATCGAGCGGCAGGGTCTCGGTGCGCTGTTCGGTGCGCTGCCGGGTGACGACGACCTGCATACCCTCGGCGAGGGGGGTCGTGGCGGCGGGCTCGGTGAAGTCCTCGTCCTTCAACGGAACGCCCGCGGCCGTGAGGAATTCACCGATGGTCGCGGCGGCGAGGCGCACATCGACCGGGGCTGCGCCACCGTCGACCAGCGCGATGGTGCGCGGGGTGTACACACTCAGCGCCGCACCCGCGAGGGGCAGTTTCTCGGTGCGCGAGGGCAACACGTGGGTGTCGGACGGGATCTGCATCGATGCCAGCGCGTCGCCCGCGGTGGTGCCGGTGGTCCACACCTTGCGCTCGACACCGTCGACGGTGACGGTGATCTCGCGGCCCCGGTTGAAGGTGATGGTGGCGCCGTCGCCGACCTTGGCGCTCGCGGCGGGGATCACCTCGTCGTGTTCGGCGATCTCGTAGCCCGCGTCGGCCAGGATGGCGCGCACGTCGCGCGACATCGTCGAGAGCTCGGTCCGTTCGCCGTCGATGACGATCGCGACCGTCTTGTGGTTCACGATGGCCAGCGAGGCGCCGACGAGAAGAATCAGCAGCATGGCCGCCACCGCTGCGAACAGCAGCGGTGAACGTGACGAGTTGATCCGCGCAAAAGCTGACATGATTACAGGACGATAACGACGCGGTGCGCGGTAGACAACACCAGGCCGCCCGAACAGCGGGATCGTAGATCACAATTCGATATAGACCGCGCTGGTAGATAACGATGTCAGCGAAGGAATGTGAGCCGACTCACGTTTAATGTCCAGCCCCCTGTCGATCCGGCGAAACGGACTACCGAATCCGATACAGCCTGCGCGCGTTGGCGGTGGTGATCTCGGCCAGCGTCTGCGGGTCCTGTTCCCGCACTTCGGCGAGCGCGCGGACGGTGTACGGCAGGCAGTACGACTCGTTCGGCGCACCGCGATACGGGTGCGGTGTCAGATACGGCGCATCGGTTTCCACCAGGATCTGGTCGTCGGGCACCAGCTTGGCGGCCTCGCGCAATTCGTGCGCGTTCTTGAAACTCACCGTGCCCGAGAAGCTCAGCACGTACCCCTCCGCCACGCACGCCTCGGCCATCGTGGCGTCCGAGGAGAAGCAGTGGAAGATCACCGTGTCCGGCGCACCCTCGTCGAGCAGCACCGTGAGCAGGTCGTGGTCGGCTTCGCGGTTGTGGATCATCAGCGGTTTGCGCACGCGTTTGGCCAGGTCGATGTGCCAGCGGAAACCCTCGATCTGGGTTTCGATGTCGGCGCAGCCGTCGAGCTTGCCCGGCCAGTAGTAGTCGAGGCCGGTCTCACCGACCGCGACCACGCGCGGGTCGGTGGCGAGGTGCTCGAGCTCGGCCTTCGCCGTGTCGTCGAGGGCGTTGGCCCGGGTGGGATGCAACGCGACAGCGGCGTACACCCGCGGATCCCAGTTCGCGGCCCGCACGGCCCACTGCGCGGCGGCGAGATCGTCGGCGACGGTCACCACGTGCCCGACACCGGCCGAGGCGGCCCGGTCGACGATGGCCGCGGTCGACGCGGCATCGGTTGCGCCACAGGCATCGAGGTGGGTATGCGCGTCGATCAGGGGCGCGAGCGGCGGCGGAACAGGCGGAGCCGGACGATTCGTGTTTGCCACCCGGATTAGAGTAGTGCCCATCATGAGTGCAGCCGAAGGCGCCGAGGCGCCCGCCTTCTACGTCACGACGGCCATCGCGTACCCCAACGGTGTGCCGCATATGGGCCACGCGTACGAGTACATCTCCACCGACGCGATCGCCCGTTTCAAGCGACTCGACGGTTACGACGTGTTCTTCATGACCGGCACCGACGAGCACGGTCAGAAGATGCAGCAGACCGCCGCCACCGAAGGCATCCCGGTGCAGGAGCTCGCGGCCCGCAATTCCGACGTCTTCGAGGCGATGGACAAGGCGCTCGACATCTCGTTCGACCGCTTCATCCGCACCACCGATGACGACCACATGGCCGCGAGCGTCGCCATCTGGGAACGGATGCTCGCCAATGGCGACATCTACCTCGACAACTACTCGGGTTGGTACTCGGTGCGCGACGAGGCCTTCTACAACGAGGACGAGACCACCCTCCTCGCCGACGGCACCCGCGAGTCCACCGAGACCAAGACCCCGGTCACCTGGTCCGAGGAGTCGAACTACTTCTTCAAGCTCTCGGAGTATCAGGACAAGCTCCTCGCCCTCTACGAGGAGCGGCCCGAATTCATCGCACCCTCGACGCGGCGCAACGAGATCGTCAGCTACGTCAAGTCCGGGCTGAAGGACCTGTCGATCTCCCGCACCACCTTCGACTGGGGTGTTCCGGTCCCCGGCGCGCCCGACCACGTGATGTACGTGTGGGTCGACGCGCTCACCAATTACTTGACCGGCGTGGGCTTTCCGAACACCGACTCCGCCGCGTTCGAGAAGTTCTGGCCCGCCAACCTGCACATCATCGGCAAGGACATCACCAAGTTCCACACGGTGTACTGGCCCGCGTTCCTGATGTCGGCCGGGATCGCACTCCCCGACCGGGTGTTCGTGCACGGGTTCTTGTACAACAAGGGCGAGAAGATGTCGAAGTCGACGGGCAATGTCGTCGACCCGCTCTCGCTGGTGTCCACCTACGGCCTCGACCAGGTGCGGTTCTTCCTGCTGCGCGAGATCTCCTACGGCCAGGACGGCAGCTACAGCAACGACGCCATCGCGGGCCGCATCAACGCCGACCTGGCCAACGAGTTCGGCAACCTGGTCCAGCGCAGCCTGACCATGGTCAACAAGAACTGCGACGCCAAGTCCCCCACGCCCGGCGAGTTCACCGACGAAGACCGTGCGCTGCTCGACCGCGCGAACGGGCTGCTCGCCAAATGCCGCGCCGAGTTCGACGTCCAGCAGATGCACCTCGCCCTGGAAGCCATCTGGCTCACCCTCGGCGAAACCAATCGCTACTTCTCCGCCAATGCCCCCTGGGCACTGCGCAAGTCGGGCACCGCAGAAGACCTGGCCCGCATGGCGACGGTCCTCTACGTCACCCTCGAGGTGGTCCGCATCGTCGCCATCCTGGTCCAACCGGTGATGCCGGGCTCCGCGGCCAAGATCCTGGACCTGCTCGCCCAGGAAGGCCGCACCTTCGCCGATATCGCCACGCCCCTGGCCCCCGGTCTCGACCTGCCCGCGCCGGAACCGATCTTTCCGCGCTACGTCGAGCCGAAGGAATAGTCGAACGAGCTGTGGCGCACGGCCTTTCGCCGTGCGCCACTCGTTCGCAACCGCCGGGTATCTCAACTCACCGTGGTCGGCAGCGTTCGCCAAGCCGGTCTGCGACCGATGGTCACCCATCGCAGGATCCATTCAGCGGGGCCGTAGCGGTGCCGGCGCAACCACAGCGCGCTCACCCAGAGTTGCGCCACGAAAACGAGTAGTGCCAGTCCCATCGTTGCCAACGGCGACAAGCTGCCGGCCGCACCGAATCCGACGCCGGTGAAGATCACCAGGCCGATCGCGGACTGCCCCAGGTAGTTGGTCAACGCGATCCGTCCCGCGGGCGCGAGCGCCGAGCGGATCCACGCGGTGCGCGGACTGTGCATCGAGCGCAGCAACGTCGCGACGTAGGCGGCAGCGAGCAACGGTGCGGTGGCGACGCTGACGGCGACCGCGAGCGTGTGCCCGGTACCCCCGCCGAGCGTGTACACCGTGCTGCCCGCCAGTCCCACCGGAAAGCCGACCCACTGGATTCGCCGCAGGATCGGTTCGTCGCCGCGGACCCGCGCGAACAGTTGCCGGCGACCCGCGACCAAGCCGAGCAGGAACATCGCCAGCGCGGTGGGGCCCTGCAGACTGACCGCCTGCAGGATCAGCAACACCAATCCGTCGAGGTGCTGGCCGATGATGTCGCCCCAGCCGCCCAGCATCGCCGAGGTGGCCTGTTCGGCGTTCGCGTGCGCCACCTCCGGTGCGGGCAAGAAGCTCGCGGTGTCGAGGAAGAACCCGCTCAGCAGCAGACTCACCAGCACGGCACCGTACAACGCGGCGGCCACCCGCAGCGCCGTTCGATCCCGGCATCGCCGCATCCAGAACAGCACCAGGCAGGCCAGCGCGTAAGTGGTCAGCACGTCGCCGCCGTACAGGAAGACGATGTGCAGCACGCCGAGCACGAACAGCCCCGCGATCCGGCGCAGCATGCGCGGTTCGAAGGCCACTGCGGCGGCGGCCGCCGATTCCATCTGCAACGTGAAGCTGTAGCCGAACAGGAACGAGAACAGCACATAGAACTTCATGTCGACGAACACCGACGACAGGCCGCGCACAGCGTCGTCGAGGGGCGAGGTGAAGGCGGGATCGATGACCAGATTGCCGGGATATCCCGAGGCCATGAAGGTGATGTTGACGACGAAGATGCCGAAGAGCGCGAAGCCGCGCAGCGCGTCGACGTCGCGTACTCGCGGTCTGGGGGCGACCAGTTGATCGGTCATGCGGGTTGCCAACCTCTCGGATAGCGGCAGCACTAATTATCCCTGGGATACTATCTCAAGGATAGTAATCACGTGGATAGTATGTGCCCGCAGCCGACCGACGCTGCCCGAACCCAGGAGGAAGTCTCCGCGATGACCGACGAGCCGGTGCCCGCCGACCTGAGCAGACTCTGGCGACTACCGGATCGAGCGCGGCTCGGCCGACCGGCGGAGCTCGACGTCGAGCGCGTCGTGCGCGCCGCGGTGGAGCTGGCCGACCGGCGCGGCATCGGGGCGGTGACCCTGGCCGAAGTCGCCTCGACCCTCGGCTTCACGAAGATGGCGCTCTATCGCCACGTCGGCTCGAAGAACGAACTGTTCGAGTTGATGTCCGATCTCGCACTCGGCCCCGCACCGGACATCAGTTCCGACCCCGGACAGTGGCGCACCGGACTGCGCCGATGGGCGCACGCCCTTCGCGCGGTCCTACTCGCGCACCCGTGGCACGCGCAACTGCCGATCGGCGGACCACCGCGTGGACCCCACGCGATCGGTTGGCTGGACGCCGCGCTGCGCGCCCTCGCCGCGACCGAGCTCGATTGGGCGACAAAAGTGGGCATCGTGATGCTGGTGGACATGCATGTGCGGCAATCGAGTCTGCTCACCCAGCAGTTGACGGACGCCAGGCAGGGCACCGGCCTGGACGAGGCCGACGTCAACCAGCACTACGGCGCGGCGCTGGCCCGGCTGGTCGATCCCCACCCGCTCCCGCAGGCAGCCGCGCTGTTCGCCTCACCGCTGTTCCAGTCGCCGCCCGACGATCCGGCGGACGGCGACTTCGTCTTCGGCCTGGAACTGATCCTCAACGGCGTCGCCGCGGAGGTCGAAGGTAGGGCCTAGCGGCTATTTCCAGGCAGCCAGCAGGTTGGTCGCCTCGGCGCCCAATGCGGCCTGAAGGAACGGACCGAAGGAGATGCGGGCGACGCCGAGGCCGGCGAAGTAGTCCTTGGCCGGGCTACCCGGTTGGCCGATCGCGTTGATCGGCAACGCCAGCTCGGTGGTGAGCCGGCGAAGGTCGGCGTCGGCGTGCCTGCCCACCGGGTAGAGAACGTCGGCACCCGCTTCGGCAGCCAGGGTCAGGCGGGCGATGGCACGGTCGAGGCGGTCGGCCTCGTCGCCGTCCTGACGCACGAACAGGTCGGTGCGGGCGTTGACCACGACGTGCACGCCCGCCGCGTCGGCGGCTTCGCGCAGGCCGCGGACCAGGTCGGCGTGTTCGGCGGGCGAACGCAGGCGCTTGCCCTCGCTGTGCACCGTGTCCTCGATGTTGAGGCCGACAGCGCCCGCGGCGAGCAGGCCGTCGATCAGTTGCAGCGGTTCGAGGCCGTAGCCGGATTCGATGTCGACCGAGACCGGGACCTCGACCGAGGCGGTGACCTGGGTGACGCGGGCCAGGAGTTCGTCGAAACTCATCCCCTCACCGTCGGCGCGGCCGATCGAGTCGGCGACCGGGTGGCTGCCCATGGTCAGGCCCGAAAAACCAGCCGCCACAGCGACATTCGCCGACCAGGCGTCCCAGACGGTCGGCAGCACCACCGGATTTCCCGGACGGTGCAGTTCGAGCAGAGTCTTCGCCTTGGCATCCAGAGAAGTCATACCCGCGATGATGCCCGAGGCATCCGACAAGAGCTATACGCAGCCGGATTTCGGCGGGCAGTTCACCTGGACATCGAGCACGCGCGCACCAGGACCCTCCGCACCGAGCCGGTCGTGCTCGTTGACGAGTTTGCACGAGCCGAGCGACAGGCAGCCGCAGCCGATGCAGCCGGTCAGATTGTCGCGCAGGCGCACGAGCTGGGTGATGCGGTCGTCGAGATCCTCGCGCCAGGTGGTCGACAGGTTCTCCCAGTCGCGACGAGTCGGGGTGCGCCCCTCGGGGAGCCGGTCCAAGGCCGAGCGAATCTCACTGAGTGGGATACCGACCCGCTGCGAGATACGGATGAAGGCGACCCGGCGCAAGGTCTCGCGAGAATATCGACGTTGATTGCCACTGGTTCGACGGCTCGATATGAGACCTTCGCGTTCGTAGAAGTGCAACGCGGACACTGCAACTCCACTACGATCGGATAGCTGCCCGGGGGTCAGCTCCTTCGTTTGCCAATCGGCCATCGTCATCTATAGCTCCTCCCACTACCACCTAAACAATACTTCAGGTATTCGTGTCGTGTACGAAAAATGGGCGGAACACGCGCCCGAGCGGCGGTCACCGACGAGCAGCCGCGGCCGAACCCAGCGCGTTGCAGCTCGCAGACACGCGGTCCTCGCATTACGGTTTGCAGATGGGAACCGCCCCCGACTCGCGCCTGACCGTCACCTCCGAGGTCGGCCAGCTACGGACGGTGCTGCTGCACCGCCCCGGCGCAGAACTACGCCGACTCACCCCGAGCAACAACGACCAGCTGCTGTTCGACGGCATCCCCTGGGTCGAGCGCGCACAAGCCGAACACGACGCCTTCGCCACCGTACTGCGCGAGCGCGGCGTAGAGGTGCTGTTACTGGCAGACCTGCTGACCGAAACCCTCAGCGCCAGTGGGGCAGCCAGGATCCAGGGCATCTCGGCGGCCGTCGACGCGCGCAGGCTCGGCCACGGCCTGGCCGACCAGCTCGCCGCCGAACTGCGCAAATTCGACGCCCCCGCGCTCGCCGACATCCTGATGGCCGGAATGACCTTCGACGAGCTGCCGTTCGGCCCCGACGCCACCTCGCTGGTGCGGCGCATGCACCACGGCGGCGATTTCGTCGTCGATCCGCTCCCGAATCTGCTGTTCACCCGCGATTCCTCGTTCTGGGTCGGCCCGAAGGTCGCGATCACCTCGCTGGCCCTGCCCGCCCGCAGCCGCGAGACCTCCATCACCGACCTCGTCTACGCGTTCCATCCACGTTTTCTCGGCGTGCGCCGGGCCTACGAGTCACACACCGCGCCGATCGAAGGCGGCGATGTGCTGCTGCTCGCCAAAGGTGTTGTCGCCGTGGGTGTCGGCGAGCGAACGACCCCCGCGGGCGCGGAAGCGCTGGCGCGCAGCCTGTTCGACGACGAGCTCGCGCACACCGTGCTGGTGGTGCCGATCGCGCAGAACCGGGCCACCATGCACCTCGACACCGTCTGCACCATGGTCGACACCGACGCGGTGGTGATGTATCCGGGCGTGCGGAAATCGTTGGAGGCGTTCACCATCCGCCGCGAGGACGGCTTCTCCGGACGCGGTGACCTCGAGCGCATCAGCATCACCGGACCCGAACCGTTCCTGCCCGCCGCCGCCGCGGCGATGGGCATTCCGAAGCTGCGTGTGATCGACACCGGCCGCGAGGGGCCCGACGCCGAACGCGAACAGTGGGACGACGGCAACAACACCCTCGCCCTCGCGCCCGGCGTGGTCGTGGCCTACGAACGCAACGAGATGACCAACTCGCGCCTGACCGAGGCGGGTATCGAGGTGGTCACCATCAGCGGCTCGGAGCTGGGCTCCGGCCGCGGCGGTCCGCGCTGTATGTCCTGCCCGCTGTCCCGAGACGAGGTGTGAGCATCGTGTTCCACGTCGAGCTGTCCACCGATTCCTCGCAGCCGCCCTACGAGCAGCTGCGCATGGCCGTGATCGAACAGGTCCGCGCGGGCACCCTCCCCGCGGGCACCAAGATCCCCACGGTCCGCGCGCTGGCCGCCGATCTCGGCATCGCCCCCAACACCGTCGCCCGCGCCTACCGCGAACTGGAGTCCGACGGCGTGCTCGAAACCCGTGGCCGCCAAGGCTCTTTCATCGCCTCCTCCGGCGACCCCACCCGCGATATCGCCAGCCGCGCCGCCGTCGACTACGTGACCACGGTCCGGCGGCTCGGGCTCGACGACGCCGACGCGATCGCCTTCGTCCACCGCGCCCTGGACTGACTGCCCCGGCGCTACCGCCAGCTCGGCAGCCAGAGGTGGTCCTGCCAGTTCTGCGGCGTGATCGCCTGGCCCGTGAGGATCGGCCACAGCCAGACGAAGTTCGCGATCACCAAGCCCAGATAGATGCTGACGATCAGCAAGCCGAGCGCGTACCGCTCGTTCACCGGGGCGGGAAGATAGGTACCCGTCGGACTGCGCGGTATCCCGGCGGGTCTCGCCGACCCGAGGATGTCGCCGAGTGCCAGCGCCATCCCCATCACCAGGAACGGCGCGAGCACCACCGCGTAGAAGAAGTACATCTGGCGGTCCAGCGTCAGGAACCACGGCAGCAGCCCCGCGCCGTAGCCCACCAGCACCGCCGCGTAACGCCAGTCGCGGCGCACCACCGAACGCCACACCATCCAGCCGATCAGCGGCAGCGCCAGCCACCACAGCGCGGGCGTGCCGACGGCCATCACGGCCTTCACGCACTGCGCTTCGCCGCAACCGGTGACGGTGCCGTCGGCGTAGTAGTAGAGCATCGGGCGCAGGCCCATCGGCCAGGTCCACGGCTTGGATTCCCACGGATGGTGGTTGCCCGCCGAATTGGTGAGACTGGAATGGAAGTCGAGGGTCTCGCCCTGGTAGTACCAGAGCGAGCGCAGCGCGTCGGGCAAGAACGCGAACGCGCCACCGCTGCCGACCTGATTGCCCACCGCGTACCGGAACACTCCGTTCTCGCTGGCGAACCACGCCCAATACGAGGACAGGTACACCACCAGCGGAATCACCACCAGCGCGTACAGCGCGGGCCCCACGTCGCGCACCATCGCGCCCAGCCACGGTTTGCGCACCCCGTACGCGCGGCGCGCGCTCACGTCGAAGGCCACGCTGAGCAGGCCGAAGAACATGATGTAGTAGATGCCCGACCACTTGGTGCCGCACGCGAGCCCGAGCAGCACGCCCGCGCCGAACCGCCACCAGCGCACGCCCAGCCGTGGACCCCAGTCCGAGACGCCGACCCGCCCGGCCAGATCCGCGCGAGCCATCCGCTCGCGCATTTCGTCGCGGTCGACTATCAGACAGCCGAACGCCGCGGTGACCAGCAGCGACATGAAGATGTCGAGCATGCCGATGCGCGAGGAGACGAAGGTCAGGCTCTCGGCGATGAGCAGCACGCCCGCGAACGCGCCGATCAGCGTCGAGCGGGCCATCCGGCGCACGATCCGCACCACGAGCAGCACCAGGATCGTGCCCGCCAGCGCCGCCGTGCCACGCCAGCCCCACGCGTTGTAGCCGAAGATCGCCTCACTGAGGGCGATGAACTGCTTGCCGACGGGTGGGTGCACGACCAGGCCGTAGGCGGGGTTGTCCTCCACGCCGCCGCCGGTGACCATCTGCCAGGCCTGTGGGGCGTAATGCTTTTCGTCGAAGACGGGAGTGCGCGCGTCGGTCGGATAGTTCAGGTTGATGAACCTGGTCAGCGCGGCGATAACGGTGAGCACCGCGGTGACCAGCCAGCCGCGCGCGGTGTCGAGCGGACCGAAATCGGGGGCCGGGCGCAGCGGCGCGGGACTGACCGACGCCGACACGGGACGCGACGGAGGCATCGCGCGCTCATCGGTCACCGGGATCACGCCCCGATCGTAGGCGGTGCCACCCACGAAGTCCGACCCGACACTTGTGCCCCCTCGTTTCCCCACCTACGCGCCCTCGGGCGCGGCTCCCCCGCCTGACAGAATGAACACGCGCCATCTACGCACGCGGCTTCCGGGCAACCGAATACCGCCTGGCCGCACTGCTCGCCGCACTCGATCGCCTGCGGGGAGAACTTACCGGAGAGGTCGGACAACACTGTGTTGGTCTTAGCGGCAACCCCCATGGGCGACATCGGCGACGCCTCGCAGCGACTGCGCGACGCGCTCGGTTCGGCCGACGTGGTCGCGGCCGAGGACACCCGCCGCACGAAATCGCTCGCGAAGGCACTCGGCGTCGAGATCACCGGCCGCATCGTCAGCTTCTACGACCATGTGGAAGCCGCCCGTATCCCCGCCCTGCTCGACGACATCGCGAGCGGTCTGACAGTCCTGCTGGTCACCGACGCCGGCATGCCGTCGGTGAGCGACCCCGGCTACCGCCTGGTCGCCGCCGCCGTCGACCGTGATCTCCCGGTCACCTGCCTGCCCGGCCCCTCGGCGGTCACCACCGCGCTGGCCCTGTCCGGTCTCCCGGTGGAACGCTTCTGTTTCGACGGCTTCGCCCCGCGCAAGGGCGGCCAGCGCCGAGAGTGGTTGCGTACCTTGGCCTCCGAACAGCGTGCCATCGTCTTCTTCGAAGCACCCCACCGCCTGGCCGACTGTATGGCCGACGCGGTCGCGGTCCTCGGCCCCGACCGTCGCGCCGCCATCTGCCGCGAACTCACCAAAACCTACGAGGAGGTCGTCCGCGGCACGCTCGGCGAACTGGCCGCCTGGTCCGCCGATGGCGCCCGCGGTGAGATCACCGTGGTTCTCGAAGGCTCCCAACCGGTTTCGGCCGAGCCCGCCGAACTGGTCGACGAGGTCGAGACGCTGGTGGCAGGCGGCATGCGGCTCAAGGACGCCTGCGCCGAGGTCTCCGCAGGCCGGGGCGCCTCCCGCCGCGAGCTCTACGACGCCGTCCTGGCGGCCCGCTCGGAGAGCTGAGCCCGAACGCCGAGCCTGCCCGATCAGCGACCCAGCACCGCGAGCATTCCCGCAACCGCGCGGGGCCAGCCGAATTGCTCGGCGCGCGAGCGGGCAGCTCGACGGCGGCCGGAGGTGGGCATGGCCAAGACATCGGTGACAGCCTGCGCGAAGGCACGGGGCCGATCGGCGGCGATGGCCCCGCACTCGGCGGTGACGATATCGGCGAGGGCGGACGAGCGGCTCGCCACGACCGGAGTGCCCGCGGCCAAGGCCTCCAGAGCAGCGAGGCCGAAGGTCTCGTGCGGGCCCGGCGCCAGTGAAACATCCGCGGTGGCCAGGAGTTTCGCCACCATCGCGCGTTCGTTGATGAAGCCGGTGAAGTGGACCGCGGGCTCGCCTCCGGGCAGGGCGGGCAGGGTGCGGGCGCGGCGTTCGAGCGACTCGCGCCGCGGCCCGTCGCCTGCGACGACCAGCCGGGCGGGTACGCCGGCGCGATGCAGGGCGCCGACCGCCTCGATACTGCGGTCGACACGCTTCTCCACCGACAGCCGACCGCAATGCACCAGCATCGGATGCCCGGCGACGCCGAGATCGGCGCGCAAGCCGGAGTCACGACGTCGTGGACTGAACAGATCGAGGTCGACCCCGAGCGGGACCAGTTCCACGTTCGGCGCACCGATCCGCAGGAATTCCTCCCGCGCGAAGTCGGTGGTGCACACGACCATGTCGTAGTCGGCTGCCGTGCGCCGGTTGGCCACGTCGGCGCAGCGGCGCGCGGCGGGTCCGGGCAGGAACTGGCCGAGCAGCCGGTCGAGGCGCTCGTGCGAGATCATCACGCTCGCCACCCCGCGCCGCCCCGCCCACCGGCCGAAACCGCGCAGCGTGAGCCGGTCCGACACCTCGAGCACGTCCGGCGACAACCCGGACAACACGTCGGCCACCCGCCGCGGATCCGCCGCGCGATACCCACCTGTCCATGGAATTCCCAACGCGGGCAGAGTAATTCGCAACGCACCGGTGGGCAGAACCTCTTCCGAACGCCGCGACCCCGGCACGATCAGCACCACTTCGTGCCCCGCCGCCACATAGCCCTCACCGAGGTGGTGCAGGGCAGTGCGCAACCCACCCGATCGCGGGCCATAGAAATTGGCAAGCTGCACGATGCGCACACGCCGATCGTCGCGCCGCGCGGGTTACCTCCGGGTCCTGCCCGAGGAACGGGAGGTGAACAGCGTCGAAAGATGCGGCTCAGTGCGCGACGAGCGAGCCGTCACCGGCCGACCACACCCGCAGCAGCCCGTGCCCCGTACCCATGGCCACCAGTTCGGCCTGCGCGGTGATCCACTCCCCGACCGCGAACCGCACCCGCAGCGCCAGTCGCCTGCCGGTACCCGGAGTGCGGGCCAGGTCGCGGCAGGCGCCCCGCAACGTGGCGAGATCATCAGGATCGATGACGGGTCGCTCCACCAGCCAGCGATCCAGCGGGGGCAGCGGTGGTCCGGCCCATTCGTAGATCAGGGCGCTGGTCAGCTCGATGATGCCGACACCCACACCGCTGCTCTGCGAAACGGCGCGCAACATGGCCGTATCGGGATCGGCCGCGGGCTGGGCGGAATCGAGCTCGGGGATGGCGTGCATCAGCGCGCTGATCCGGCGTTGCGCGGGTACCGCCCTGGTGATCATCTGGAAGTGGCGGACCTCGTCGTCGTCGCCCGCCATGTCGACCTCGCCCTGCCACAGGCCACCGTCATCGATGCGCGCGACCATCGCGAAGTACTCGATGCGCCCGTCGAAGCGCGCCATCCGGCCGAATGCCTCGGGCGGCGTGCGGATCACCCGGACCTGTTCGGGGTCCCTGGCGAAGACGAGTTCCTCCAGACCGGGTCCGTGATGGGCGAGCTCGGTGTCGGCATCCCAGTCCCAGGCGGCGACTCGGCGCGGTGGCGGGATCGGGGTATCGACGGCTCCGGCCCACAGCCGCACCCCGTGGACGCCGCCGTAAGCGCACGGCACCGGCTCGGTCACCACCAGCGTGTCCGCCTCGACCAGGCGCTGCGCGTGCCCGTCCGCGTGGCAGCGCCGCACCGCCTCTGTCGCGATCCGCGCGCGGGACGGGCCGAGAACCCGACGCAGCGAGCCGAGCCCGGACCAGTGCCTCGGGTGCGCGCCCGCGGCGACCACCGTCGGCTCACCACCGGGGAGAAGGGTCTCCACCAGGAGCCAATCGTCGGACGGCATCGCCGCGATTCAGCTCGACGCCACGCCACGACCCGCGCGCGGCAGGTCGAGGTCGAGCGGGATACGTCCTTCGCGCAGGTGCGCCTCGACTTCCTCACCCGGCATCGGCCTGGCGATGAGGAACCCCTGCGCGCGGTAGCAGCCGAGACCGACCAGCGTCCTGGCCGCCATCGGCGTCTCCACTCCCTCGCCCACCACGCCGAGGCCGAACGACCCGGCCAGCCCGATGATCGACTTCACGATCGCCAGGTCGTCGTCGCTGTCGCCGAGCCGCTGCACGAAACCGCGGTCGATCTTCACGGCATCGACGGGCAGCGCCTTGAGATGGGAGAGCGAGCTGTAGCCGGTACCGAAATCGTCGATGGCGATCTGCACGCCCATCCGTTTCAGGCCGCGCAGGGTGAGTCTGGTTCGCACGAGGTCCTGCACGACGACGTGCTCGGTGATCTCCAGGCAGACGGAACTGCCGTCGATGCCGTACAGGCGGAGAATGTCCTCGATGCGCTCGACGAAATCGGCGCTCACCAGCTGGACCGGGGACACATTGATCCGGATCACCACATTGGCGGCCAGCCCGCGGCGGCGCCAGTCGGCGAATTGCGAACACGCCGACCGGATCACCCACCGGCCGAGTTCGCCCGCCAGGTTGGTGGCCTCGGCGACGGCGACGAACGCGCCGGGCGGCAGGAGTCCGCGCGTGGGGTGCTGCCAGCGCACCAGCGCTTCCAGCGCCACGATGCGTCCGGTGCGCAGGTCGACCTCGGGCTGATAGTGCAGCACCATCGACCCGTCGGACACCGCGCTGCGTAGGTTGACCTCGACGTCGTCCTGTAACTCGAACTGGACCCGCATGGCGTCGGTGAACACCGCGATCCCGTTGCCACCACCGGATTTCGCCGAGAGCAACGCGTGGTCGGCACGGCGCAGCACGTCCGACACCGTCGTCTCGCCGGGCACACCGAGCGCCACGCCGACGCTGACGCCGCGGCTCACCGATTCCTGCCCGACCGAGACCCGGCGCCCGACCAGCTCCTGGATCCGGTTCGCCTCCAGTTCGGCGGCCACCGCGTCCATCGTCTTGGCGGGCACGATGACGAACTCGTCGCCGCCCAGGCGCGCGATCATGTCCTCGGGGGCGAAGTTCTTGCGCAACCTGGCCGCGAGCGTGCGGATGAAATTGTCGCCCGCGTTGTGCCCGAGGAAGTCGTTGAGCGCTTTGAGCCGATCGAGGTCGAGGAAGAAGGTCGCGACAGGACCCTCGTTCCCGGGCGCGAGCCGTTCCTCCATGTGCTCGAGCAGCGCGCGCCGGTTGGCCAGGCCGGTGAGATCGTCGTGCGAGGCGATGTAGCGCAGCCGATCCTCGGCCTCCACCCTGGCCTGTAGCTGGGCGAACAGGGCCGCGATCGCCTTGAGTACATTGACCTCGCGGGTGGTCCACGCCCGGTCACCGCGCCGGACGAAGCCGAGCGCGCCGATGGACACCCCGCGCGAGACCAGGGGAACACAGGCGGTCACCATCGAGGGCATGCCGGTGGTCTGCCTGATCATCTCCTGGTAGTCGGGGTATTCGTCGCCTCGGCTGACGATGATCGGCTCGACGGCGTTCTCGCTGGCCAGGAACAACGAGTCGGCCTCGGCGAAGTCGATGACGCGTAAGGGGTCGGGGTCGGGCACGTAGGGCCGGCGCGGCCATTCGGCGATCAGCACGGTCTGGCGCTGCTCACGCACGGTGTGGCGCAGATAGGCGAACTCGACGTCGAAGTAGTCCACCAGGCTCGCGAGCACGCGCTCGCTGGCCACGACCATGGTCGTGGCGTCGACGCCCATCAACTCCGAGGCGACCTGCGTCACCAACGAGTCGAGGTTTCGCCGAGGCACCGTTTCTCCGATCGTGCTATCTGTCAGTTCCCTGAACCGAGTACCGGGAGCCTGGCGCTCCGTACTGTCGGCGCGGGCGCATAGCTCAGTCGTAATACTGCCGTGACCGTCTCGTGCCCGGGAATTCCCATCAGTGCGGAGAACCGTTTGTGGATCGAGGCCAGTGTATCTGTGAATCCTGCGGATACGTTGCGCAAATCGTTGTCGTCACGGACGTAGAGGAAAACCGGGGACATCGGCTGGACCGCGAGGCCCAGCTTCTGCGCGGCAATCCACACGCGCTCGACGGCGGAACCGCCACGCACATAATCGGCCAGATCGGCGTCGGCGCCGGCTGGGCAGGTGACCGCGATCAGCGCCGAGCCGGACGAAATCCGCTGGCGCGCGTAGTCGCCCAGCGCCGCGCCGCCGGACCAGTTCCGCAGGTAGACCATCACATCGGCACGCCCGCCGATGGCCAGTTTGGCGTACTCGTCGGAGGCCAGCTCCATGGTTCGCAGGTCGAGCCCGGTTCGTAAATCGTCAGCGGGCCAGCGCAATTCACCGAACATCTCCGCGTGCAGCCGGGGCGTCAGGTAGCGGATGCGGTCGGATTCGGCGAGGAGTTCGGCGACCTCGCCGAGCCCGGCGCGATCGGTGACCCCGCGCACGAACGCACCTTCCGCCGCAGCCGAAACAGCCAGTGCATCAAGCACTTCCGGCGCCAAGGTGCGCCCGTCGCCGAGGTGCCGGTTGGTGGCACGGGTCAGCATTCCAGGGTAATCGGCGG
Source organism: Nocardia sp. NPDC056541 (assembly GCF_042794235.1). Lineage (NCBI taxonomy): Bacteria > Bacillati > Actinomycetota > Actinomycetes > Mycobacteriales > Nocardiaceae > Nocardia > Nocardia sp. NPDC056541. Next base: position 154,544 of record NZ_JBHTUD010000013.1, read on the forward strand.
CCAGTTCCGGGTCGGCGCGCGCACCGAGGTGCAGCACCGCCGACACGGGCGCCGTACCGCCGAGCACGATCTCGTGCGCCCCCAGCAAACCCTGAGCTGCGGCGGCGACGCGGGCGTTGTAGAGGGCCGCGCCGAGAGCCACCGCGCTGCCACGGAATCCGATATCCATCCCGGAGGTACGCGCCGGGTCGACCGCGAGATGCACGGCGGAACCGTCGACGCGCACCACCCACGGCTGCGCGTTGCCACCCGACGGCGCGCGTTCGATGCCGTGCAGGATGCGGGCGATCGATGTGTGCGGCTCGTCGAGCTCGTCGAGCGGCACGGCGTCGGCCGTGAATCCGCGGTCACCTCGATCGGGCTCGCCGAGGCTGTCGAGCTCGCGCTCGAGGTCGACGCGAATTCGCCCGGACGGCAGCGCCTGATCGAGGCCGATCCGGCGCACCGCCGTGGCGATGATGGCAGCGCCGAGCCCGACATCGCTGCCGAGCTGGGGCCACGTGGTGACCGTCTCGTCGATTTCGGTGAGGCTGGCGGCGAGCCGGGCCGAGAGCTGATCCGGGTCGAGGATCCGCATCACGTGCGGAGCCTTGTCGCGGTTCGACAAGCCGCGCAGATCAGCTCTCGTCGTCTCGCCGAGCAGGCCGTGGAACGGCGGCCGATCGGGTTCGAGATCGAATCGCTCGACATCGAACAGACCTCGATCATTGGTCTCCATCAGCACCGGGATGCGGTGCCGCCTGGCCGCCTCGCGGGCGGCGAGTTTCACGTCGAGGGAATCGCAGACCTCGACCACCACCGACAGCCCGGTCAAAAATTCGTCCATCGAGGACTCGTCGACGCCCGCCGGGAAGATCTCGACGGGCAGATACGGGTCGAGTTCGGCGATCCGCCGGCCGGTGACGACACACTTGTTGAGCCCGATGTCGAACAGCCCACCGGGAATCCGATTCAGATTCGACAGCTCGACGGTGTCGAAGTCGGCGATCCGCAGCAGCCCGCAGGCGCCTTCCAGCGCGGCGACGTAGGCGATCTCGTGCCCCGCGCTCTGCCCGATGACGCCGACCGCCTGGCCGCGCAGCTGCCGTTGCTCGGCGATGGTCAGCTTGTTCCGGTTGCGGTCCTGCCGAACAGCGCGAAACGCGGTGGCGCCGACGATGGCGACCAGCGTGCGGCGCCACGGGTAGTACACCCAGCGATCGTCGGCCGGGTCCGCGTCGGGCGCGGCTTTGAGCCGGGCCAGTTCCGATCGCATCGCGGGACGCAGATCGGTCACCGAGATACCGGGGAGCTCCCGTAGGCGTGCCAGCTCGGCCGCGTCGGCGGGGACCGCGTCATCGAGCACCGATGCGCGGAAGACATCGGTGGGCGCGAGGTCTCGGATCATGGGCGTCGCACTTCGAGCAGTTGCGCGCGCTCGACGTCGATCAGATCGCGCTGTGTCGGCGTCGCCGCCGACAGATCGGACAGATCCCACCACACCGGCACGGTGGTGTACCGCTCGTCCGGGTAGGACACGGCGGGAATGCCGGGATCCTGGCGTGCCCCACTCGATCGGTAGGACTCGAGCTGATGCAGGGGGCTGACGCCGAACCCGTACCGCACGTCGAGCAGCCAGGTGACGTGGACGACGCCGCGGGCCACCAACGCGCCGAGCTCCGGCCTGCGCGGGACCGACCGTATCGACCACCCGCCCTTGGATTCGACGACTCCGTGCGGCACCTTGGCGTCGACGGAGGCGCGCAACGCGGCCTCGCCTGGAGTGCCGAGCCATGGGTGGAATCCGGGGATGTCGTCAGCGGTCGCGTGCGGCCCGTGCGCGCGCAGGCCGGCCACCACCGACCCGTCAGGATCGATCGCGACGAGGAACAGCGACGTCGAACGGCCGTCGGCGAGGGTCTCGACATCGAGCGCGTCCTGAACTCCGTAGTGCCGGTAACCATTCAGCGCACCCTCGAGATACCGATCCCACAGTGCCGGATCTTCCGCTGGTGAACAGATGCGGACGTGGCATCCAGAGCTGCTGTCGAGGTACCGCAACCCGCCCGCATTCGCACCGACCACCCGGTTATCCGAGCCGGTGTGAGCCGACACCCTCATACAACTCCGTACCTACACCCACGTCGGCTTTGTCCGACCAGCCAAAGATTTCCTACGCAGTATCCGTCATTCGGCAGGAATGCACCATACGAGTGGCTAATTTTCCGGTAACCTTCTGAGCCAGTTGAAATAATCCCAGGTCAGAACGGGTGAATGCGCGAGAGGCGGTCGAGTCGAGACCGATCGGTTCGAATTCGGCTAACTTTCAGCTATCAACCGTGATCGACACGAACAATTCCACCGTGTCGGGACCGTGCCACACTTCGATCTCCTCGCGGTAGGCGCGGGAGATCTCGGCCGACGCCGTCGCGTCGTCGACCTGGGCCCAGACGTCTTCCACCGGGTCGTGATAGTCGCCGTTGGGCGCGAAACGGGCGTAGATACCCTTGGGAACTCGCAGCATGAGATCGCCGACCGGCACGTCGTCCGGAGTCGCGTATTCGCGTGCCACCAGCGCGTTCCAGTTGCCCGCCGGGTCGGGCACGTAGACCGTGTGCAGCGGTTCGCCGCCGCCGGGGCGGTCGCGCAGCCGGTCCTTGAGGAACTCGATCAGGTCGCTGTTGCTCACCTTGAAGCTCGGGTGCACCTTCGGCACCGCCAGGCCGCCGTACAGCGCCGCGCCACGGACCACGATCGAATAGGTCATCGTGGGTCGACCGCCAGGTACAGGTCGATCTTGTAGGCGTGCGGGTAGCACTCGAAATCGCCGGTGAAGGTGCGCTTGATCTGGTTGTGCTCCTCGGCGTAGGCGATCTGGGTCCACAGATCCGTCATCACCTGCGGGAAATTACCGACCGAGGAGAAGCGCGCGTAGGTGCCGCGCGGCAACCGGGCCGCCAGATGTCCGCGAGTGACCTGATCGAGCGACTCGCACCGGTAGCCCACGATCTGGGTGTTGTACGTACTCAGCTCACCGGTGTAGTCGGTATAGGCGCTGGCCAGAGGCCCGCCGAGATCCTGATGCAGAACCGCCGACCATGCCGTTTCGAGGTCACGGTCGCGGAGCTCACCGAGTGCGCGTTTGGGACTGCGAACCGGAAGACCGGCCACCCAGGTCTCGTCCCGCTCGACGATTTCGAACTGCAATTGACGACTCTCTCGAAGGGTCCTGCTCAGGTTGCGCCATGCTATCAAACCCCACCCTAACCATATCTGAGCTGGACAAACGTCCACCACTTCCGTACGGATACCCGGCGCTATTGTTCGATTCATCTCCATGCTCTAAGCTCCCGCGCTCGTGTGGGTACGCGCGGAGCTCGAACCGCGAAAACAAGTCGTGCGGTGGGCCGGGGTCGTCATCGCCGCGGTCCTCCTCGGGTATCTCGCTGTGCTGCTGGGGGATTCGCGGCACTTCTATACCGACGACACCGAGGCGCAATACGTGCCGATGTGGCAGTTGCTCGGTACCGAATTGCGGGCGGGGCGGTTCCCGGCGATGGTGCCGTGGGAATGGATGGCGGGCAACTACAGCCTCGAGGAAGCCGGGCTCTACAACCCCGCGCAGCTGCTGGTGTACCTGCTGGCGCCCTCGTTCGACAATCTCGCGCTGTACGCGACCGCGGTGAAGTTCGTGTTCTCCGCGATCGCCGCACTCGGCGTCTTCCGCATCTGCCTGGCCTACGGCGCCCGCGCGCCATGGGCCGCGGTCGCGGGCGTGGCGTTTCCGTTCAGCGGATGGTTCCTGTTCTTCGACGAGGCCAGCTGGTTCACCTCGCAGACCGGCACCGCCTGGCTGGTGCACGCCTGGGCCTCCGCGGTCCTCTACGCGCGAGGCCGAACCGGGCCGATCCCGCTGTTCGTGTTCCTGTATCTGGCGCTGACCATCCAATACGCGTTTCCCGCAGTCGAATCCGGCTTGATGATCGCCACCGTCGCCGCGGGCGAATACCTGTACCAGCGCAGGTGGGCGCCGGTCGTGCGACTGTTCACCGCGTCCGGGCTCGCGGTGCTCGCGTCCATGATCGCCAACCTGCCGATCCTGCTGTCCTCGCAGGCCACCTGGCGCGGCGACGTCTCCACCATCCACAACGACCCGTTCCTGACCGTCCCGTGGTCGGAATCGCTCAACGCGAGCCTGCCGAGCACCGTCCCCGCGTTCACCGCGTGGTGGGGGCATGTGCAGCCGCTACCGATGGTCTACATCGCGTGGTTCGTGATTCCCGCGCTCGCCTTCATCGATTGGAAGTCCGCGGCACGCCATGCCGCCTCGTGGAGTGGCATCGCACTGTTCGCGGTGGCGACCCTGATGTGGACGGCGGGGCCGGGAGCGATCGGTCCGCTCCGGTGGCCGGCGCGCGTGTTGCCGATGCTCGCGATCGCGCTGCTGGTGCTGGTGTGCGTGCTGATCAGTCGCTACGGCGATTTCGCCGCGTCGCGGCGACGGTACGCCGCGGCGGGTGCGCTGATCGCGTTGCTGTTCATCCGATCGTTCTCCGCCGCACCGAAACTCGTCGAACGCCACGCCCTCGCCGTGTTCGTGGTGGTCGGGCTCGGGGCCGGGGTGGTGTGGCTGGCGCGCACGCGCGGGATCGCCGCCGCGGCCGCGCTGACCATCGCCACGACCTTCCCGATCGCGTTCGTCCAGGTGGCGTCGGCGCCCCGGACTCCGATGTCGTACGGATTCGCCGAACAGCGCTCGGACATGACCGCCGCGTTCCCCGATTTCGGCGGTCGCACACTGCAATTGGCGGACCGGATCATGGTGCGCGACGAAGAGCGCACGCTCGCAGGCACTTACGGCTCCATCGCGCTGGGCAGCTACGCCAAGAACCTCGGATTGCAATACGTGAACGGGTACACGCCGGTCGGGCACGCCGCCTTCGCGGGCTTGCTGTGCATGGCCTGGGACGGCGGCACCTGCCCTGACGCGTACCGGAGGGTCTTCGCCGTCGAGCCGTCGACCGACACACCGATCGTCGATCTGATGCGCCTGGATCGCATTGTCCTGCAACGCAGTCAGTATCCCCATGCCGGAACCGAGCCCGCCCCCGCGGGCTGGAAGTTCGTCCACTACCCCGGTCACGAACACCAGATCTGGGTCCTCGAGCGGGTCAACCCCCTACCCTCCCCCGGCGACCTGATCGCCCACGAATCCGGCGTACACGCCACCGTCATGCCCGAGGCAGGTCTCACCAACCGCGCCACCGTCTCCTCCGGCACCGGCGGCCGAATCGTGCTGTCCCGCCTGGCCTGGCCCGGCTACACAGCCACCCTCGGCAACAGCGAAATCCCCATCCGCGCAGTAGCAGGCACCTTCGTAGCGGTCGACATCCCACCCGGCACCCACAACGCGACCCTCACCGTCACCTGGCGCCCACCCGGCCTACCCATCAGCCTCACCACAGCCCTACTGGCCCTGATCGGCATCGCGTTGCTGCAGTGGTGGTTCCGCAGAACCCGCCAGAGAACCCTGCCCGAAACCCTCGAACCCGAAGCCTCGACCCCCCGACTGGTCACCGTGATACCCACCCCACCGAACTCAACCCCCACACTCCCGACCACACCGCCCAGTCCCCGCGTTCAATAACCACGCGGCGCTACCTCTCACCCGTCCCGGTGCCACTCCTCGTGCTGGAACCCCTCACCCGATAGCCCTGGCCAAATGCGGCCAAGCCTCATGCAGGTCAGCCTGGAACTGCCCCCACGTATGAGACCCGGTCGCCCGATGCACATGCACAGCCGGTATCCCCAACTGCCCCAACCGCCCGGCGAACGCAGCCGTACACGCCCCCGCGAGAGCTTCGATCGGCGGCATCGGCAACCCCCGATCCTGCGCACCGGGAAACCCCGTAGCCGCAGACAGGAAAATGGTCTTCCCCGCGAGCCGCCCCGCGTTGGCGAAGACGTCATGCTCCCGCCACCCCGGCCCACCGGGAATCCCCCACATATTTCCCGGATTCCCCCCACCACGCACCGCCTGCGCGCTGGCCATCGCGATCCCCATCGGATCCGAAGCCCACGGGCAACCGCTCAGCGCCGCCACCGCGGAAAACCGTGATCCACTCTGAATCGCCAGATCCAGCGCCGACGACGCACTCATCGACACCCCGGCGATGGCATTGCGCCCACTCGTCTCCAGCGCACCATCGATAACCCCGGGCAGCTCCTGCGTCAGATACGTCTCCCACCGCACCCGGCCGACCCCCGGATCATCGGAAATCCAGTCGGTGTACAACGTGAACGCCCCACCGACCGGCATCACCACGTTCACGAACTTGTCGGCGAAGAAGCTGCGCACGTCGGTGTCGTCCCACCACGAGATCCCGTCCACCCCACCACCGGCCCCGGTGAGCAGATACAGCGTGGGAGCCCCGGCCCCCGCCGCCTTGATCACGTTGTTCTGGATCACCCGCCCCATCGCGGGCGAGTACACATCGATCTGAGCGGACCTGCCACCCAGCGGCGCCTCCCCCGCCACATACGCCCCCGGATCGGCCGATGCCTTCGCACCCCCGAGAGCGGCAACAATCGCGCACACCACAGCAAGCCAGGTTCTCGACGCAGTCACCTAACCGGTATACCCCGCATCCCGGGGTCCACTCCGCCGAACACACCGGCGCGCCGTCGGCCGAGATCGGGCAGTGACCAGGCTCACGATCCAGCGTGAGACCAGCTTCGATATCCCCGGGACCTGCACCTTTCGATACGCCCCTGTCAGCGCGAATCCGAAAAACCAGGTGATTTGTGTCGTACCCGCCCGGAATACTGACCGGCGCCCGATGAGTTGGACCGACGGAATCCGTCTCTTCTCTTGTGGTGCCGGGACGTCGTCGACTCGGCATCGGGCCACAGCTCACGCCCCGCCGTTTCCCCATGTTTTCCGGAGGTTACCCCGATGCCAGCCGATCTATCCACGCCGACGACGAAGGGCAAGACACCGACCGTCATCCGCGTGCTGGTGCTCGCGACCTTCGTCGTCATCCTCAACGAAACCATCATGATCAACGCGATCCCGCGGTTGATGAGCGATCTCCATGTCACCGAGGTCGCCGCGCAGTGGGTCTCCACCGCGTTCATGCTCACGATGGCCGCCATCATTCCCACCACGGGCTGGTTCCTGCAGCGGGTCACCACCCGTCAGGCCTATGCGGCCGCGATGGGCGTGTTCATCGCAGGCACCGTGATCTCGGCTCTCGCGCCGACGTTCGCGGTGCTGCTGATCGGCCGCGTCATCCAGGCGGGTGGCACCGCGGTGATGATGCCGCTGCTGATGACCACCCTGATGACCGTGGTGGCGGAGCAGGACCGTGGCCGTGTGATGGGCAACGTCACCCTGGCCATCTCGGTCGCGCCTGCCATGGGCCCGGTGATCTCGGGCCTGATCCTGCAGATCGCCATCCCGGGAATCGACTCCTGGCGACTGCTGTTCGTGGTGATGCTGCCGATCGCCGGTCTGGTCACCTGGCTGGGTCTGCGTCAGCTGGAGAACGTCGGCGAGCCGCAGCCGGGCACGCTCGATCTCCCCAGTGTGGCGCTGGCGGCCCTCGGCTTCGGTGGGCTGGTGTTCGGGCTGAGCAAGTTCCACGGTGACAGCTACTCCACCGCGGTACTGATCACCGCCGGTGGCGTCGCGCTGATCGCGGCGTTCGCGCTGCGCCAGGTCAGCTTGCAGCGCAACGGAACCCCGCTGCTGGATCTGCGGGTCCTGCTGCAGGGCACCTACACCAAGGCGCTGGTCCTGATGTCGGTCGCGTTCCTGGCGATGATGGGCTCGATGATCCTGCTGCCGCTGTACCTGCAGAACCTGCGCGGTCTGAGCCCGCTGGAGACCGGCCTGCTGGTGATGCCGGGTGGTCTGGCGATGGGTCTGCTCGGTCCGACCGTGGGCAAGCTGTTCGACAAGTTCGGCGGTCGGGCGCTGGTGATCCCCGGCTCGATCGGTATCGCCGCCTCGCTGGCCGGTTTCACCCAGATCTCGATGGACATGCCGTACTGGCAGCTGCTCGGTCTGCACATTTTGCTGATGGTGTCGCTGGCCGCAACGTTCACTCCGGTGTTCACCCTCGGCCTCGGCGCACTGCCGATGCACCTGTACTCGCACGGTAGCTCGATGCTGGGCACCATCCAGCAGGTGGCGGCGGCCTTCGGCACCGCGCTGGTCGTCACGGTCATGTCGGCCCGCAGCACCTCGCTCATCGAGGCGGGCACCCCGCCTGCCGTGGCCACCCTCGACGGCATGCGCCTGGCCTTCTTGATCTCGGCCGTCCTGGCGCTGGTCGTGATCGCGATGGCGGTCCTGCTGCCCAACCGCGCGGCAACCGACCCGCACGCCGCGCCCGTGCAGGACGACGTGGATGCACCGGAGCTGGTCAAGAACTGACCAGCTCCCGCTCGAACGACGAACCCCCGGCCGCGATCGCGGCCGGGGGTTCGTTCGTATCGTCCTCGCTCAGTGCGTGGGTCGGGTGGTGGTCCGATCGTCTCGCCAGAGGCCGAGATCGAAATACAGCGTGGTCATGGAATCCCACATGGTCGACCACTGCTGCCTCGGGCCCTTGCAGACCCAGACGGCGGTCATCCGGTCGATGCCGGGGGTACCGAGGGGATCGTCGAGGTGGACGACGCGCTCCACCTCGGTGAAACGGGTGCGCAGGTCGTGTTCGGCGGTGTCGAGTCCGACGTAGACCACCGATGTCGCCGAGTCCGGCGGCGGGCCGAAGAAGCCGAAGCCACGGCTCGGGCTGTACGTGGCAGGCAAGCCGTACTGCCTGCCGAACTGCTCGACCGCGCCCGCCTGCGGATAGCCCTGCGCGACGATGACGGCACCGGCCTTTTCCGCCGGCGTCAGCGTGCGGTAGCCGTCATTGACGGCGGAGACCATCGACGACCAATTGGTGTTTCCGAAGAATGCCGTCTTGAGTCCGAGGTCGATCGCATCCTCGGCCTGCGTACGCCAACTGGGCGCGAGGGGTATCACCGTGAGTGTGACAATGGTTGTCAGCACCGAGATTGCGGCGATCGGAACCAGCGCCACATTCATCCACCGTTTCCGGTCGTACTGCCAGAGACCGACGGCCCCGAAGGCGAACATGGCGGGAAAAAGGCCCCCGGGGTAATACGGCCGCCCATGCGTGATCATGACAAATGCGGTCATGATCACAAGTGCCACCGCGATAAATCGATACGGGCGTAGCGACTCCTGCTTGAAGGCCGCCCAGAATCCGACAGCGAGCAACAATGTGCCCATGATGCCCGCCAAAATGGGAAACTGCGGAAGGAATCCCACCGGGCCGTAGCCGGTGGCGTCCTGCTCGGCTCCGATGACCGCACCCATGGCCAGCTGTGGCCAATTGTGTTGTGACTGCCAGTAAAGAATCGGAATCAGGGACGCGGCGAGGATGCCGGTCGCCACCCACAGCGCGGGACGGCGCAGGACGTCGCGGGGGCCGCACAGGATGACCGCGGTGCCGAGGCACGCCCAGACGATGGGGATCATCCACTTCACCTGCATATCCAGGGCGGCAACCAATCCGGCCACGACGATCAGCCAGTCCTGGCGAGTACGAACCCAGCGAATGAACAGCCAGGTGATCACGGCCGTGAGGGTGGCGTCGAAGGAGAACGTGCTCAACACGACCTGGTTGGCCGCCAGCCCCGACAACGCGTACGCGGCCGCGGCGAGCATCTGGACACGGTGGCTGCCGTGCAGTTCGTAGGCGATCAGTGCCGCCACCACGACCGCGCACACGCACATCACGACGGCCGGGAAGCGCAGTGCCGTCACCGATCCCGGTGCGAGCTGGTCCGCGAGCCAAGCGAACACGGGCACCACCACGCCCTGATCGGCATAGGTGTAGTCGAGTCGCCTTCCGGCGGACAGGAAATAGAGTTCGTCACCGAAGTAGTCGTAACGGCCTGCCGTCGCGGTCAGCGCGATCGCGGCGATCGAAGCGATCAGCGCGACGCCACGAAAAGCGAACGACGGATGGGTATTCGGTATTTCTTCGGGCTCGGTGCGAGCCTCGATGACCGCTGTCATGAACTGCCTCTGATGCTTTCCAACAGACGCGTTCGACGCCCCCTCCCGTGGTGGCGCCACATCTGTTCGCTGGTGAAACGATTCCTCCCCGGCAGCGAACTTGGTGAGCGCGCGCGCTCGCGGTCCTGCGCGGATCATGTGATTTACCGAAACGTTACTGCTATTCAGCAGGGTCCGCAAATGCGCTGACGTGCACAGTAATAGCCATTTTCGGTGTATCGGCTACTACCTGGGCAGCGTTACCGATGTGACCGAGCTAACGGTTTAAGCAGTTTGCGAATAAGTGAATTCTGCTGCACAGCAAAGTGAAGCTTTCATAATGAAGGAAATTGAAAAGACTATTACTCGCCAGTATTTATTCAATCGACGAATCATGCCAAAACAATTGGGGGCATGCATTCGATCGCTGTCGAGTCTAAGGTGCGTGCCGCAAGGGCACGACGGCCGACATCGGCCCGACACAGAGAAAGGGCCCGGTCAGTGACCGGGCCCTTCTGGGGTGGAGCTAAGGGGAATCGAACCCCTGACCTTCTCGATGCGAACGAGACGCGCTACCAACTGCGCTATAGCCCCGTGCGGCTCTGGTGAACCGCGCTGTGACACTGTATCAGGGGTTGCGCCCCGATACCGAATCGGTACTCTGACCTGCTGTTTTGCGTGGTTACTACCAGCTACTCGCCGACGGCTTGACCGAGGTCTTCGACCCGGTTGCGGAGCGCGCGAGACGTGGCCGGATCGAAGATCTCGAGGAACTCGAACCTCGGATCCTCGTCGTCGGTGTCGAGCAGGGTGGAGCGGCGGCGCAGGGCGCGTGCGGTGTCACGGTCCATCGTGCGACGGGTGGTGGCCGCCTCCGGGGTGACTTCAGCGGCCTCGTGGCGCTTGCCACGGACCAGGCGGGCAGCGCGCCTGCGGCGGATCTCCTCCTCCACGTGGACCTGCTTGCGCAGGTACGCGAGGTAACCCGTGAGCACGGCAGCCGACAGCCCGAACGCCCACCAGAACATCGAGTTGAGCAGCAGCCCGAACGCGGCGAACAGGATCAGGCCGATGACCAGCCCCATGACCGCGCGCTGACGGAAGCTGTAGCGGGCGGCGCGGGCGATGGCATCAGCCTCGGGGTCGTAGCCACCGCGACCACGGCGCGACGGGGTGAAGTCGTCGTCATCGTCGAATTCGGCGTCGTCCTCGGCCACGAGGTCGTCCAGCCGGGCAGGCGGCGCGGGTGGGATGCGCGCGGCGACGGGTGGTTCCTCGACAGCTTCCGCCGAGAGCGGTTGCGCCGCAACGTCTGCCGTCTCGTCGTCGTCGAGATCGGCTGTCGCGGTGGCCTCGCCGATATCGTCGGTGGCCACCTCGGCAACCGCTGCCTCGAGTTCGGCTGCGGGGGTCAGTTTTTCGTCGTCGTCTTCGGTGACGGGCTCTTCGGTCGTCATCCGATCCTCCGAATCAGTTCGGTGGGAGCGCTTACGCAGCACACGGGGTCGATAATCGGGGTCACTCTCGTGACCGCCTGCCGCGCCGATGCGGATCCGTCGTTCGGCCCCGCCACGGTGCAGCACGCGTGTGGCGAGCGCGGCATCGGTGGTGCGGCGGATCCGGGGATGCCGGTCCGCCAGGATCGGGAACAGGACGAAGACCCACAGCACAACCAGTCCGATCCACAGGATCGAATTCGGCATCGCGGTCATCACCTCCCGTCCCCACCTACGTGTTGTCCATCTGTGGACGCACCACTGACGTCCGTAGGTTAATTCGGGCAGACGCGCCCGTGTGGCAGGCGCGCCGTGCACACCTGCCACATGAGTAACAGAAATTTCACGGCAGCGCCGCCCGACCCTCCCTGACCAGGCGATCCACCACAGTGCCCATAACCTCTTCGACGGTCAGCCCGACCAGAAGATGATCGCGCCACGCACCGTCGACATCGAGGTAGCGGCGCAGCAGGCCCTCTTCCCGGAAACCGACATTGCGCAGAACCGCCTGGCTGGCATGGTTTTCCGGTCGCACGGTCGCCTCGACGCGATGCAGACCGACCGGCCCGAAGCAGTGGTCGAGCCCGAGCGCGAGCGCGGCCGTCGCCACACCCTGGCCGCCGAGATCCTTGGCCACCCAGTACCCGATCCAGCCCGACCGCAGCGCCCCGCGCACGATATTGCCGATGGTCAGCTGACCGCTGAACTGCCCGTCGACCTCGATGACCAGCGGGATCATCGCCCCGCGCCGGGCCTCGGCCTTCAAACTCGTCCACAGCGACGGCCAGTTGGACGCGTGATTGCGCGCCTCCCAGCTGCCGCGCCCGGTCGGCTCCCAGCGCTCCAGGTGGTCACGGTCGCGCAGCCGGATCCGGCTCCACGCGGCGGCATCGCGAAAGCGCACCGGCCGCAGCGTCACCCTGCCGCCTGCCACCATCACCGGACCGAGCCGGGCGGGCCAGCCGGGATGCTGTCCGGCCCGGAATACGTTCATGGAGTCCACTGGTCAGCCGCGCTGCGCCAAGAACGCGACCTGCACTTCGTCACCGGTACGGAAATCGGTGTCGTCGGGTTCCACCACGATCAGGCTGTTGGCCTCGGCGAGGGTCGCCAGCAGGTGCGAGGAGCCCGCGTTGCTGTTGCCGAGCGGCTGCACCAGATAGTCACCGGTTGCCTCGTCGCGCAGCAGTTGCGCGCGCAGATAGCCCTTGCGGCCCGGCATCGAGGTGATGGGAGTGATGGTGCGCGCGCTCACGATCCGCCGCATCGGCTGACGACGGCCGAGCGCGATCCGGATCAGCGGACGGACCATCACCTCGAACACCACCAGCGCGCTCACCGGATTCGCGGGCAACAGGAAGGTGGGCACCTCGTCGCGCCCGAGCCGTCCGAAACCCTGCACCGAGCCCGGGTGCATCGCCACCCGGTCGACCTCCAGCTCGCCGAGCCCGTCGAGGGCCTCGCGTACCTGATCCGAGGCCCAGCCGCCGACCGCACCCGCGATCACCACGACCTCCGAGCGCACCAGCTGGCCTTCGACCACATCGCGGAGCCGGCGCGGATCGGCGCTCACGATGCCGACCCGGTTCACATCGGCGCCCGCGTCGCGCGCGGCCGCGGCCAGCGCATAGGAGTTCACGTCGTAGACCTGCCCGGGGCCCGGGGTGCGGTCGATGTCGATCAGCTCGCCGCCGATCGAGATCACCGACAGCCGGGGGCGCGGGTGCACGAGCACCTTGTCCTGGCCGACCGCGGCGAGCAGCCCCACCTGGGCCGCGCCGATGATCGTGCCCGCGCGCACGGCCACGTCACCGGGCTGCACGTCGTCGCCGACGCGACGCACGTAGTCGCCCGAGCGAACCGGCTCGAAAACCTTGATCCTGGCCCGCCCACCATCGGTGAAGTCGACCGGCAGCACCGCGTCGGCCAGGGTCGGCATCGGTGCGCCGGTATCGACCCGCACGGTCTGGCGCGGCTGCAACCGGATGGGCTGACGCGAACCGGCCACCACTTCACCGACCACCGGCAGGGTGAGGTCGATCAGCTCGCCCTCCTCGTCGCGCACATCGACGCCCGCGGCGGTGACATCGACGCTGCGCACCGCGTATCCGTCGATGGCGGCCTGATCGAAGCCGGGCAGCGGCCGTTCGGTGACGATGTCTTCCGCGCAGAGCAAACCCTGGGCTTCGGATATCGCCACCCGGACCGGCCGGGGTGCGACCGCAGCCGCGGTGACCTTGATCAGCTGATCCTCAACCGAGCGCATCGAGCTCCTGAATCTATGGCGGCGGCGTATCTACCGCGTTTAGGCGACGGGCGACTGTGGATCCCACTCCGGGCTGAGCCGGAACTTCAGCCACTCGCGCAACTGCGGGCCGTATTCGTCCCGCTCGAGGGCGAAATCCACAGCAGCTCGAAGATAACCGCCCGGGTTGCCCAAGTCGTGGCGCGACCCACGGTGGACCACCACATGCACCGGATGACCCTCGGCGATCAACAGCGCGATGGCGTCGGTGAGCTGCAGTTCCCCGCCCGCGCCCGGCGTGATCCGGCGCAGTGCGTCGAAGATCACCCGGTCGAGCAGATAGCGACCGGCGGCGGCCAGGGTCGACGGCGCGTCGGCGAGATCGGGCTTCTCGACCATGCCCTTCACGCGCAGCACGTCGGTCTCGGCATTGTCGGCGCATTCCTCGACATCGAAGACGCCGTAGGCGCTGACCTGGGACTTCGGCACATCGATGGCACACAGCACCGAACCGCCACGCTCACGGCGCACCCGGCTCATCGTCTCGAGCACGCCACACGGCAGCACCAGATCGTCGGGCAGCAGGACTGCGACGGCCAGTTCGTCGTCATCGAGCACGGCTTCGGCCTGGGCAACCGCGTGGCCGAGGCCGAGCGGTTCCTCCTGCACGACCGAGGTCACGTCGAGCAGGCCCGGCGCCTTGCGCACCTTCTCGAGCAGCGCGAACTTTCCGCGCTCGGCCAGGGTGCTCTCCAGCACCAGGTCTTCGACGAAGTGGGCGACCACGCCGTCCTTGCCCGGCGAGGTCACGATCACCAGGCGGTCGGCGCCGGAATCGGCGGCTTCCGCGGCGACCAGCTCGATGCCAGGGGTGTCGACTACCGGCAGCAATTCCTTGGGCACCGTCTTGGTGGCAGGCAGAAATCGCGTCCCGAGTCCGGCCGCGGGTACCACCGCAGTGCGGAAACCGGAAGTCTTGTCTGTCATGCGCATACCCTATCCATTCAGTGCCGTCCGATCGCCTCTCCGCGACGATCCGGCGTCGGCAAGAGCTTAGGCGTCCGCCGTCGGCTCGGCCGTGCGCGCAAGACATCGGATCGACGCGCGCCTGTGCAGACTATGGTGGTCGCTGTGGATATGCCCGGTGAGCGCACCAAATATGCGTGGCGCGGCGAGATCCTGGCCACTCGCGCACAGGTGGGCTCCGCCGAACACGCCGTCGACGCGGCGGCGCTCGCCGCCTCGGCAGCGGGGCTGGCCACCGACGATGACATCGTGTGCGCCTACGTTCCGGTCCGCGGCGAACCCGGCGATCTACGCATGCTCGACGCGCTGCGCGAGCGGGGCGCCACGGTGTTGCTGCCGGTGACCGGCGAGCCGGGTCCGCTGAGCTGGGCGCGCTACGAGGGCGCGGATTCACTGCGCAAGGCCCGCTACGGCCTGCTCGAACCGGCCGGCGAGACCTTGCCCCCCTCGGTGGTGGCCGACGCCGCGACGATCCTGGTTCCGGCCCTCGCCGTCGATCGGCGCGGG
This sequence comes from Nocardia sp. NPDC056541, assembly GCF_042794235.1. Classification (NCBI taxonomy): domain Bacteria; kingdom Bacillati; phylum Actinomycetota; class Actinomycetes; order Mycobacteriales; family Nocardiaceae; genus Nocardia; species Nocardia sp. NPDC056541. Next base: position 169,875 of record NZ_JBHTUD010000013.1, read on the forward strand.
GTACGGCTCGGACGCGGTGCCGGGTACTACGACCGCACGCTGGGCGCCGCGCGGGCGGACGTCCGCCTCATCGCTGTTGTCCGGGATAATGAACTGGTCGACCGGCTTCCCGAGGAACCGCACGATCGGCGAATGGGCTGGGTGCTCACCCCAGGCGGTGGACTGGAACAGCTGGGCCGCGACCTCCCCGTTTCGCCGGAATGAAACGGCGATTCGCGACGTTGGCAGTGTCGGCGGTAGAGTGCTAGATCGACGAGAGACTTGCGGAGGATCCTGTGCCAACTTATTCGTACGCGTGCACCGAGTGTGACAACCGCTTCGACATCGTTCAGTCCTTCTCCGACGACACACTGACGGTATGCCCGCAGTGCTCCGGGAAGCTGCGCAAGCTGTTCAACTCGGTCGGCATCGTGTTCAAGGGCAGCGGTTTCTACCGCACCGACAGCCGTGGCGGCGCGTCCACCGCGAGCGAACCGGCGAAGACCTCGTCCGAGAGCACCAGCAGCAACGGGTCGAGCGGCAGCGGATCCGGCGGCAACGGAGATTCGTCGTCGAGCGCGTCGACCAGCTCCACTCCGGCCGCCGCCAGCTGACTTTTCGGCAGTTGTCCACAGCCCCGCGGTTATCCACAGGCGGGGCTTTCAGCGACTTTGCCGCAGGCCCGCGGCTCTACGCTTTCGCCCATGACTCGCAGTCTCGCCGATCTGGGACGTGGCAGCTCCTGGCGTTTCGCCCTCGGTAATCGTCCGGCCTGGGCCGACGCGTTGCTCGTCCGCCGGATCGCCGCCGCCGTTCTCGCCGTAGCCGCCGTCGTGCTGTTCGTGCGTGGCGACCCCGGTGGAGCCAGGGTCGCGGTGGTGGTCGCCGCCCGCGATCTCGCGCCCGGCCGGTTACTCACCGTCGACGATCTGCGTGTGGACCATCACGAATCGCGTTCGCTGCCAAGAGGTTCCGTCAGCGAAACCGCTCCCCTGCTCGGCGCGACGCTGACCGGCGCCATGCATGCCGGGGAGACCTTCACCGATCTGCGCGTCGTCGGCCCCCGGTTGGCCGCCGCGGCCGCGGGCAGCACCGATGCGCGGATCGTGCCGATCCGGCTGGCCGATGCCGCGGTGGCTGATGTGTTGCGGGCGGGCGACCGGGTCGATGTCGTCGGCGTGGAGGATGCCGGCGCGCCAGGTGCCACCAAGCCCGCGCGGACGCTGGCCACCGACGCCGCGGTGGTACTCGTCACCGCGACGGGTGATCGGCGCGGCGCGGAACGGGTGGTCCTGCTCGCGCTGGATACCGCATACGCCGCCGCCGTGGCCGGTGCGTCGCTGCGGACGGCACTGACTGTCGTCTTCCACTGACGCCTCGCCGGTCGCCCCACGGTGTAGTTCGCGAGAAATTTGCCCGAACTCTCGTTAGCATCACACAGGAACCAAGCACACCGTTTCGCAGCATTCGATATGGAGCGCAGCGCCCCGGGCCGGCTCCTGTACGAAGGAGACATCGGCAATGCTCAAAGGTTTCAGAGACTTCCTACTCCGCGGCAACGTGGTCGACCTGGCGGTCGCCGTCGTCATCGGCACAGCGTTCGTCGCGATCGTCACCGCGTTCAGCGAGGGAATCATCAATCCTTTGCTCGCGCTGTTCGGCGGATCGAACGAGATGGGGCTGGGCTTCCAGCTCGTCGCGGACAAGCCGGCCACCTTCATCGAGATCGGGCCGATCATCACCGCGGCGATCAACTTCCTGCTGGTCGCCTTGATCCTGTACTTCATCCTGGTGGTGCCCGCGACCAGGATGAAGAAGCGGTTCTCCCAGGCCGACGAGGAACTCACCGAGAACGAGCTCCTCATCCAGATCAGGGATCTGCTGGCCGAGCAGCGCGGTCGCTCGAACGGCAAACACGGCCTCCGGGCCGAGCCGGCGCAACACACCGACGGCGACAACGCCTACTGATTCCTCACTGCCACAACGAGTTCGGGTCCTGCACACCGCGGTGTGCAGGACCCGAACTCGTTGTTGTGTTCGCTCAGCCGAGGCTGAACGGCGCGCCCCAGAGGGTCACCCAGCTGATGACGTTGTCGGTCTCCACCTCGACACTCACGAAGGAACGAGCCTGGGCGTAACCACCACAGCCGGACAGGCCGATGGTCTCGTCGGCCCAGGTCACCGAGCCCGACCCACCCTTGAAGGCATTGCGGGTCTTGTGGGATTCGTTGCCGTAGTCGTCGGGCATTTCGAGATCGAGAACGTAGAAGGACTTCGCCTGGCCGGGTCCGACGGTGAGCTCGCCGCCGGTGTTCACCTCGCCGAAGCCCACGCCCTCCACCACCTCGGCTCCACTGTCTCCGAGCGCATCGCCGCCGGCGATGTTGACCTGGCAACCCACGGTGTAACCGGGGAAGATCTTGCCACCGCCATCACCGGACACCGAGACCTGCGCGCTACCGGAAACCCAGGCGTTGCGATGCGCCGGGGTGGACCCCATGGACGGATTGATATTGGCGGACTCGCCGACCAGGCTGATGTCCACGACAGTGCCGTCGGACAGCGTCTTGGTGATGTGGCCGCCCGGCAGCGGAACGAAGGTGTCGGCGTTCGCCGCACCCGTGGACAGCAAACCCAATGCCACGGTCGTCGCCGCCGCGAATCCGGCTACGCGCGCCATGCTCTTACGGTTGATCATCACAGTGACCCCTCGAGGGTGAATTCGTGTGAACGAGAAAGAGTTTCGATTCGGCCGATGATCAGCCGATGCTGAACGGCGCTCCGTACAGCGTGGTCTTGGAGTAGTGGTCACCGATGATCTCGACCACCGAGTAGGACCGGGCCTGTGCGTAGCCCGCGCAACCCTGGATATCTATCTCCGCGTCCTGGTATTCCACCGAATAGACGCCGGGCTTCAGAATGTCCTTGGCGTCGATCTGCACGAAGGCGACCTGACCAGGGCCGAGATGAAGGCCGATCGCACCACCGGCGGAGGCGCCGAGGGTCGATACTCCACCGGCCAATCCGGCAGCGATCGCGTCGTCACCGATGCTCACCTGGCAACCCACCATGTAACCCGTATTCAACTGCGAGGCACCATGCGTCGAAGAATTATTGGAACCGGAACGGTTCGTCGGTCCGTTGTACGGCCCGACCTCGCCCTCCGGCGTGACCTGCACATCGGCGCGAGCATTGCCCGACACCCACACGACACGACCGGCACCGTTGGCGGCCAGCGACGGGGATACCACGGCATGCTCGCCGGTGCGACTCAAAGTGACACCGGGGCCCAGCTTCTGGCCGTCCGGCAGCGGTACGAAGGTGTCCGCGTTGGCAGCACCGGCCGACAACAGGCCGATCGTCACGGCCACTGCGGCGCCCGCGCTCCACGCGCCGCGACGCCCGCGGTTGGTGCGGTTCTCGCTCATTCTTCCCCTCGAGGTATACGCAAATCCGACCTCGACCATCGAGGTCGATATCTGTGTTGCGCCCGGACCCAGCTGGGGTGTGTCACACAGGACAGGCACCGCTGGCAACAGGACAGATGCGCCCTGCCGGGAGGTGGATCGAGAAGCTGGTCGTCACCGGATCGGCGCGACTCTCAGCCGATCGGCGAACGAAAACGCAAGATGATTTCGACTGCCGGGGCAGTTGATTCGGGTTCAACATAGTGAGACTGACTCGTAATGTCCAGCGATACAAGGGTGAGCGCACAACAAAACGGGCCGGTCGCATAGCGACCGGCCCGTTTCGAATGCGGGATGCGAACAGATCAGCCGAGGCTGAACGGAGCGCCCCACAGGGTCACCCAGGAGATGACGTTGTCGGTCTCGACCTCGACGGACACGAAGGCACGCGCCTGCGCGTAGCCGGCGCAGCCGCTCAGGCCGATGGTGGTGTCGGACCAGGTCACCGAGCCGGAGCCGTTCTTGAACTTGTTGCTCTTGCTGTGCGATTCGCTGCCGAAGTCGTCGGCCTGCTCGCGGTCGAGAATGTAGAACGAGGACGACTGGCCGGGGCCGAGCGAGAGCTCGCCGCCGGTGGTGATGCCACCGGAGCCGTTGCCGTCCTGGTCGATCGCGGCTTCGCCGCCGCCGGAGACGCCGCCACCCGAGATGTTGACCTGGCAACCCACGGTGTAGCCCGGGTAGATCTTGCCGGAGCCGCCGTCGGAAACGGTGACCTGAGCGCTACCGGAGACCCACGAGTTGCGGTGCACCGGAGTGGAACCCATGGACGGGCTGATCAGGGCCGACTCACCGACAAGGGAGATGTCGACGACGGTGCCGTCGGACAGCGTCTTGGTGATGTGTCCACCCGGCAGGGGAACGAAGGTATCGGCATTGGCCGCGCCCGTCGAGAACAGGCCGACGGCCACGGTGGCCGCAGCGCTGACGCCCGCCACCTTCGCCATGAACTTACGGTTGATCATAGGATTTGTCCCTCGAGGATTGAGTTCGCCGCAGCGAGAAGAAGATTCGTGCCGGATCGAAGAACGTCAGCCGATGCTGAACGGCATGCCGTACAGGGTGGTCTTCGAGTAGTTGTCGCCGATGACCTCGACGACGGTGTACGCCCGGGCCTGCGCGTAGCCGGCGCAGCCCTGGATCTCGATTTCCGCGTCCTGGTAATCGATCGCGTAGGTACCGGCCTTCAGGATGTCCTTCGAGCTGATCTGCACGAACTTCACTTCACCGGGGCCGAGGTTGACGCCGATGGAGCCGCCCGCGGTCACGCCGCCGGTACTGATTCCGCCGGAGACACCGGCGCCGATGGCGTCATCGGCGATGCTCACCTGGCAACCGACGATGTAGCCGGTGTTCAGCTGGGAGGTGCCGTGCGTCGACGAGTTGTTCGAGCCGGGACGACCGGTCGGGCCGTTCCAGGGGCCGACCTCGCCCTCGGGGGTCTCGTTGACCTCGGCGACCGCGGTGCCCGAGACCCAGACGACGCGACCCGCGCCGTTGGCGGCCATCGACGGCGAGATCAGTGCGGACTCGTGGGTGCGGGTGATGGTCACGCCAGCAGGGCTGACCTTCTGGCCGTCCGGCAACGGCACGAAGGTATCGGCATTGGCGGCACCGGTCGACAGCAGGCCCAAGGCCACGGCGGCCGCGGCAGCGCCGACGCCCGCGGCACGGACGCCACGGCGCACACCGGTGGTGCGGTTCTCGCTCATACTTCCCCTCATCAGGTGTCTAACAGCCGGCTTCGACTTTCGAAGCCGGACAAATGGACCTCACAGGGCCCAGATCAGTGTGTCGCCCCTTTGTTGCCGTTACGTAACTAACTGTTATTTCGACGATACGGCCGGGGCCGGTGTGGCGAACCCGAGCCAGGGTTCCACCGGGTGGTTCAACGCACAGAGGTGGGAGTACTGCGGGGACCGATAGTTGGTGGCTCGATGGCGAACATTAAACGCCGTTACACGGATTCGGCAACGAAAGAGTTCGTAAATTTCACTGTGAAGCACGGCACACATTCGTACATCGCCACATGCCTTGACGTGCATTGATGCAGTCGCGAAGGCCCCTGTCATGACACCTTGACAGGAGATGGCCCCGGGTAACGATCTGGGTCGTCGAACGACAAAAGACCACGCTTTCGCGTGGTCTCGAGTATTTGTCCGCAGTGTGTGTTCATGCCGTAATCGGCAATTCCAAGGCGGCTTATTACGTAGCGGCTACGTAGATAACGGGCTGATCACCCGTGGTGCGGTGGAACTTGCGACCGTAACCAATCGTCGGTACCGGAGCCCCGTGATCGCTCGCCGCGTTCGTCGCCGGTGGTCTCCGGGAGAACGTCGCCGAAGATTCTCGCCAGTCGCGCCGCCTCGGCCGCTTTCCGTCGCAACTCCTCCGCCGCAGCCTGTTTCCGGCCCCGATCATCGGGGCCGGAAACTGCGTCGTGCGGGTCGGATGTCATTCGTCCAGACCGGACAATTCGCCGATCACCTTGCTGGCCAGCGGACCGAGGGTGGCCATGCCGTCGCGGACCGACGCGCGCGTGCCGGGCAGGTTCACCACCAGGGTGCTGCCGGAGATGCCTGCCACGCCGCGGGACAGACCGGCGTCGAGCGAGCCCGCCACCCGGCCGGACGCGCGCAATGCCTCGGTGATGCCGGGCAGTTCACGGTCGAGCACCTGGGTGGTGGCTTCGGGGGTGATGTCGCGCGGCGACATGCCGGTGCCGCCGACCGAGATCACCAGGTCGACGCCGCCGATCACCGCGGTGTTGAGCGCGTTGCGGATCTCGACCTCCTCGGCTTGCACCGTCACCGAGGCGTCGACGAGGAACCCGGCCTCGTTGAGCAATTCGGTGACGAGCGGGCCGAGCGAATCCACGCCGCCATGAGCCGTCCGATCGTCGACGACAACAACCAGTGCGCGCCCTGCCACGGGAGCATCGATGTCCATGGTCATCACCGTAGCGCCTACGCACGACAGGTTTGCGTTCGAACGCATCATCGGCCGCCTTCCGCCGCCGCGGCGGTGAGCGTGACCTCGACGGTCTTGGAGTTACCGCCCTGTTCGTCGGTGTAAGTCACCTTCACCTTGTCTCCTGGCTGGTGTGAGCGGACGGCGGCGATCAGCGCGTCGCCGGAGTCGATGGGGCGGTCGTCGAGGCGGGTGATGACGGCTCCCGCGGGGATGCCTGCCTTGGCGGCAGGGCCGTCGGGAGTGGCCTCGAGTACGCGTGCGGCGGTGTCCTGCGGGCGCAGTTTGATGCCGATCTGGGCGTAGGTGGCATGGCCGGTCTTGATCAGTTCGTCGGCGACCCGGCGCGCCTGATCCACCGGGATCGCGAAGCCGAGGCCGATCGAACCGCTCTGGGTGCCGCCCGCCGCCTCGCCGCCGAGGCTGGCGATGGCGGTGTTGATGCCGATCAGCTTGCCCTGTCCGTCGACCAGCGCGCCGCCGGAGTTGCCCGGGTTGATCGCCGCGTCGGTCTGGATCGCGTCGATCACCGGGTTCACCTGACTCGGCGTGCCCTCGCCGCTGGTCGAGACCGGTCGGTTGAGGGCCGAGACGATGCCGGTGGTGACCGTGCCCGCGAGGCCGAGCGGCGAGCCGATCGCGATCACCGGCTGACCCACGGCCAGACCGTCGGAGGTGCCGAGTTCGATCGGCGTGAGCCCGGTCTTGCCGCTGACCTTGATGACAGCCAGGTCGGAGACCGGATCCGCGCCGATCATCGTGGCGGGCGCGGTGCTGCCGTCGCTGAACACCACTTCCATCTTCGCCGAGGCACCCGCGCCCGCGGCGACGTGATTGTTGGTGAGGATCAAACCGTCCGTGGACAGCACCACCCCGGAACCCTCACCGGACGCGCGATTACCCGCGACCTTGATCATCACGACACTGGGCAACACCCGCTGCGCCACCGCCTGGGTGGACCCGGCGGGCGCGTTGGCGACGTTGTTGACCGCGGGCTTCGGCGCCTCGAGCGCATTGGTCACCGGCGCGGAACCCGAGTCGGTGGCGAGCACTCCGACGACACCACCGACACCACCGCTGACCAGAGCCAGCGCCGTCGCACCGGCGATCAGGCCGAGCCGCAGCGGCTTTCGCTGCGGAGCCGGCGCGGGACCGAACGCCTGGGGCTGCGCACCGTGCGACGGCTGACCCCCCTGCGACGGCGGGCCACCGAACGCCATGGGGGCGGTGTGCGGCGCGGGATTCCCGAAGGGCGCATGGTCGCTGTGGGCCTGCTGTCCGCCGTAGGGTGCCTGCCCGCCGAAGGGTGCAGGCTCGCCATGGGGCTGGTCGCTGTAGCGCGGCTGGTCGCCGAAGGGAGCCGGTCCGGCATGCTCGCCGTAGCGCGGCTGGTCGCCGAAGCCCGGCGCCTGCCCCTGGTGCCCGGCCGGTAGCCCCGACTCGGTGGGATGGCCCGTGTCGCCCGGTCCGGTAGCGGCGGGCCGGTCAGCGGGGTGCTGGGGATCGTCGGTCATGGTGTCTGTCTCCTCACGCTTGCTGACCAGCTTCCTGACGGCTACTGAGAGGCGCCTGAGATCGGACTATCAGTTCGCCGTGACTGACGGCGATCACCCGGCGTCGGACTCGTCGAGAACGATCGGCGCCTCCCCCGGCAACACGATGCGCACCAGCGCGCCGCCCCGATCGGAGGTGTCCACCGCGATGGTGCCGCCGTGTTTGGTCACCACCTGCTTGACGATGGCCAGCCCGAGTCCGGAACCGGGCATCGAGCGCGAGGCGGTCGTGCGGTAGAAGCGTTCGAAGACCAGTTCACGTTCGCCGGTGGGGATGCCGGGGCCCGCGTCGCCGACTGCCAGTTCGAGCAGTCCGGGGCCGGCCGGGCGCATGGTGATCCGCACGACCGCGTCGGGCGGACTCCACTTGGCCGCGTTGTCGAGGACGTTGAGGACGGCCCGTTCCAGCCCCGCCTCGTGCCCGTAGACGAACCAGGGCGCCAGATCGGCCACGAAGGTGATCCCCACCCGTCTGCGGCGCGCACGCTCGAGCGCACGCTCGGCCACCTCGCCGAGATCCACCCGCTCGTACACGGTTTCGGGGGCATCCTCACGGGCCAGGTCGACCAGGTCGCCGACCAGCGTCGACAGCTCACCGATCTGGGCAACCACATCGGCGCGCAATTCGGCCATGTCCTCGTCGGGCAGCCGGGGCGCGCCCGGCCTGCCCGAGGCGATGAGCAGCTCCATATTGGTGCGCAGCGAGGTGAGCGGCGTCCGCAGTTCGTGGCCCGCGTCGGCGACGAGCCGGCGCTGACGATCGCGTGATTCGGTCAGCGCCCGCAGCATCGTGTTGAAACTCTCGGTGAGTCTGGCCAATTCGTCGTCGCCGGTCACCGGGATCGGCGTCAGGTCGTCGGTGCGGGCGACGCGCTCGGTGGCCGCGGTGAGCCGGGCGATCGGGCGCAGACCGGTGCGGCCCACCGCGGTTCCGGCGGCGGCGGCGAGCACGACGCCGCACGCGCCGACCACGAACAGCAGCCACGCCAGCTGATCGAGCACCTCGCGGGTGCGGTAGAGCTTCTGCGAGATGATCAGCGTCGCGCCGCTGTGCGTACGCGCGGCGAGTACCCGCTGGTCACCGACGGTGCGCAGCGAGGAATTGATCTTGCCGTCGGCCACCGCGAGCTCCTGGGCGCCGACCGGTGGAATCGTCTGCTGGGGTGGCATATACGGCTTGTGACCGGCATAGATCAGCGCGACGCCGACATCGTTGGAGAACAGCCCGGCCAGCACGATCGACTGGAAACCGGCGGTCTCGAAATTGTTGTTGATCATCGTCGCCGCCCGGGCCTCGAGCTGGGCGTCGACGTCGGCGTAGAGCGCGCGCGCCACCATCGCGTAGGCGGCGATCGAGGTGACCGCGACCGCGATCAGCACCACCGACGCGGCCAGCAGGGTCACCCGCCAGCGCAGGGACACCGAGCGGGTGAGCGGGGTCGGCGGACGCATCTCGCTCGCGTCCAGCGGCCTGCCGAGAACGGCGACCGCAGGTTCCTTGTGTGCCATCTCGCCCGCCTACGGAGGGGTCTCGCGCAGCACGTAGCCGACGCCACGCACGGTGTGGATCAGTCGTTCCTCGCCGTCGGCCTCGGTCTTGCGGCGCAAATAGCCGATATAGACCTCCAGCGCGTTGCCGGAGGTCGGAAAGTCGTAGCCCCAGACCTCTTCGAGGATTCGTCCGCGAGTGAGCACTCGGCGCGGATTGGCCATCAACATCTCGAGCAACGAGAACTCGGTACGCGTCAGACTGATCGCGCGTTCGCCGCGCGAAACCTCGCGGGTGACCGGATCCAGCGACAAGTCAGCGAACACCATCGCCTCCGACGCTTCACCGGGATCGGGCGTTCGACGACGCAGCAACGCCCGTAAACGCGCCAGCAATTCCTCCAACGCGAAAGGTTTCGGCAAATAATCGTCGGCGCCCGCGTCGAGGCCGGCCACTCGTTCGGACACCGAATCGCGCGCGGTCAAAACGAGAATCGGCAGATCGTCGCCCGTACTGCGCAGCCTTCGGCACACTTCGAGGCCGTCCAGGCGCGGCATCATGACGTCGAGAACCAGCGCATCGGGCCTGGCCGCGGTCACTTTCTCGAGTGCGTCCAGACCGTCGACAGCGAGGTCGACGGTGTAGCCGTTGAAGCTCAGTGACCGGCGCAGTGATTCCCGCACCGCGCGATCGTCGTCGACTACCAGAATGCGCATGTGCTGTAGTTTGCCGTGACCGACTGAGAACGTACTGAGAGGCCTCGGCGCGCCGAACGTCGTGTTCTCGCCGGAGGTATGTTGTAGGTCTTGACAAACCCGAACGAATCGTCGTTGTGTCAGCGCATATTCGGCGAATTACAGACCGTGTGGCCCGGATTGCCGATGCCCACTCGGCACGGTATCTTTCCTGCGGTAAAAGAAGACCTCCAGTTGGTTCTGCGCTCGCATCGCTCCGCGACCTCCCCGCGCGGGCCGGGGTCACACGTGGAAGCAGAGGCAACGCACGCGGATGGAACCTGCATCGCGCTCCTGGCAATTCAGCCTGTCCAACTGGTCGGTTACGCGCAAGGTCGGTGTGGTGCTGGTGCTGCCGGTGATGCTCGCGACCACCTTCGCCGTGCTGCGGATCAACAACGAACTGCAGACGATGACGCAGCTGGGCGCGGCCACCGAACAGGCCACCGTCATCCGTCCCGTCGTCAAATTCGCCACCGCCACCGAACAACTCGCCGTCGCCGCGACGGCCAACTGGGGTGCGATCGCCGACCCCCAGACCGACGCCGCGCTCACCACCTACGACCAGGCGCTCGCCGAGGTGCAGAGCGCGCTGCGCTCGGCCCGCATCGACCCTGTCGTCGCCAGTGAACTCACCGCGGCCACCACCACCGGCGCCACCCTGCGCAATACCGTGCGCGGCGGGTCCCCGGCGATGGTCGGCGAGCAGACCGACGAGATCGGCGAACGGATCGGAAAGGCGCTGTCCAAGACCCCGCAGGTCCAGGACTTCGTCGTGCAGCGCTACTTCCTCCAGCTGGCCGCGCTGCACCAGGCCCGCCGGGTGCTCACCCGCGAGCGCACGCTGGTCGTCTCGCCCGAATCCGGTCGCAGCCAGAGCGCGCGAGCGAAGATGCTCGTCGAGCTCGGCTCCGAATCGAACATGATCAAGACCTACGCGATGGTCTTGCCCGACCAGGCGGGCAGCATGGCCGCGCTGCTCGACGCGGTGCAGACCCGGATCAGTGTGTTCAGCCAGAACAGCGGTGATCCGACCACCAACGCGGCGGTACTCAACACGCTCCAGGTGAGCGCCGACACCTACGCCTCCACGATCTCCGCGCTGCTCGACAACATCGACCACACTCTCGACAGCAACACCGCGACGGCACAGACCGGCGCCCTGCGCGAGACCACCCTGGTGCTCGGCATGCTGCTGGCGGGCCTGGCGCTCGCGCTGGCCGTGGCCCGCACCCTGGTGGTGCCGGTGCGCAGGCTGCGCCGCGACGCGCTCGAGGTCGCGCACGTGAAGCTGCCCGACGAGCTGGCCGTGGTCCGCAGCGGCGGCGCGACGCCGGAGATCATGCCGGTGGGTGTGCACTCCACCGACGAGATCGGTCAGCTGGCCCGTGCCGTAGACGAGATCCACGAGCAGGCGCTGAATCTGGCGGGCGATCAGGCCCGCCTGCGCCTGCAGATCGGCAACATGTTCGAGACGCTGTCGCGGCGCAGCCAGTCGCTGGTGGAGCAGCAGCTCGCGCTCATCGAGGAACTCGAGCACGACGAGGACAACCCCTCGCGCCTGCAGACGCTGTTCCGCCTCGACCACCTCGCCACCCGCATGCGCCGCAACGGCGACAACCTGCTGGTGCTCGCGGGCACCGTGCTGCGCCGCGGTCATCTGCCGCCGGTGCCGCTGTCGGACATGCTGTGGAGCGCAGTCTCGCAGGTGGAGGACTACCAGCGGGTCGAGATCGGCAATGTGCCCGACGGCGTCGTGGCCGGTGAGTCCGCGGTCGATATCGAGCACCTGCTCGCCGAGCTCATCGACAACGCCCTGCGCTACTCCCCGCCGAGTACATCGGTGGCGGTCATCGTCGGCCGGGCGGTCGACAGCGGCTATCTGATCGAGATCACCGACCGCGGCCTCGGCATGTCGGCCGAGGATCTGCAGACGACCAACGACCGGCTCGCCTCCGGTGGCGAGGTGACCATCGAAACCGCCCGTCGCATGGGTCTTTTCGTGGTCGGCAGGCTCGCCAAGCGGCACACCATCACGGTCAGCCTGCGCCGTACCAGCGGTGCGGCCCCGCAGCCCGGCATCACGGCCAGCGTGCATCTGCCCAGTGCGCTCGTCGCGCCGTCGCCGCCCATGTCGTCGGGTCCGGCCACCGGGCCGAATCCGATCGTCCCCGCCGGGATCGGCCCGTACGCGCTGACTCCGGCCGACATCACCGGCCCGAATCCGATCATGCCGACCGGACCGCGCCCCTTGGTCTCGCTCGACGCCGTGACCGATCTCGACCTGCCCGCCTCACCGCTTCCCGCGCTGCCGACGTTCGCGGATCCGAATCCGCTCGTCCCGGCCAACGGCGCGAGCACGCCCAAGAACCCACTCACCAGTGTCGGTCTCCCGCAACGTGTTCCGGCCGCGGTACCGGCGCCCCCGCCGGAACCGGCCATCGTCGAACCCGACGAGGACGCGGCACCGGCGGGCATGTGGGCCGAGCACGATCACGACACCGACGATCTCCCGGTGACGACCGATCCGGCGGCGCCCGCTCCCGACTCGTCGCCGTTCGGCCTGCCGCAGCGCATCCCCGCGAACGCGCTGGCCGAGCTCGCCGCGTCGTCCGCACCGGCCGCGCCCCAGGAGCCGCAACCCGCGCCGCGTCCCCTCGACGTCGACCCGATGCCGACGACGAGCACCCGTTTACAGCCGGTCTCCGGCCCGGCGCCGACCCCGATCTACCAGCGGATGGTCTCGGAGTGGCTCGTCGAACCCGCCTCGGCCCCCACCGAATCCGGCAACGGCAACGGCGCGTCGTGGAGCGCCCCCGGCGACGCGGGCTGGTCGGCCGCCGCCGAGGCGGACCACCCACCTACGTCCTCGCGAACGAGCGGCGGGCTGCCGATCCGCAAGCCGGGCGCTCAGCTCGTCCCCGGTGGGCTCACCCCCGCGGAGGAAGCGGGCGCTCGCGACCCCGAGGAGATCCGCAACAACCTGACCAGACATCTCAGCGGCGTCCGCAGCGGCCGTGCCGAGATCCAGTACAACGACGGAGGCCTCGAATGAGCAACGCGCACCCCACAGACGAAAATCTGAACTGGTTGGTCGCCCGCTTCACCCGCGACGTACCCGGCGTCTCACACGCGGTGCTCGTCTCGGCCGACGGACTGCTCCAGGCGACCAGTCCGCATCTACCCGCCGACCGCGCCGAGCAATTGGCTGCGGTCACCGCCGGTCTGGCCAGCCTGTCGATGGGTGCCGCGCACCTGTTCGACGGCGGCAAGGTGATGCAGTCGATCGTGGAGATGCAGCGGGGCTATCTGCTGGTGATGAGCGTCGGAAACGGTTCGCACCTGGCGGTTCTGGCCAACAAGAGCCACGACATCGGCCGCATCGGCTACGAGATGGCGTTGCTCGTCGACCGGGTGGGCTCGGCGGTTACCGCCACCGCCCGCTCCGCCGGCTGAGGTGAGATGTCGAGCCCTTACGGATCCGATCACCGGCCGACTACCCGGGTCAGGCCCTATGCCCTGACCTCCGGCCGCACCGAGCCCGCGATCGCGCTGCCCTTGGAGGCGGTCGTCGAGACGGTATCTTATACAGCGCACAACGACTGGTCCGCAGGCGATTTGCGGATCGAAATCGTGCGTCTTGCCACACATCGGCTTTCTGTCGTCGAGATTGCCGCATACCTTGGTCGCCCACTGGGTATGGTCCGGGTGATGATCGGTGATCTCGTAGTGGGCGGGATTCTTCGAGTGCATTCGACGCTGACCGAACAGGCGAGCTACGACGAACGCCGATCACTGATGGAGAGGACTTTGCGTGGACTCCGTGGCCTCTGATGGCATGCGCCCGCCGGCACAAGAACAACGGGTCGCGTCGACCAAGATCGTCGTAGCGGGCGGATTCGGCGCCGGTAAAACGACTTTCGTCGGTGCGGTGTCGGAGATCGTGCCGCTGCGCACCGAGGCGATGGTGACCCATTTCTCCGACGGCATCGACGATCTCGCCGAGACGCCGGAAAAAGAAACCACCACCGTGGCCATGGACTTCGGGCGCATCGTGCTGCCCGGCAACCTGGTGCTCTACCTGTTCGGCACCCCGGGCCAGAAGCGCTTCTGGTTCATGTGGGACGACCTGATCCGGGGCGCCATCGGCGCGGTGGTGCTGATCGACACCCGCAGGCTGGAAGACAGTTTCGCCGCCGTCGACTTCTTCGAGGCGCGTGGACTGCCGTTCCTGATCGCGGTGAACCGCTTCCCCAACGCTCCGCGCTTCCCCATCGCCGAACTGCGCGAAGCGCTCTCGGTGCGCGAGGGCATCCCGATCGTCGACATCGACGCGCGCAATGCCGTCGAGGTCCGTCAGGCACTGGCGGCGGTGACCGAATACGCCATCGCCCAGCTCGAGCCGCAGCAGTTCGAAGGAGCGGGCAGGCGTGCCTGATCTGCTCGCCGCGACCGGTGCCGAGACATTCGCGCACGGCACCGGGATCGCGTGGCTCGCGTTGGACCTGTCGGCGCTCGGCGCGCTGGTGGCGTTCGCCTGTATCCGGCATGCGAAGTACTCGATCCGGTTCCGGCTGATCTGGCTGACGATGGCCGCGGTCTCGCTCGGCGGGGTCGGGCTGTGGCTGGCGAATTCCGTCGCGCTGCTGGCGATGCGGGTGAACGACAGCACGATGCGCTACAACGTCGCGCTCGGTGCCGCTGCACTGGCCATCGCGGTGGTCGGCGTCCTGGCCGGATTGCTGATCAGTGGCCGGACCCCCCAGGTGCCGCGGCTGATCATCGGTGGGCTGACGATGGGGTTGAGCATCGGGCTGTCGACCTATCTGACCCTCGACGCGCTCGCCGTGCAGGGCACCGTCGACGAGTCACTCGGCCTCATCGGGGTGTCGGTGCTGGTGTCGATGGCGCTGTGCACCGCGACCCTGTGGGTATCGCAGGTGGTCCGGCGGGTGCCGATGCGGGTGCTGGTGTCGGTGCTGTTCGCGCTCGGCGTCGCGGCGGTGTATTACACGGCCATCGCCGCGCTGAGCTTCTCGATCGATCCGGGTATCCGGACACCGGCCGGGATGCCCCTGTTCGACCTGGTGTTCCCGATGTTCGTGATCGGTGCGCTCGGCCTGACCGTGCCGATCACCGCGGTGCTGGTGGCGCCGGATCGACGCGATGTCGCGGTCCCGGTGCGTCAGCCCGTTCCGGCCCGTTGACCGCAACCAGCTAACGTCCGGTTTGTCGGAATATTTCCGGTCTTCCGCCCCGCTGATCCGAGCTCTCGCAACCTGCGGCGAACTGCCGCGAAAACCGCCTCTGAAGTGGCGATGAGCGGGTTCCCCATACTCGGGGAACCCGCCCTCCCGCACGAGAGTACATACCTGTGAGGGACTCCGCATCAGTGGTTCGGGAATTTTCTTGTGGCGAAAAACAAACCGAGAGTTGGTAATTCGACCGTCAGCAAATACTCCGCAAGCCCTTGCGCGCGTTCATGCCAAGTGGCATGCATCACACGGTTAACGGGGCGGTTGCCCCACACCCTCCCCTAGGGCCCTGAACAGGCAGAACAGCACCGCAGTAAGTCCCCTGGACAGATGGCAGGGCAGAACGAACCGCCGAGCCCCCGGAAGCCCACCATCTGGTGCGCCAACCGAGTTATGGTCGCTGATGGGCGCATCCGTCTCGCCCGGCACATCCAAGGTTCGTTCGAAGGAGTTCGCATGGCCGTCAACGTGGTGCTCGACAAAGTCCTCGACAAGGAATTCGAGAACAAGACGCTCGCCGAAATTCTCGCCGCGCCCCCGTCGGCGCTGGCCGGCCTCACCGAGGCGCACGACAAGCAACTGCTCGAGGCGCTGAAGATCAAGACCATCGCCGACCTGGGCAACAACAAGTTCTTCCAGCTCGCCGCGACCCTCGTAGCGCTGGCCGAACGAGAAGGATGACGCGGGCCGCAAACCCAGGGCGGTAGAGACAGGCAACGGCCTGCCGGGCGGTTCCGGCAGGCCGTTGTCGTCGGCGTCAGAGCCGGGCGGGGTCGATCATGCCCTTGCGGACGGCGTTGACGATACGGCGTGGCACTCGGTACTCGACACCGCCCACTGTCACTGGGACCAGCTGCGGGACTTCCGCTTTCCACTGCGCGCGTCTGCTTCGGGTGTTCGAGCGCGACATTCTGCGCTTGGGGACCGCCATGATTCAGCCTTCCTTGCCTGCGCGCGAGCGCTTTCCGTACTTGCGCTCGAACTTCTCGACCCGGCCCTGGGTGTCGAGGTTGCGGGCGGTGCCCGTCCAGAACGGGTGCGAATCCGAGGTCACGTCGACCAGCATGAGCGGGTAGGTGTTCCCGTCGGCCCATTCGATCGTGCGGTCGCTGTTCGCGGTCGACCTGGTCAGGAACTGCTTGCCGGTGCTCGCGTCCTCGAACACGACGGGGTGGTAGTCGGGGTGGATGCCCGCTTTCATGCCGTTTCTCCTCTCGGGTTTGTGCGCTCGCTCGCCGAGGCCGTTGCCTCGGTGGGATCGGCGCAGGGATCTTGATGCCAGTCGCCGAAGGGGTCCTCCCACAACGCGACTCGTTCCGGCGCCCGGTCGACGAGCAGCAGTTCGTCGTCCTCGACCAGCGCCCAGTGCAGGGCGTGCCGGATCTCGGCGGGGTCCGCGTCGTGAGCCAGGATCACCAGCGACACATCGCGATCGCCGAATCGCTCGTCCCAGCCCAGCGCGCCCATCGCCCGCCGATCCCGGTCGGCGCCGGCCTGTTCCTCGGCGCTCATCGCGGCCAGCCAGCGACCGGCGCCGCCGACCCGCAGCCCGCCACCGGCCGACTCGAGCCAGACCACGTGGTCGGGCTGGGTCGCCAGCCAGATCCGGCCGCGGGCGGTGACCACGCCGTCGAGGAGTACGTCGAGGGCTTCGTGCAGCCGCTCGGGATGAAACGGCCTGCGCGCGGCGAATTCGACGATCGAGACGCCGCAGTCGGTGCTCAGCGGCGGCTGCCCCCGCAGCAGCGGTGCGTGCGCGTCGAAGATCCGGCCCCGGCGTGAGTCCGCGGGCACACGGGTCAGCAGCGCACCGATCTCGATGGCGTCGAAGCCGGACAGGTCGGGCAGCCAGGCGACCGGCGCCGCGGGTGCGAGGCGGGCGAGCACGGCTGCCAGCCGCTCGTGATCGAGCGCGTCGGCGCCCGCGGTGAGTACCACCAGCGCGTCGGCGAAGTCGACCTGGCCGACAGCCACCTGCGCGACCGTGCGCTCGTCATCGGCCGAGGCGAGCCCGCGATCGGCCAGCACCTCGTCACCGGTGGCATCGGCGAGCCACTGCTGCCCGTCCAGGCAGGTCAGCACGGCTTCGATCCGCACGCTGCGGCCCGCGGGCCCGTCGACACGATCGGCCACCCCGCTGACCTCGACATGCTCGATCGCGTGGCACAGCGCCTCCGCCTCGATGCCGGGATCCAGCGCGAGCACGATCCGCTCGACGTGATCGCGGGTGGCGAGCGTGCACAGCATCGGCAGCAGATCGGCGCGCAACGTGCACGACACGCACCCGTGCGCCAGTTCGAGCACCGTGGTGCTCACGTTGCCCGCGGTCCGCACCGTGCGCCGCACCACGCCTTCACGTAGCTCGGCGAGGTCGTGATGCACCACCACGGTGCCCGCGTCCTCGCTCAGCGTCGCCGCGATGTGCTCGACGCCGCCCATGGCGGGTCCGGAGAAGCCGGCCAGCAGCACCACGGGCGTTCTCCGGTCTGACTGGTCCAGCACCCGATACCCCTTTCGACAATGATTTTCATTTACCTCACGGCGACTGTACAGTGCGGAATAATCGTTGTCGAAAATGGTTGTCATAACCATGGAAGGAGGTCGCGTGTCGGCCCACTGCCAGGTCACCGGTCGCAAGCCCGGCTTCGGAAAAGCCGTCTCCCACTCGCACCGGCGCACCAACCGACGCTGGAACCCCAACATCCAGCACAAGACCTACTACCTGCCCAGCGAGGGCCGCCGCATCACGCTGACGGTCTCCACCAAGGGCATCAAGACCATCGACCGCGACGGGATCGAGGCCGTGGTGGCCCGCATCCGCGCTCGTGGGGACAAGATCTAGGAGCTGAACATGGCCTCGAAAGCGACCGATATCCGACCGATCGTCAAGCTGAAGTCCACCGCGGACACCGGCTTCACCTACGTCACCCGCAAGAACCGCCGCAACGACCCCGACCGGCTGGTTCTGCGCAAGTACGACCCCGTCGTGCGCCGCCACGTCGACTTCCGGGAAGAGCGCTGATGGCGAAGAAATCCAAGATCGCCCGCAACGAGCAGCGGCGCGAGATCGTCGAACGGTTCGCGGCCCGGCGCGCCGAGCTCAAGGAGATCATCCGCAAGCCGAGCACCGGCGAGGCCGAACGCTCGGCCGCCCAGGCCGAACTGCGCAACCAGCCACGCAATGCCAGTCCGGTACGATTGCGCAATCGGGACGCTGCTGACGGCCGCCCACGCGGCTATCTCCGCAAGTTCGGCCTCTCCCGTGTCCGTGTGCGCGAGATGGCCCATCGGGGTGAGCTTCCCGGGGTCCACAAATCGAGCTGGTAGAGACTCCCCAAACTGATTCGTGAGAAGGAATATCCCATGGCAGTGAAGCGAGCACCGTCCAAGAAGGCACGCGCCGACCAGGGGCGTAAGCCGAAGAAGAATCCGCTGATCGCCGCGGGCATCGAGTACGTCGACTACAAAGACGTCAACCTGCTGCGGACCTTCATCTCCGATCGCGGCAAGATCCGCAGCCGCCGCGTCACCGGCCTGACCCCGCAGCAGCAGCGTCAGGTCGCCGTCGCGGTGAAGAACGCGCGGGAGATGGCGTTGCTGCCGTTCACCACCACCAAGTAGCGCCGTGAACACGAGAATGGCCCCGAAGCTGTTGCCTCGGGGCCACTTTCGTCTGCGCCTTACGGGATGGTCAGTACCTGACCGGCGTTGATCAGATCCGGATTGTCGATACCGGAGGCCGCGGCGATCTCCTGGTAGCGGTTCCCGTCACCGTAGAAGCGCTCCGAGATCGCCCACAGGGTGTCGCCCGACTCGACCGTGTAGGTCTGCGCAGCCGGCGGCGGCGGGACCTCCTCGGCGATCGGGGCCGCCGCGACCGGCTCCGGCGCGGGCAGCGGGTTGTCGGTATTGGTGGCGGTGGCCCACGCGACCGAGCCGTCGGTGCCGTAGAGCACCACGTTGCGGTCGGGCTGCACGACCAGCTTCTCGACGTTCTTGCCGCTGGTGTCGGTCGCCCAGATACGCGCGCCGCCACCGCTGTAGACGACGAAGTCGCCGTCGTGCTGCAGGGCCGCGCGCTGCGCGTCCTGCCCGTGCGTCATGGCGGCCCAGACGACATTGCCGTCGGGCTCGGTCAGCACCAGGTTGCCATCCGGCTGCAGAGCCAGGGTGTACGCACCGCCGGTCAGGGACTGCCCCAGTCCCAGTTCTTCGCCTACGCGCAGCGTGTCGGCCACGTTGTTCCTTTCGAAGATCGCCAATTGCTTCAGCCCAACAGAAGATGCCGGCCGATTGCCGCAGAGCCGCATCGAAGCCGAATGTAGTCGCCGCGGCCGGGAAATGGAGGAGTTATGCGCAGGGTTCGCGGAAAGTTCACGGCCGGGCCGCGCCGTCTAGGGTCGACACCATGAGAACGATGTCGCGCTACACCGCCGCCGCGGCAGCCGTGGCCGTGCTGATCGCACCGCTCACCGCCTGCGGATCCTCGGATGATGCTGCGCCCCAACCGAATACGTCGACCACGAACACCCGGCCCGAAGACCCGAACCCCGGCATCGGGCAGCCCTTCACCGCGGATCCCACCCTCGTCAACCCGCACCCGATCCCGTTCACGTCCTGGAACCGGCTGAGCGAGAACAAGATCAGCGTCAACTTCCAGACCGGCAACCCCGAGTGCTACGCCGTGGACGCCTCCGTCACCGAAACCGCCGAGGTGGTCACCGTATCCCTGCGCTCCGGGACCCGAGCGGACTCCGTGAACAAGATGTGCACCATGAACGCCGTCTTCGGCACCTTGGAAATCCCCTTGAGTTCCCCGCTGGGCAGCCGCGAGGTAGTCGACGCCGGATAGCCGAAACGGGTGCCGCACCGAGGATTCGGCGCGGCACCCGTTTCGGGTTCGGACTCAGTGAGCGAAGTGACGTGCGCCCGTCAGGTACAGGGTGACGCCGGCTTCCTTGCAGAGTTCGATGGTGTCCTTGTCGCGGATCGAACCGCCGGGCTGCACGATCGCGCGAACACCCGCGGCCACCAGGATCTCCGGCCCGTCCGAGAACGGGAAGAAGGCGTCGGAGGCGGCGACGGAACCCTTCGCACGCTCACCCGCGCGCTCGACGGCGAGCTTGCAGGAATCGACACGGTTGACCTGGCCCATGCCGACGCCGACCGCGGCGCCGTCCTCGGCGAGCAGGATCGCGTTCGACTTCACCGAACGGCATGCGCGCCAGGCGAATTCGAGGTCGGCCAGGGTCGTCACGTCGGCCGGGTCGCCCGCGGCGAGAGTCCAGTTGACCGGATCATCGCCCTCGGCATCGAGAACGTCGCGGTCCTGCAGCAGCGCACCGCCGCTGATCGGGCGCAGCTCCACGCCCTTGCGCTGCGGCGCGTCGGCCACCAGCACGCGCACGTTCTTCTTGCGCTGCAACACTTCCACCGCACCGGGCGCGTACCCGGGGGCGATGATCACCTCGGTGAAGATCTCGGCGACCTGCTCGGCCATCTCGACGCTCACCTCACGGTTGGCCGCGATCACGCCACCGTAGGCACTCACCGGGTCGGTGGCATGCGCCTTGCGGTGCGCCTCGGCGATATCGCCCGCCACGGCGATGCCACACGGGTTGGCGTGCTTGATCACCGCGACCGCGGGCTCGTCGAAGTCGAACGCGGCCCGCCAGGCGGCGTCACCGTCGGTGTAGTTGTTGTACGACATCTCCTTGCCGTGCAACTGCTTCGCCTGCGCGATCCCGACCGTGCCGTCGTTGCTGGTGTACAGCGCGGCGGCCTGGTGCGGGTTCTCGCCGTAGCGCAGCACCGCGGCGCGCTCCCACGAACCGGCGACCCAGCCGGGGAACTGCTCGGTCTCCTCGGCGACGGCGGGCACGGCGACCGAGCCCATCCAGCTCGCGACGGCCACGTCGTAGCTCGCGGTGTGCTGGAAGGCCTTGGCGGCCAGCGCGGTCCGCTCGGCGAGGGTGAACCCGCCGGACTTCACCGCGGCGAGCACGTCGTCGTAGTCGGTGACGTCGACGACCACACCCACCGACGGGTGATTCTTCGCCGCGGCACGCACCATCGACGGCCCGCCGATGTCGATCTGCTCCACGCACTCGTCGACGCTCGCGCCACTGGCCACGGTCTGGGTGAACGGGTACAGGTTCACCACCACCAGCTGGAACGCCTCGACACCCAGTTCCACGAGCTGCTCGACATGCTCGGCACGACGGGTGTCGGCCAGGATGCCCGCGTGCACGCGCGGATGCAGCGTCTTGACCCGGCCGTCGAGGGTCTCCGGGAACCCGGTCAGATCCTCGACCTTGGTGACCGGAATCCCGGCCTCGGCGATCTTGCCCGCGGTAGACCCCGTCGACACCAGCTCCACACCGGCCGCGTGCAGCCCGGTGGCGAGCTCGACGAGCCCGGTCTTGTCGTAGACGCTCACCAGCGCCCTCTGGATCGCCTTACGTTCACTCACCGGCGTGCTCGCTCACTGGTATTTCTGCCTTTCGTCCGTCGGAGACAATGCCTCGCGTCGCGACGGCGGCGATGACCTCCGCCAGTAACCGTCGCTCGACAACCTTGATGCGCTCCTGCAGCGTGTCCTCGTCGTCGCCGGGCATCACGGCGACCGCTTCCTGCGCGAGGACCGGGCCGGTGTCCACGCCCGCGTCGACCAGGTGCACGGTGCAGCCGGTGACCTTGACGCCGTAGGCGAGCGCGTCACGCACCCCGTGCGCGCCCGGGAACGACGGCAGCAGCGCGGGATGGGTGTTGATGAGCCGGCCGCCGAAACGTTCCATGAACGCGGGGCCGAGGATTTTCATGAAGCCGGCCAGGACCACCAGATCGGGCTTGTGCGCGTCGACGGCCTCGGTAAGGGCGACGTTCCAGGCGTCCCGGTCGGAATAGTCTTTGAGCCCCACCTTGAAGTGCGGCACACCGGCGGCCTCGGCGTGCGCGGTGGCCGGGCAGTCGCGGTCGACACCGACGGCCACGATCTGCGCCGGGTAGCCGGGCTCGCGTGCGGCGGCCAGCAGTGCGTTGAGCAGCGAGCCGGTGCCCGAGGCCAGAACGACGACGGTGGCCGGTGTTCTGGCGGGCTTCCACGGGGCAAACGAGGACGTCAGCGCTCTACTCCTGCGTGTGATCGGGCGGCGGCGATGGCGACAGGCGCCGGGTCGAGCTTAGCGACCGGGGGTCTTGTCCTCGTCCGGCAGGTCCGACTCGACCACTTCGACGTCGACGATGTCGTCGGCGGGCTCGTCGGTCGAGCCGGGCGCGGCGATGCTCACTTCGAGGTCGTCGTCGAAGTCCTCGACCAGTTCGCCGTCGACTTCGACTGCGGGATCGTCGTATTCGACAGCATCGGCGTACTCGTCGGGATCGTCGTCCTCGTCGTCGTACTCGTCCTCGTCGTAGTAGTCGTAGTCCTCGTAGTCGTCTGCGTCGTCGTAGTCGTCGTACACCTCGGCCGGCGCGGTCGGTGCCAGGAAGCGGCGGGCGAACACCATGCCGACGAAGCCGCCGAAACCGAACCAGGTGACCATCAGCACGACCAGCATCAGCAGATCGACGCCCACCCACCCGACGGCGCCGAGCTGACCGCTGCCGAGGATCGCGAGCATCAGGAACGTCAGCGTGGACAGCGCGGCGCAGGTGAGCGTCGCCCACGGCGCGCCGGGCCGGTCATCGCTGGTGCGGCCGAGTTCGATCCCGCCGAGCACGCCGACGGCGAGCGGGACCAGCAGCAGCGCCGCCCACCACGGGGACGCGGGGCCTTCCGGCACGGGGATCAGCGCGGGCAGCACCGGCATGTGCCCGCCGGTCACGCCGAACAGCCCGACCGAGCCCGCTCCGAACAGCACCGCGGCGCCGCTGAGGATCCCCGCCGCGCCGATCACCACATTCGGCAGATAGAGCAGGGAAAGCAAGGTCATACCCAGCACGTCGGTGACGTTGTGGGCCTGCTGGAAGGCACCGTCGAGCCGGGACAGATGCACGAAGAAGGAGATCACGGTGGCCAGCACGGCGCAGCCGAGCATGCGCAACACGGTGCGACGCGCCGCGCGGGCGCCGAGGACCGCCCATTCCGGGATCTCGATCGGCACCAGCGCGCACAGCGAACTCCACGCCCGGCCGGCGATCCCGGCGGCGGCCGCGAACAGATACAGCACGAACACCCAGCCGAACGCCGCGATCGGACCCGAGGATTCGAGCGGGGTGACACCCGCGGCATCGCCGGTGACGGCGAGGCAGACGGCTGTCATCAGCAGCGGTCCGGCCAGCACGGCACCGGTCAACCAGCCCAGCTCGACGGGAGTGGGGCGGTTCGGAACGGCCCGCGCGCATTCGCGGGCGGCCAGCCAGACCAGCACGGCCGTCGGCGCCAGCGGCAGCAGGCCGAGGGTCGTCCTGCCGACCGTGAGCGGAACCTGGTGGGCGGCAAGCCACGTCGCGGCGACCGCGGCGGGCGCACTGGTGAGATCGGTGCCGGTGGTGAGCATGACCACGAGGACGAGCAGCACCGTCGCCGCCAAGGCGGTGATCGTCGGCCTCGCCGCGACCAGCAGCAGGGTTCGCGCCCGCTCGGGCGAGAGCGACCACCAGCCGGGCTCCTGCCCGGGCGGTGATGCGGCGACTGTCTCCCCGGTGCCGCGTGACCCGGAGGTCCGGCGCACGAGGGCGTTACGGGAGCTCATGACAATTCAGCGTGGCAGCTTCCCCGGCGGCCGCGGGTCAGGCGCGCCGCGAGCCCACAGGCGTACCTGTGGGCTCGCGATCGAACCTGAACCACCGTGCGGCAGCCGTCGGTTTTACTTGTTGTCGTCGTTCGGACGGAACGCGGTGGTCGCATCGGCCGCCGGGTCGGCGGTCTGCTCGCCACCGAACGGCTGCGGCTGACCGGGCGACGACGGCTGCGCGCCACCGTAGGTCGGCGCACCGAACGGCTGGCCCTGCTGCTGCCCACCGAACGTCTGCGTCGCGCTCTCGTCGGGACGCGGCTGTGCCTGCGGCGCCGCACCATACGGCGAGGGCTGCTGCTGCGCCTGCGGGGCACCGTACTGCTGGCCGTACGGCGACTGCTGTGCCGGCTGACCGTAGGACTGCTGGCCCGGCTGGCCGTAGGCCGGCTGCTGCGCCTGCGGCACCGACGGCTGGCTCTGCTGGCCGTACGGCGACGGCGACTGCGTCGGGTACTGCCCACCGGTCTGGGCCTGGCCGTAACCGGTCTGCCCGTAGGGCTGCTGGCCGGTGCTCTGGCCGTAGCCCTGCTGGCCGTAACCCTGCTGGGCGTACTGGCCGTACTGGTTCTGCTGCTGTTGCGGCTGGGCCGGTTTCGGCGCCGGCACCTTGATGATGCCGAGCCCGAACAGCAATGCCAGCACCAGCAGCACGGCGACGATGAACGAGAACGCGGCCACCGCGAACGCGCCCCACTGCAGTTCCATGCCCTCGCCCACGCTGATCAGCGAGACCACGACGCCGAGGAACGAGGCCACGGCCAGCGCCGCGGCGACGCCGAGAACGTTCTGCTTGGGTAGCAACGACAGCCCGGCCAGCAAGGCGGCGGCCAGGATCAGCGTCGCGAGGGCGCCGCTGCTCGACTCGAACATGCTGCCGGTGGTGGTCTCACGCAGCGCGGTGAAGCCGACATACGGCGCGAAGCCGAGGAGGAAGGTGACGACGCCGAGTCCGGCGGCGGCCGCGGTCAGGATGAACGGCAGTCCTTTGCCATCCGAACCGGTCGCGGTCGATGGCGAAGCCGCGGCGGCTCCGGTACTCGGGCCCTGAGGCGCGGCGGGTGTCGCGGGTGTGTTGTACCCGGAGCCCCCGGTCGGGTATGACATGTCTCGTCGTCTCCTTGTCGAGTCGTGCGCATCGGTCGCGTCGAACTGACTGGTGCCTGATCCGATACCTGACGCTACTGCACGCCACGGCCCCGGTCATCACCTACCGATGCAGGCTGTGGATAAACCACCGCCTGTGGATGAATCGACGAAGGCCGCCCAGGTTAAACCTGAAGGCGGCCTTCGACAGTGTGAGATTTCAGATCACGCAGAAGCGATGGACGCCTTCTCCAGGATCTCGCGAGCGAGCGCGGCGGTGGCGGACGGCGTCTTACCGACCTTCACGCCTGCGGCCTCGAGCGCTTCCTGCTTGGCCTGCGCGGTGCCGCCACCACTGGAGACGATGGCGCCTGCGTGGCCCATGGTCTTACCCTCGGGCGCGGTGAAACCGGCGACGTAGCCGACGACCGGCTTGGTCACGTTGGCCTTGATGTACGCGGCCGCGCGTTCTTCGGCGTCGCCACCGATCTCGCCGATCATGACGATGATCTTGGTCTCGGGGTCCTTCTCGAACGCCTCGATGGCGTCGATGTGGGTGGTGCCGATGACCGGGTCGCCGCCGATGCCGATCGCGGTCGAGAAACCGAAATCACGCAGCTCGTACATCATCTGGTAGGTCAGGGTGCCCGACTTCGACACCAGGCCGATCGGGCCCTTGCCGGTGATGTTGTTCGGGGTGATGCCGACCAGCGCCTCGCCGGGGGTGATGATGCCGGGGCAGTTCGGGCCGATGATGCGGGTCTTCTCGCCCTTTTCGACGTTGTAGGCCCACGCGAAGGCGGAGTCCTGCACCGGGATGCCCTCGGTGATGACCACGAGCAGCGGGATCTCCGCGTCGATGGCCTCGATGATGGCGTCCTTGGAGAAGGCGGGCGGCACGAACGCGATGGAGGTGTCGGCGCCGGTCTTCTCGATCGCCTCGGCGACGGAGGCGAACACGGGCAGCTCGATCGCGTTGCCGTCTTTGTCGGTGTGCTTGACCGTGGTGCCGGCCTTGCGCGCGTTCACGCCGCCGACGACGTTGGTGCCCGCCTTCAGCATCAGCGCGGTGTGCTTGGTGCCCTCGCCGCCGGTGATGCCCTGGACGATGACCTTGTTGTCCTTGTTCAGGAAGATGGACATGTTCGCTGTTCCTTACTTGGCGCTGAAGGCGAGTTCGGCGGCCTTGTCGGCGCCCTCGTCCATGGTCTGGGCCAGCGTCACCAGCGGGTGGTTGGCCTCGGCGAGGATGCGACGACCCTCTTCGACGTTGTTGCCGTCCAGACGAACGACCAGCGGCTTGGTGGCCGCGGCACCGAGCACCTCGAGGGCGCCCACGATGCCGTTGGCGACCGCGTCACAGGCGGTGATGCCACCGAAGACATTGACGAACACGCTCTTGACCTGCGCATCGCCCAGGATGACGTCCAGGCCCGCGGCCATCACGGAAGCCGAAGCGCCGCCGCCGATGTCGAGGAAGTTGGCCGGCTTCACGCCGCCGTGGTTCTCACCGGCGTACGCGACGACGTCCAGGGTGGACATGACCAGACCGGCGCCGTTGCCGATGATGCCGACCTCACCGTCGAGCTTGACGTAGTTGAGGTCGTTTTCCTTGGCCTTGAGCTCGAGCGGGTCGGTCGCGTCGACGTCGGCGAACTCGAGGTGGTCGGGATGCCGGTACTCGGCGTTCTCGTCCAGGGTGACCTTGCCGTCGAGGGCGAGGATCTCGTCGTTGGGAGTGCGCACCAGCGGGTTGACCTCGACCAGGGTGGTGTCCTCGTTGACGAAGACCTCCCACAGCTTCTGGATGGTCACGGCCGCGGCGTCGAGCACGTCGGCGGGCAGGTGGCCCTTCTCCGCGATCTCACGGGCGAAGGCCAGGTCGACACCCTTGACGGCGTCGACGGCGATCTTGGCGAGGCGCTCGGGAGTCTTCTCCGCGACCTCTTCGATCTCCATGCCGCCCTCGACCGAACACATGGCCAGGTAGGTGCGGTTGGAGCGGTCGAGCAGGAAGGAGATGTAGTACTCCTCCGCGATGTCCTTGGCCTCGGCGACCAGGAGCTTCTTGACGATGTGGCCCTTGATGTCGAGGCCGAGGATGTTCTGCGCGTGCGTGAACGCGTCTTCCGGGGTGGCCGCGTATTTGACGCCGCCAGCCTTGCCGCGGCCGCCCACCTTGACCTGCGCCTTGACCATCACGGGCTTGCCGATTTCCTCGGCAATGGCGCGTGCTTCTTCGGCCGTGTCGCAAACACGACCCTCGGACGAAGGCACTCCGTGCTTAACGAAGAGCTCCTTCGCCTGATATTCGAAGAGATCCATGTACTCACCGTCTCGTCTGCGTTGCTATGACAACGTCTTTGTTGGCGGCCCGACGTCGGTAGCGGGTCGGATCGGACTGTAGCTAGTCACGGGGAGGGGTAAACGACCACGTTCATAGTAAGTGGCGCAGGTCACGACCCATAACGGGAGCCCCGGAAAACCGCTGGCCAAGGCTACTGGCGAGTAGTTTTTGGATGTTTCACAACGCCTTGGCAGGTCGGGCCGCCTAAAACTGGAACCCCCCGGCATCTACTACGTTATGTCGTCGACAGACCTCACCCGAGATGCCGGAAAACGGTGAGATATTCCATGGCGTTACGGTGACGAATGTCACACACGCGTGTAGGTTTTCAACCAGCGCTTGCCACTCTGCAATCGCTTCGTTACCGTCAATGCGGTCGAAGTCACAACCAGGTCACGACAACCAGGTCACGACTGGCAAGTCAGGACTGAGGAGGACGACAAGCTTGAGGTACTTCAGTACTCGCTTGGAACAGCTGGCGAATCGGCCCGGCCGATGAACCACCGCTCCACCCTTCCAGTCGAAAATCGCACCAACTCCGGCCACCGTTACCGGTACGCCGACGAATACACGTCGCATCCGCAGGCCCGCCGGGCTCCCGCCGCCGCATGGCCGCAGACCGACGACGCGTGGCGCGACCAGAACTCGTGGTCCGACGACGCGGCGTGGACGCCCGCCGAGGACGAATGGACCGCGGACGAGTCCTATGACACCGGCACGTACGGCACCGACTGGGCGCCCGCGGCCGAAGAGACCACCGCGGAAGAATCCCCCGCGCCGCGCCGCGCCGAACGGCGTGGTGGCGCACACCGCGTCCCCGCACCGCCCGCCGCGCTGAAGGGCCGCGCCGCGGTCATCGCCGTCGCCGCCGGTGCGGTTGTCGCCGCAGGTCAGGCGGCCATGGCCGATCCGGGCCAGCCCGCGCACGGTATCGATTACGAGGCAGCGGGTCAGGTCCACGAGATCGCCGCCCAGTCCATGAGCACGGCCGACGTCGGCGACCCGGGCACCGGCGCGGCACCCCAGGTACTCGACGCCACCACCATCGCCGACAAGAACCACTTCGACGACATCCTGGCCAAGGGCGCCAAGTTCGCCGAAGACCTCGCCGCCCAGGAATCCGCCAAGCTGCGGCCCCTGTTCACCAAGTTCGCCGCGGGCAACTACACCTCCGGTTTCGGCGCCCGCTGGGGCGTCCAGCACCTCGGCATCGACGTCGCGGGACCGATCGGCACCCCGATCTACGCGGTCGCCGACGGCACCATCATCGAAGCGGGCCCGGCGTCCGGTTTCGGCATGTGGGTCCGCGTCCTGCACGACGACGGCACCGTCACCATCTACGGCCACATCGACACCGCCACCGTCTCGCAGGGCGAGCGCGTGATGGCGGGCGACCAGATCGCCACGATGGGCAACCGCGGCTTCTCCACCGGCCCGCACTGCCACTTCGAGGTCTGGCTCAACGGCACCGACAAGATCGATCCGGTCCCGTGGCTGGCCACCCGCGGCATCAGCCTCGGCGCCCAGCGCGATTAGTGATCACCGGTAAGAACAGGGATAACTCGCGGTCCGCCTTCCCATGAATTCAGGCCGGACCTCAGCACTGGTCGGCTTGCTGTGACTGCCGTCGGGATGCCGACGCGTGGTCGGTGAAAACGACCGATCATCTTTTGTTCGCCCGGCTGTTGCGTAATCGAGGCAGCTTGTGGACGGTCTTGTTGCGTGACCAGCGGCACGCTTCCCCTGAGCAGGTGGCGGGGTTAGCGTTTCGGCTATGGCTGGTACGACGAAGTACACGCAGTTCATCGGGCTCGCACCGGAATTGGTGTGGGGGGTGCTCGGGGATCTCGAGCAGTGGCCGGAGTGGAACCCCGGGGTGCGGTCGGTGCGGATGCACGGGCCGGTTGCCGTCGGCGCCACCGGCGACTATCTCCCCGATGGCAAGGTCTCCGCGCGAATTCACGGGCGGTTCGCGAAACCGTTCACTGTCACCGTGTTCGAACCGAATCGTGAGCTCGGCATCGAGCAGCCCGAACCCGCGGGCACCATGCACCTCACCTGGCGGTTGACTCCGCGCGACGGCGGCACCGAGATCACCCAGGAACTGCGGTTCACCGGCCCCGCCGCCGCGGCGCGCACCGTAGTCCGTCCGTTCATCGAAACCGATGCGCGCGTGAACTTCTCGCGGCTGGCCCGGCTGGCCGGACTGGCTCCCGTCGACGACGCGCTGAATGTCGTCATCGCCGGTGGCACCGGCGCGCTCGGTCTCCAGATCGCCGCCGATCTGACCTGCCGCGGACAACGTGTCACCCTGCTGACCCGCCGCCGCAACCCGGATCTGCCGTTCCGCCAGACCGAGTGGGACGGCCGCTCGGTCGGCTCATGGTCCGCCGAACTGCGCGAACCAGGTCGTCTCGCGGTGATCAACCTCGCCGGGAAACTGGTCGACTGCAGGCCGACCGAACGCAATGTCGCCGAATTACGCTCCAGCCGAGTCGATTCCACCACTGCTCTCGTCGCCGCGGCCCGCCTGCGCGACACCCCCGTCGACTACTGGGTCCAGGCGAGCACTACGGCCATCTGGTCCGACGCGGGCGAAACCCGGTGCACCGAAACAACTCCCCTGCCCGTCGGCCTCCCGCAGATGACCGGCGTCGCCCAGCCATGGGAGGAGGCGTTCGACCCCGCTCGCGCCGACCACTGGACGATCCTGCGCACCTCCATCGTCCTCGACCCCGACGCCCCCGCCCTCAAACGCCTGGGCCAGCTCACCAAGGCAGGTCTCGGCGGTCGCGTAGGCCCCGGCGATCAATGGTTCAGCTGGATCCACATCGAGGACTGGCTGGCCATCGTCCGCGCTTCCCTCGGCCTCGACCCCTCCGTCACCCTCCCCGACGGCATCCTCGTGGCCGCCACCGAATTCCCGGTCCGCAACACCGAACTCATGGCCACCCTCCGCCGAATCCTGCACCGCCCCCCATCACCCCCCACGCCGAAGGCAGTGCTCACCGTCGGCGCCGTCTTCCTCCGCACCGACCCAGCACTCGGCCTCACCGGCCGCCACGCCACCTCCGAAGTCCTCCACAAGGCCGGCTTCGACTTCCGCTACCCCACCCTCGACGAGGCCCTGACAGACCTGTTGCCCCACTGACCCGACCCGCGCCCACGCTCCGCATGCCGGGAGCGTGGGCGGGGGTCCACCATCACAACTTCACAATCGTCCGACTGAACTGCGGAATCAGCCGAATCTTGCCCGCCGACCCGAAGTCGATGGTCACCGTAGCCAACGGCCCCACCCCATCGGCGGCCACAACCCGCCCCAACCCGTACTTGTCATCGGTAACCCGATCCCCCACGGCAAGAACCAGTTCGGTGTTGTTCCGCTTCACCGCCCCGCCCGGCGCGGGCCGGCGCTCGCCGGATCCACCACGCACACCCGGCCGCTGATCCCAGCCGCTCCCACTGGTCCAATCCCGATCGAACCCACTGTCCTCACCCCGGCGCCGCCCGCGCTGCACCGGCGAGACAACCGGCTCCAATCTGCGCCAATCCAGCAGATGCTGCGGGATCTCCTGCAGGAAACGGGATTCCGGGTTCGACACCGGCTGCCCCCAGCCCGACCGCACCACAGCGCGCGAGAGATAGAGCCGCTGGCGAGCCCGCGTGATCCCCACATAGGCCAGACGACGTTCCTCGGCCAGCTCGTTCGGATCCCCCAGCGCCCGCATGTGCGGGAATTGCCCGTCCTCCCAGCCGGTCACGAAGACCACCGGGAATTCCAGCCCCTTGGCTGTGTGCAGCGTCATCATGGTGACCACGCCGGTGCCCTCATCGGGGATCTGATCCGTATCGGCGACCAGCGACACCCGCTCGAGGAACGCAGCCAGCGACCCCGGCTCGGGTTCGCCGTCGCCCGCCTCCGGCACCAGCCCTTCCTCACGGGCGGCCTCGGCGTTGTTGAATGCCTCGGAACTGAATTCGCGTGCGACGCTGACCAATTCGTTGAGGTTGTCGAGCCGCGCACCGTCCTGCGGATCGTCGGAGGCTTCCAATTCACCGCGATATCCGGTGCGGTCGAGCACCGCCTCGACGACATTGCCCACATCGGGATAGTCGCTGTCGGCCCGTTTTCCGGCCACCCGGATCTCGTCGAGCAGATCGAGGAATCCCGCAATGGCCCGCTGCGCGCGGGTATTCAGCAGGGCGACTTTGCCTTCGGCGGCATCACGCAGCGCCGCGGCGAAACCGATACCGCGCTGTTCGGCATGCACTGCCACGCACGCCTCCGCACGATCGCCGATCCCGCGACGTGGAGTGTTGAGAACGCGGCGCACACTCACCGCGTCTTCGGGATTCTCCAGCACGCGCAGGTAGGCAACCACGTCGCGCACTTCTTTGCGCTCGTAGAACCGCACACCACCGACGACCTTGTACGGCAGGCCCATGCGGATGAAGATCTCTTCCAGCGCACGCGAATTGTTGTTGGTGCGATAGAACACCGCCACGTCGCCGTAGTTGGCCTCGCCCGTGTCGACGAGCCGATCGATCTCCTTGGCGACGAAGGACGCTTCGTCGTGCTCGTTGTCGGCGACGTAGCCGGTGATCAGTTCACCTTCGCCGGAATCGGTCCACAGTTTCTTCTCGCGCCTGCCCTCGTTGCGCGCGATCACCGCGTTGGCGGCGGACAGAATGTGCTGGGTGGAGCGGTAGTTCTGTTCCAGCAGAATGGTTTCCGCGTCCGGGAAGTCGCGTTCGAATTCCTCGATGTTGCGGATGGTGGCGCCACGGAACGCGTAGATGGACTGATCGGCGTCGCCGACCACGCACAGCTCGCTCGGCTCGACCGCCTGCTCCTGCGCCGTGCTGTGGTGCCCGACCAGCTCACGCACCAGCACATACTGGGCGTGGTTGGTGTCCTGGTACTCGTCGACCAGCACGTGCCGGAACCGGCGCCGGTAGTACTCGGCGACCTGGGGATGGTTCTGCAGCAGGGCCACCGTCTCGCCGATCAGATCGTCGAAGTCCATCGCGTTGGCCGTGCGCAGTCGCCGTTGGTACTCGGCGTAGACCCGGGCGACCAGCGCGGGCAGTTCGGTGTCGTCGGCTTCGGCGTCGGCGGCGGCCTTTTCCGGACCGATCAGTTCGTTCTTCAGATTCGAAATGGCGGTCGACAGCAAACGCGCCGAATACTTCTTCGTATCGATCTCGAAATCGCGACTGATCATCGTCAGCAACCGACGAGAATCGTCGGCGTCGTAGATCGAGAAATTCGAATTCAGGCCGGGCAGCAGGGCCGCCTGCATCCGCAGAATGCGCACACAGCTGGAATGGAAGGTCGACACCCACATGCTGGCCGCCCGCGGACCGACCAGCCCGGCGACCCGTTCCCGCATCTCGGCGGCGGCCTTGTTGGTGAAGGTGATGGCCAGGATCTCCCCGGTGCGGACGCCGCGCGCCGCGAGCAGATAGGCGATCCGGCGGGTGAGCACGGCGGTCTTGCCCGAGCCCGCGCCCGCCACGATCAGCAGTGGGGAGCCCGCGTGCATCACCGCGGCACGCTGGGGCGGGTTGAGCCCGTCGAGTAGACGCTCGATCTCCTCGGCGCGCTGTTGTTCCCGCTCCTGACGACGCTGTGACTGGTCGGCGCTGTTTCGCGCCGCCGCCTGAGCCAGCGCGGACACGCCGGTGCCACCCCCGTCCCGAGGCGCTGGCACGGCACCCTTCGCCGCGGGCGCGGGTTCGCTGGGATCGGTGGCTGAGGCGTGGGGAGCGACCGTGATATCCATCGTGTGTCCACGCTACCGGCGGGCACCGACAAGCCGCGAACTGCCGCTACCACGATGACCGGGCAGCGACAGCCGGGCAAACTTCCGGTGAACCCGGCCAGGTCGACGCGGGCGACGCTTGGTGAACGTTCTCAGCGAATTCACAAACAGAACTGTTTTGCCTACCTAGCGCCCCGTGGCAGACTGAGCCACATGGTCAGCGCTTCTCCGCATGTCCGGGTCGGCAGCCGATCCGATATCGTGGCGGGGAGTACTGATCGCGCACTCCCGGGGGGATCCAGTACTGCCCATCGGGAAAAGTTTCAGGGTGACGGAACAGATCGGGTAACAGGCCGTTCGGTTTGACCGATCCAAGTTCTGACACGAGGAGATGAATGATGAGCACCCCTGCTACGACCACCGGCTCCGATTCGGCCTTGCCGCAGTCCGAAGCTGAGATCGACAAGCTCCGCCTCGAGATCGATCAGCTCGATGCCACGATCCTCGCCGCGATCAAACGCCGCAGCGAGATCTCCCGGATCATCGGCCGCACCCGGATGGCTTCCGGTGGTACGCGCCTGGTCCACAGCCGTGAGATGAAAGTTCTCGAGCGCTTCAGTGAGCTGGGCCAGGAGGGCCACACCCTCGCCATGCTCCTGCTCCGCCTCGGCCGCGGCCGTCTCGGCCGCTAGCCCCCAGACCACAAACCACGCGACGGACCAGCCAGTTCGCCGCTTCCGAAAAGCCGCCCCGGGTGCGACACCATCCCCGGGGCGGTTATTTTTCTGTCCGGCTCAGGTCAGGGCGATGTATTTGGTGTTCAGGTATTCCTCGATGCCCTCGGTGCCGCCCTCGCGACCGAAGCCCGATTCCTTGACGCCGCCGAACGGGGCGGCGGGGTCGGAGATGACGCCGCGGTTCACGCCCACCATGCCGCTCTCCATCGCCTCCGAGATGCGCAGCGCACGGTCGAGATCTCGGGTGAACACGTAGCTGACCAGACCGTATTCGGTGTCGTTCGCGGCGGCGACGCCCTCTTCGTCGGTGTCGAACGCGACGATCGGGGCGACCGGACCGAACACTTCCTCGCGCAGGATGCGGGCGGACGGCGGGACATCGCCCAGGATCGTGGCGGGGTAATACCACCCTGGACCGCCGGGAACCTTGCCGCCGATCAATGCTCGCGCGCCCACGGCGACAGCATCGTCGACCAGGTCGCTCACGATCTCGCGCTGATCCTCGCTCACCAATGGGCCGAGGGTGGTCGCGGCGTCGGTGCCGGGGCCCATCACGACGGTGTCTGCCATCGCGGCGACGAACTTCTCGGTGAACTCGGCGACCACACCGCGCTGGACGTAGAACCGGTTGGCGGCGGTGCAGGCTTCGCCGCCGTTGCGCAGCTTCGCCTGCATCGCACCGGCCACGGCGGCGTCGATATCGGCATCGTCGAACACGACGAACGGCGCGTTGCCGCCCAATTCCATGGACGTGCGCAGCAGCCGGTTCGCGGACGCCGCAACGAGCTTCTTACCGACTTCGGTGGAGCCGGTGAAGGTGAGCTTGCGCAGCCGCGGATCGTCGATCAGCGGGCCCGTGACGGCCCCGGAACGCTGGGTGGTGATCACCGACAGCACCCCGTCGGGCAGGCCTGCCTCGCTACAGAGCTCGGCCAGCGCCAGCATGGTCAGCGGCGTCGCCGAGGCGGGCTTGACGATCATCGTGCAGCCCGCCGCCAGCGCGGGCCCGATCTTGCGGGTGCCCATGGCCAGCGGGAAATTCCACGGTGTGATCGCCAGGCACGGACCCACCGGCTGCTTGGCGACCATGATCCGCCCGGTTCCCGACGGCGCGTTCAGATACCGCCCGTGGATCCGCACGGCCTCTTCGCTGTTCCAGCGGAAGAACTCGGCGCCGTAGCGCACCTCGTTGCGGCTCTCCGACAGCGCCTTGCCCATCTCGAGCGTCATCAGCAGCGCGAATTCCTCCGCTCGCGCGGTGAGCTGCTCGAACACCGTCCGCAGGATCTCGCCCCGCTCCCGCGACGGCGTCGCCGCCCACGCCGGTCCCGCCGCGACGGCCGCGTCCAGCGCCCGCATCGCGTCCTCGGGAGTCGCGTCGGCGACCTGCGCGATCACCGTCCCATCGGCCGGATTGTGTACGTCGAAAGTGCCACCCCCGGTGGCGTCGACGGGCCCGGAGCCGATCCACAAACCCTTGGGTACGAATTCGAGTACATCGCGTTCAGACACTGTCCCGCCTCTCCGAGAATGTAGCGCGTCGTCCGGGAGCTCGACTGGCAGCTCTCGGCCCTGCGTCGCGTGCGCGGCAGTGGGAGGCGGTGGGGCCTCGTGCCCGGCACACTCCCAGACCGTACCGGTGGCTTGTCGAGGTCGTCGACACCCGCGCGCCTGCCCGCCGGTAACGCGGTACCCTCGGCTCGTGAGCAGCAGCGACATCACCGCGTCGGCGGCCTGGCAGGCACTGCACAGCAATCACCGCACCGTTGCGCCGATGCACCTGAGGCAGCTGTTCGCCGATGACCCGGCACGCGGTCGCGAGCTGACGATGCAGGTGGCGGACCTGCACATCGACTACAGCAAACATCGCGTGACCCGCGAAACCCTGCGCCTGCTCGTCGATCTCGCGCACACGGCGGGTGTGCCGCAACGCCGCGACGCGATGTACGCGGGCCAGCACATCAACACCTCCGAGGATCGCGCGGTCGGCCATATCGCCCTGCGCCTACCGGTCGGCGACCAGCTCTGCATCGACGGCACCGACGCCGATGCAGAGGTGCACGACGTCCTGCGCCGGATGGGCGAATTCGCTGATTCCGTGCGCTCGGGCGCGTGGCGCGGCGCGACCGGCGAACGCATCGAGACCATCGTCAATATCGGCATCGGTGGCTCGGATCTGGGCCCCGACATGGTGTATCGCGCACTGCGCCACTACGTCGACGCGGGCATCGGCGCCCGTTTCGTCTCGAATGTCGACCCGGCCGATCTGGTCGCCAAGCTCACCGGCCTCGACCCGGCCACCACCTTGTTCATTGTCGCGTCCAAGACGTTCTCGACGCTGGAAACCCTCACCAACGCCACCGCCGCGCGCCGCTGGCTGGTCGACGCGCTCGGTGAGGAAGCGGTCGCCAAGCATTTCGTCGCGGTGTCGACGAACGCGGAACGTGTGGCTGCCTTCGGCATCGACACCGCGCACATGTTCGGCTTCTGGGATTGGGTCGGCGGCCGTTACTCGGTGGATTCGGCGATCGGTCTCTCGGTGATGGTGACCATCGGCAAGGAGCAGTTCGCGGAATTCCTCAGCGGAATGCACGCCATAGACAAGCATTTCGCCACCGCGCCGCTGGCGGAGAACGCGCCGGTCCTGCTGGCGATGCTCGGTGTCTGGTACTCGAATTTCTTCGGCGCGGAATCCCGCGTGGTCCTGCCCTATTCGAATGACATGGCCCGATTCCCCGCCTATCTCCAGCAATTGACGATGGAGTCCAACGGCAAGTCGGTCCGCGCCGACGGCACCCCGGTCACCTCGTCGACCGGCGAGATCTTCTGGGGCGAGCCGGGTACCAACGGCCAGCACGCCTTCTACCAGCTCCTCCACCAGGGCACCCGCCTGATCCCCGCCGATTTCCTCGGCTTCGCCAGGTCCACCGACGACCTGCCGACCCGCGACGGCACCGGCAGCATGCAGGACATCCTGATCAGCAACCTGTTCGCGCAGTCGAAGGTGCTGGCGTTCGGCAAGACCGCCGAGGAGATCCGCGCCGAGGGCACCGACCCGGAACTGGTGCCGCACAAGGTGATGCCGGGCAATCGGCCCAGCACCACGATCCTGGCGGCGGAGCTCACGCCGTCGGCGCTGGGTCAGCTGATCGCGCTCTACGAGCACCAGGTGTTCGTCGAGGGCATCATCTGGGGTGTCGACAGTTTCGACCAGTGGGGTGTCGAGCTGGGCAAGCAGCAGGCGCTCGCCCTGATGCCGCTGCTGAGCGGACCGGAAAAGCCGGTGTCGGTGGGTGATTCGTCGACCGACGAGCTCATCGAGTGGTATCGGGCGCATCGCCGCTGACCTTGTGCGCGGCACGGGTCGCGGCCTGGATCCGGCCGGTCACGCTGGTAGTGATGATGGTGAGCAGGGTGCCGAGCACCACCAGGTCGAACACGATCTGCACCATCGTGGCGATGCGCGCGGCCTGACCGACGGCGTGCACGTCGCCGAATCCGACGGTGCCGAGGGTGACGAGCGTGTAATACAGTGCGTCGGTACGAGTTTCGAGCCCGGCGAACTGATCCGGATGAAGCTGCTGCAAGCGGTAGTAGAACAGGGCGAACACCACGCCGACGATGCATACGAGCAGCAGCAATCCGTCGACCTGTGCTCCCGCGGCGGTCGGCTCCCGCAGATAGTTGTCGATCCGCCGCCAGACCAGCCAGCCCAGCCCCGCGATCCCGCCGGCGAAGAGGACCACCCCTACCAACCGCCCCGGCCACGCGTCGAGCTCGAACATCCAGCCCACCGGCACGCTGTAGTACAACAGCACCGCGCACAACGCCGCCGCGCCGTTGCGCATCGCATGCCCGGGAAACCGCCGACCTCGCGTCATCACTCCATGATTGCCCCGAAGCCGCCGATTTCCGTGCCACACGCGCCGTTCGACACGAATCAGGTCACGCGATAGCCGTCCCCCACAGCGGTCAACACGTGGTCAGCGCGGTTCCTGCTCGCCGCGATGAGATCGGCGTTGCGCAGATCGCTCCCCAGCACCTTCTCCTGCGCCTGGTCCGGTGTTCGCCCGCCCGCGGTGTGCCGGTCCATGAGTCGTTCGGTGAGCACCTGCCGCGGCGCGTCCAGGTACCAGCACGCGTCGAGCAGCCCGCGGACATCCGCCCAACCCGGTGCCTCGGTCTCGGTCAGCAGCAGATAGTTGCCCTCGATGACGACCACCCGCTCGTCACGCACGACAACACCGCCATCGGTCGGCTCGTCGATCGCGCGATCGAACAGCGGCCACGGCACCGGCGCTCCGACCGGCGCTTCCCGCAGCAACCGCAGATCCGCGACGAACCCGCCCGCATCGAAGGTATCCGGCTCACCCTTGCGCGCCAGGGCGTTCCGCGCCCGCAACACCTCGTTTCGCAGGTGATAGCCATCCATCGGCGCCACCGCCGCGGGCCGCCCCGACCGGCACAGCTCGACGCGAAGCCGCTGCGCCAGTGTCGATTTCCCGGCTCCCGGCGGCCCGGCGATCCCCAGCAGAAACCGCTCATGACGCACCGGGACCCGTTGCGCCAGTTCGCCCACCGACAGCACCTCGTTCGCCCAGGTCACGGGCCTACCCTACGCACCGGGTGGCAGCACGTGAGGACAAGACGGACTCAGCGAACCTCGACGAAGCCTCGCTCGAGGATCGCACCGGTGTCGACGCCGACGGGCAGCGTGCCGAAGGCGATGCCCCAGTCGGCGCCGAGGCGGGTGGCGCAGAAGGCATCCGCGACGGCGGGATGCCCGTGCCGCACCAACTGTGCGCCCTGCAGGACGAGTGCCATCAGTTCCACGACGCGGCGGGCACGATATTCGATATCGGACAGGTCCGTGAGTTCCTTGCCCACCCGGTCGATCGCGTCGTCGAGGCGCGCATCGGCGCCGCGGGCGAGTCCGACCTCGGCGAAATAGGCCTCGACCGTCTCGGGCTGACGTCCCATGGCGCGCAACGCGTCCAGCGCCGCCACATTGCCCGACCCTTCCCAGATCGACATGAGCGGCGCCTCACGATACAGCCGCGGCATGCCCGACTCCTCGGCATAGCCGTTGCCGCCCAGGCATTCCAGTGCTTCGGCGGCGTGGGCGGGAGCACGCTTGCAGACCCAGTACTTGGTGATGGCGAGCGCGATCCGGCGCAGCGCTGCCTCGGCCGGATCGCTGCCCGCGCGGTCGGTGGCCCCGGCCAGTCGCATCATCACCGTGGTCGCGGCATCCGATTCGATGACGAGGTCGGCCAGCACATTGCGCATGGCGGGCTGGTCGATCAGCTCGGCGCCGAAGGCTTTTCGGTGGCGGGCGTGGTGGATCGCGGTGACCGCGCCGAGCCGCATGCCGGTGGCCGAGCCGATCACGCAGTCGAGACGGGTCATGTTGACCATCTCGATGATCGTCTTCACGCCTGCCCCCTCGGCGCCGACGAGCCAGCCGGTGGCGTTCTCGTATTCGATCTCCGAGGACGCGTTGGACTTGTTGCCCAGCTTGTCTTTCAGCCGCTGGATGCGGAGGGGGTTGCGGGTGCCGTCGGGCAGTACCCGGGGCAGCAGGAAACACGACAGGCCGCCCGGGGCCTGCGCGAGCGTGAGGAACATATCCGACATGGGCGCCGAGGTGAACCACTTGTG
Organism: Nocardia sp. NPDC056541; assembly: GCF_042794235.1. Classification (NCBI taxonomy): domain Bacteria; kingdom Bacillati; phylum Actinomycetota; class Actinomycetes; order Mycobacteriales; family Nocardiaceae; genus Nocardia; species Nocardia sp. NPDC056541. The sequence continues at coordinate 209,656 of NZ_JBHTUD010000013.1, forward strand.
CCCGACGATGCGGTACGAGCCATCGGGTTGCGGTGTGGCAGTGGTGGTGTTGGCCCGGACATCGGAGCCGCCCTGCTTCTCCGTCATCGACATGCCCGCGATGAGACCGGCCTTGGTCGATGGTTCGCGCAAGCCGAAATCGTAGGTGCGCGAGCCCAGCAGCGGCTCGAAGCGGGCCGCCAGTTCGGGGTTGTGGCGCAGCGCGGGCACCACCGCGTAGGTCATCGAGATCGGGCACATGTGTCCGGCATCGGCGGCGCCCCAGGTGTAGAACTTTGCGGCGCGCGCGGTGTGCGCGCCGGGCCGCTCGTCCAGCCACGGCGAACCGTGCAGCCCATGTGTCACCGCGACATTCATCAGGTCGTGCCAGTGCGGGTGGAATTCCACCTCGTCGACACGATTGCCCCACCGGTCGTGGGTGTGCAGCACCGGCGGGTACTCGTTGGCGAGTCTGCCCCACTCCTGCGCCGCGAAACCGCCTGCCAGCGCGCCGAGTTCGCGCACTTCGGCTTCGGCCCAGCCCGCACCTTCGCGGTGCAGACCTTCCAGCAGCGCGGGGTTGCGCGCGGCATCGAAGGGGATCAGTGGTGGCGCCTGGTTGAAGACTTCGTGGGTCGGCATATCCGGTAACTCCTTCGACTACAACGTTTCCGGGCGCGCACCGAGTGCGCGCACGGCGAAAGCGACCAATTCGGGGATGACGGTCTCGGCGTGCGGCGCGGCGGCCAGCGGGCCGACCAGCACCTCGCCGATCGCGCCGACGAGGGCGGCGGCGGTGAGGCTCGATTCCTGGGCAGGCAAGCGGCCTTCGGCGACACCGTGTGCGATCGCGGTCTCGAACGACGCGGCGAACGCCCGCCGGAATTCCAGCCGCTGCGCGTCGACGGCGGCGTCGACGGGCTCGGCCAGCAGCACGTAGGCAAGTTTCGGATTCTTCATCGCGCGCCCGGCGAAGGTCTCCACCGCGGCGGTGACCCGCCCCACCACGTCACCCTCGGCCACCGCGGCCCGGACCGCGTCGACCTCGCGGGCGACGACCGTCGCGAAGACCGCCGCGACCAATTCGGCCTTGTTCTCGAACTGCTTGTACACGGTGCCGGTCGCGATGCCGGCCTCCGCCGCGACCGCCGCCATCGACAGCCCGGCGAACCCGTCACGGGAGAGCACGCGGGTGGCGCCGTGCACGATCAGCGCCCGTTGCGCGTCGAGCCGGGCCTGTACGGCCGGGGTCCTGCGGTACACCATGTGAAGAAGTGAACCATTGATTCACCTCTTCACACAAGGGGCACCGTGGCCGTATGGTCGAGGAATGGAAACAGGTTCACCCGCCGAAACCAGCGCATCCGGTCCGGCGAATTCGGTGCGCGTCGAACACGCGGGCCCGGTCACGACGGTGATCCTGGATCGCCCACACGCCCGCAACGCGGTGGACGGCCCGACCGCTCGCGCGCTGGTGGAGGCGTTCCGCGCGTTCGACGCCGACCCCACCTCCTCGGTCGCCGTGCTGTGGGGCGAACACGGCACCTTCTGCTCCGGCGCCGACCTCAAAGCTCTGGGCACCGAGAACAGCAATCAGGCCACCGAGGACGGTGACGGCCCGATGGGCCCGACCCGGCTGCGCCTGTCCAAGCCGGTGATCGCGGCGGTGTCCGGGTACGCCGTGGCGGGCGGGCTCGAACTTGCCCTGTGGTGCGATCTGCGAATCGCCGAGCAGGACTCCATCTTCGGCGTCTTCTGCCGCCGCTGGGGCGTCCCGCTGATCGACGGCGGCACCGTGCGCCTCCCACGCATCGTCGGCGAAGGTCGCGCACTCGACATGATCCTCACCGGCCGCCCGGTGAGCGCGCCCGAGGCGCTACAGATGGGCCTGGTCACCCGGGTCGTGCCCACCGGCGACGCCCGCCGCGCGGCAGAGGAACTGGCCGCCCAGCTCGCCGCGCTCCCCCAGACCTGTCTGCGCACCGACCGCGCCGCCCTGTACGACCAGTACGGACACACCGAGGAGGAGGCGCTGCGCGTCGAATTCCGGCACGGCATGACCGCCCTGACCGGCGGCGCACTCGACGGCGCCGCCCGCTTCGCCGCGGGTGAGGGCAGGCACGGTAGCGCCGACCACCGCTGATGGACCGCCTCACGGTCGTCGACGAGATCTTCCTGCGGACCCACCGCGGGATGGGCACGCCCATCGCGCTACAGGGTCTGTGGCGTACTCCCGATGCGATGGAACCCGCGCTGTTGCAAGCGATTCACGATCACTTGCGGCTGGGCAGGCTCGGCCGCAGAGTGGTCGGCTCCCGGGTTCCGGGCGCCCGCAGAGGCTGGCAGCCCAACACCAGCGCCCACCCCCTCGACCTCCTCCCGAACCGGACCGCGATCTCCGAGACCGGCTGGCCGGCAATGCCGATCGCCCACCACGATTCCGGTCGCGGTATCGGCCCACTCCCCGCCCACGCGGTCCTGCCATGGGCCGACAGCCTCGGCACCGATCTGGACCCGGAGTTCGCGCCCGGCTGGCGCCTGTCCGCCGCCCGCCTCGACGACGGCGGAACCGTTGTCGCCCTGACCTGTTCGCATGTCCTGGCCGACGCCCGTGGCCTGATCCACGCTGTCACCGCCGCCCTGCGCTCGCTCGATCCGGCGCACGCCTCGATCGGCCCAGCGCCCACCAGCGAAACGCGGTACCGGACAACGTCATCGGAGTGGACGGATGCGGTCTCCCAGTGGGTCACCATCTTCGGCGGCACGACCCGGGCGCTGCTACGCAGGTTCCCCCGGCGGTCGGCCCGACCGACCACGGACCACGTTCCGCGCGAGTCGGCCTCCAGCAGCGCTGCGCCGGCGAATCCCGGTTCGACCGGCGACCGGCACCTGCGCCCCCTCCTGCTGACCTTCGATGCCGCCCACTGGGACGCCACCGCGAGCACTCTCGGCGGGACCCCGAACAGCCTGTTCATCCACTTGATCGCGAACATCCTGTGGCAGAACGGCTTCCCGAACCCGATCATCACCGCGAGCCTGCCCGTCGACACGCGCGAGGAACCCCGAGTCGACAACGATCTCGCGGTGACCGAGATCGCCATCCACCGCGTCGACACTCCCGCGACCATTCGCGACAAGGCGAGGTCCGCCTATCAGCACCGAATGTCCAGCCCCGCGGGCCTGCCCGAGGAGATCCTCCAGGTGATCCCCGACCGCTGGGCCTACACCCTCAGCAAGGGCGCGGGCGAGCGAGACATCCTGTGCTCCAACATCGGAACCCTCCCCGACGCGGTGCGAAGAGTCGGCCCGCACGACTGCACCCGGGTGGCCGCCCGCGCGATCCATCCCGGCATCACCGCCTTCCCCCGCACCCAGCTCGCGGGCTACCTCTCCCACCTCGGCGATACCTACACACTCGCCCTGGTCAGCCTCGCCGCCGACAACGATTCCCTGCCCGACGCCGTCGACAAGGCCTGTGCGGCAACAGGATTACATCCCGCGCCCTGGTAGTCATCCGGCAGCGATCCCGGTGAGCAAGGCACGCAGCCCCCACACGAACTGATCCTCGGAGTTCCACGCCGCCATCGCGTCGACCTGTGCTGCCGAGCGTGGCCAGCGATCGCCGTCGAGCAGGGCCAGCCCCTCGCGACGTTGCGCGACCCGCTCGGATTCCGGGGTGAGCGGCGGCTTTCCGTCGGTCTCGGCGACCGTGAGCGCGATGCCGCCGAGCACCTGCACGATCAGCGAGTACACACCGTTCGCCTGCCTCGCCTCGGACAAACCGCCTCGAGCCAGGCACCCGAACAGCGCCTCGCCGACATCGCTCGCCGACGGCCCGTCCATCGGCCCCGACATCATCAACAGCGCGACCGCCGGATGCGCGAGCAACTCCGCGCGCAGGCCGCGCGCGAACTGGATCACCGCGTCGGCCCACTCCACGCCGGGGTCGCGCAGGGGTTCGAGGGCAACCGCCGAGAGCACGCGTTCGATCACGGCGCGCTCCAGATCGGCCCGGCTCGCCACGTAGGTGTACACGGCATTGGGATTCACCCCGAGCTTGCCCGCCACCGCCCGGATCGACAGCGCCCCGGTCCCGCCCTCATCGAGGAGCTGTAGCGCGATGTCCACCACCTGCTCTTCGGTGAACGAGCGCCGCGCCGGCCGCGCCGCGCCGCCACCTGTTGACTTCGCCTTCGACATGCGGTGGACTGTACCCCGTACAGCTACCTGTACCCCGTACAGCCAGAATGGATTCTCGTGCACAACAAGCCATGGACCACCATCACGCTGCTGATCGGCGCCCCGATCCTGATGAACCTCGCCTTCGTCGGCCTCGGGATGACGTTCGACTACCCCGACGTCCTGCAATTGCCCGCCACCGAGGTCCTCGCCCGATTCCGGGCCGAGCAAGCCACGATCGTCACGCTGTTCGCCCTCCTCGCGGCCGCGGCGTGCGCTTTCGTCCCGTTGTCCGTTCTGATCGGGCGCCTGGACGACTCCCCCACGATGCGCTGGGCGGTGCGAGCCGGCATCGCCGCCGCCCTCGTGCAAACCATCGGCCTGCTGCGCTGGCCGCTACTGGTCCCCACCCTGACCGACGCGGACACCTTCGAACGACAGCACACCCTGCTCGGCACCCTCCTGGGCGAAACCGCCGGCTACACCCTCACCGCGATCTGGACCGCGCTGGTCATCGCGGCCCTGCGCACCCCGCGGTGGTTCGCCGCACTCGGCTACACCAGCGCCGCCGCCATCGCGACCGGCGTCGTCATCCCGCTCGGCATCGAGCCCGCCGCCGTCGTCAATTTCCCCGGCTACCTGTTGTGGAGCGGGTGGCTGCTGGCCTTCGCGGCCCTGCTCGGCCGCGGCGCGTTCGCGCGTCAGGTCGCCGTCATCCCGACGAGCAGCACACGAAGCCCCCAGACGAACTGATCCACCGAGGTCCAGGCGGCGATCTCCTCCAGGTGCGCCGCGGTGCGCGGCCACCTGGTTGGATCCAGGTCTCGCAGCGCCGCGCGGCGGGCCGCGATCCGCTCCGATTCGCCTGGCAGTGGCGGCTTTCCGTCGGTTTCCGCCACGTCGAGGGCGATCGAACCGAGCACGTACACGAATACCGCGTAGACCCCGTGCGCACGGATGGGCGCCTGGAGGCCGCCGCGGGCGAGGCAGACGAACAGCGACTCGGTCATATCCCGTGCCACCGGTCCATCGGCCGACGGACTGTCCATCGGCCCCGACATGATCAACTCCGCCACGGCGGGGTGGTCGAAGAGCCGAGCGCGCATGCCGAGCGCGAACTGGATCACCGCCGCGGTCCACTCCACACCGTCGTCGGAGAGCGGCCCGAGCGCCACCGACGACAGCACGTTGTCGATCACCGCGCGTTCGAGGCCGTCCAACCCACCGACGCGGGCGTGCACAGTGTCCGCGTCGACCCCGAGCCGTCGCGCCACCGCACCGACGGACAGGGCCCCCGCGCCGTCCGCGTCGACGATGGCGAGCGCGGCCTCGGCGATCTGCTGCTCGGCGGGCGGGCCACCAACGTCCGTACCTGGGGTTTTCGCCTCGGACATGCGTCGAACTGTACTCCGGGGACCCTCGCGGAATCCGTCGCCGATCAGGGTGTCAGGCCGAGCCGGGTAGCCAGCCACGGCAGCTGATCACGCAGCCCGAACTCCCACAGCGCGAAGCTGTGTCCGCCGGGCAGAATCCGTAACCGCACGTCCATCCCCGCGTCCTTCGCCGCCTGATACATCCGCTCCACCTGCGGCCGGTACGTCTCGTCATCGGCGCCGACCACGAACGCGCCGGCGGAGTCCGGATACGCCCGCGTCCGCAGCAGATCGAGCGGGTTGACCCGCAGCAGCGCCGCGGTATCCCCACCGAACGCGGCGTCCACCGTGCGCTGACGGTCCCCCAGGGTCGGCTCGTCCTCACCCGACATGTCGAGGAAGGTGGGATAGACGGCGGGGTAATTGGTGGCGAGTTGCAGTGCGCAGGTGCCGCCGTAGGAGAGTCCGCCCACCGCCCAGGAACGCGGATCCGGGTCGATCTGCAGATTCGCTCGCGTCCAGTTCGGCACGTCGACGGCCAGGTACGTGGCGACATTGCCGAGTTTCGAGTCCAGGCACAGCGGGTTCGCCAGCTGGGAGCCGGTCCCGTCGGCCACCACGACGACCGGTGCGAGCCCGTTGTGCGCGCGGGCGAACGAATCCATGGTCTCGACCAGCTGCCCACCGACGAACCAGTCCTGCGGCGCACCCGGCTCACCGGCGAGCAATACCAGCACCGGCAGCAGCGGACGTGGATCCGCGAAATAGGCGGGCGGCAGATAGATCTGGGCATCGCGCGCGGTGAATCCGGACGCCGTCGGCGGCACCGTCGCGGTCAGAACTCGCCCGCCGTCGGGCAATCCACCGGGCGCGGGCCAGGCCGGCTCGAGCGGACGCGCGCTGATCACCTGCTCGCGCCGGGTCAGCTCACGCGCGTCGACCCGGTCGATCTGTTCGACCCCGAGCGCCGCGCCCACCGTCGGATACGACGCGTACTCCAGGTTGATCCTGACTCCCACCGCCACCAGCACCGCCACGGCCGCGAGCACAGTCACCACGCCGGTCCACACCGTCCGGCGCACCAGGATTCGCGGCACCACCAACAGCACTGCCGCCACCGCGATCCCGATCAGCACGTACACCGACACGGCGATCGGATCGGGAAAGGGCCGCCACACCTCCTCCACGAACAAGTACAGCGCCACGGTGAGCACCACCGCGGCCAGCACCACGATCGGCATGATCGTCGTGACATATCGTCGTACACGAGGTAACAGCAACCAGACCGCACCCAGGGCGCCGAGGACCGTCAACGCCACCGGCAACCATCCGGTGAGCAACGACAGATCGGTGATTTGCGTCATCTCTGACCTCCACAGATGCCACCTCGACTGCCCTGGCGCGCGCATCGCGGTCCTGGTACGACCGCGATGACATACGGTACACAGACGACCTCACCGCGCCGGTGCGGCGCACTCGCAGCAAAGGGTGGTTCTATGAACGACAACGCGGCTGCCCCCGAATCGGCGCCCTCGCGCGGCGTCACCATGGCGCACACTGTGATCCGCCGGATGCCGTTCACCCTCGGCTTCCTCGTCGTGGTCGCGATCCTCGGCATCGCCGGCGGTGGTCTGTGGCGCAGGCTCGACGAACGTTCCTGGTATCCCGATATCGCCTACGGCTGGCCGCCGCTCACCGAGGGCAAGTGGTGGACGCCGCTGTCCGGCTGGTTCTTCGGACTCACCCCCTTCCAATACTTCTGCATGGCAGTCATTTTCGCGGCGGCAGTCGGTTGGACGGAGTGGCGGCTCGGCACCGTGCGCACCGCACTGGTCTGTCTGTCGGGCCAGCTGATCGGCATTCTCGGCGCGTCGGTGACGGTGGGGCTGCTGGCCCACACCCATCTCGGTTGGGCCGACCGGCTTTCCGAGGTCCGCGATGTCGGATTCACCACGGCCGCGTTCTCGGCACTGGCCGCGGTCTCGGCAACGCTGCGGTCGCCGTGGCGCCTGCGGGTACGCGCTGTGCTGATGGCGCACGTGGCGCTCACGTTCCTGTTCGAGTCGACCTTCGCCGATCTCATGCATCTCATCGCGATCGCCGTCTGGCTGCCCGCGGGCGAAAAGCTGTTCAGCCGCACCGAACACGGCTTCTGGCCCCGCACCCGACGTGAGGTTCGCATGCTGGCCTTCATCGGCCTGCTGGTGATCGCGACGGCCTCGGTGGCGGTGTACTTCTTCCCCGGCAACAGCCTGCTCGGTCCCACCGAGAACGAACGCGGCTCGCTGTGGAGCACGATCCTGACCGTGGTGGTGATCACGGTGGTGGCCGAGCAACTGCGGAAAGGCAGGCACTGGGCGTGGTGGGGCACTCTCGCCTACGGCCTGCTGCACGTGGTGTTCACGCTGGTGCTGCTCGGCGTGGCCATCGGCACCGACTTCGAGACCGAAGGCGCGGTGACCTTCGGAACAGGTCTGCTGTGGGCGGTCGAGGTGGCGCTGCTCTACAGCGGCCGCGGCGCGTTCCGGGTGCCCGTGCGGCGCAAGATCACCGACGGCGCACTCACCGGCACCGATCCCGGACATGCGGTGCGCGCCTTGCTCGCCCGCTACGGCGGCAGCACCATGTCGTGGATGACGACCTGGCCGGAGAACAAATACTGGTTCGCCGCCGACGGTGAACGCTGCGTCGCCTACCAGCGTCACGCGGGCACTGTCATCGTGCTCACCGATCCGATCGGCCCCGCGGATCTCCTCCCCGCCACCATCGCCGGGTTCACCGATCGCTGCGAAGCCGACGGACTCGTCCCGTGCCTGTTCTCCACCACCGAGGCGGTCGCCGAGATCGCGGACGAACTCGGCTGGCGCAGTGTGCAGATCGCCGAGGACACCATCGTCGACCTGCCGCAGCTCGAGTTCAAGGGCAAGGCGTGGCAGGACATCCGGTCCGCGATCAACAAGGCGAACAAGGAGGGCATCGAGTTCCGGCTCGTCGAGCTGGCCGACGAACCGTTCGCGGTGATCGCCCAGGTGCGCGCCATCTCCGAGGAGTGGGTGGGCGAAAAGGGGCTGCCCGAAATGGGATTCACCCTCGGCGGCGTGGAGGAGGCACTCGACCCGGCCGTGCGGGTGGGGCTGGCCGTCGACGCCAAGGGCAGCGTGCACGGCGTCACCTCGTGGTTGCCCGTCTACGGCCCCGGCGACGAGATCCGCGGCTGGACCCTCGACGTGATGCGCAGGCGCCCCGGCGGTTTCCGGCCGGTGGTGGAATTTCTCATCGCTTCGTCCTGCCAGGTGTTCAAAGAGGAAGGCGCCGAGATCGTTTCGCTCTCGGGGGCACCGTTGGCGCGCAGTGCGAGGACCGACGGTGCCGAGCCCATCGACCGTCTGCTCGAAGGGCTCGGCGCCGCGATGGAGCCGTATTACGGCTTCCGGTCACTGCATACGTTCAAGGCCAAGTTCCAGCCCCGCCACGAGCCGGTGTACCTGTGCTACCGCGACGAGGCAGACCTGCCCCGCATCGGCATCGCTCTGACGAAGGCATACCTACCCGAGGTCTCGGCCAAGGATCTGATGACTCTCGGAGCGTCCGGCAAATAGACGCCGACGCGCGGATCTCAACGCGCGGGCACCGCGACCGGCGTAACCCGGGCGCTGACGTCAGCGGGCACGTCGATGCCGGGTTCGAGGTCGCCGGCCGGGATCGGCTCGCCCCACACCTGACGCAGCGGCAATACGCCCGCCCACACACCGCCGGTCGCGATGTCGCCCTCGTCGTCGTTCGGCCCACCCGAACGCACCTTCACCGAGGCCTCGGTGAGGTCGAGCGCGAGCACCATCGTCGCCGCCATTTCCTTGCGGTTGGGCGGGCGTACCCGATCCCAGGCGCCGGGCGCGGCGTGCTCGACGATCACCCGCAGCGCGTTGTCGCGCTCAGCCTCGTCGGTGACCAGCACCGCCCTGCCCCGGATCACCGCGGAGCGGTAGTTCATCGAGAAGTGCATGGCCGAGCGCGCGTACACCAGCCCGTCGACGTGGGTCACCGTCAGGGAGATGTCGGTGTCGATCGCGGCGCGCATATTGCCCGCGCCGGTGGATCCGTGCAGGTAGAGGGTATCGCCGACGCGGCCGTAGATGGTGGGCAGCGCCACGGGCGAGCCACCGAGCAGCACGCCGAGGTGGCAGACCAGGCCCGCGTCGAGCACCGCGTCCAGTGCCGCGCGGTCGGTGGCGCCGCGTTCCTTGGAGCGTGTCAGCGTGGTGCGCGGGGTCGGTGACAGGGGGTTGCGGTTGACGTCGTGCGTGCTCATAAGATGAGCTTCGCCGAAGAAGTGGACTACGCGTAGGTCCAATCCAACAGAATTTCAACAGGCCAATTCCAGGTGGACGATGCTCGACGACCTTCCGATCCCGCTCGACCGCACCGCCCCCGAACCGCTGTCGGTGCAGGTGGCCGACGCCCTGCGCGCCGCGGCGACCGATCGGGTGCTGCGCATCGGCGACCGTCTACCGTCCTCGCGCGCCCTGGCACGACGGCTCGGCGTGAGCCGGGCGGTGGTGGCGGGCGCCTACGACCAATTGCACGCGGAAGGCTGGCTCACCGGCAAACACGGCTCCGGCACCTACCTCAGCACCGCCCCCGCCACCGCGCCACCGTCCACCGGCGCGGGCCACGGTGCCGATCCCGACGCGGGCCTGCTCGATCTGGGTCCGGGCGCACCGTGCGCCGAGGCGGTCGACTCCGCCGCCTGGCGCCGCGCGTGGCGGGCGGCCGGCGACCAAGCTCCCGAGGCCCGCAAGAACCGTGCGGGCGAACCGGACTTCCGGGCGGCGGTCGCCGATCACCTCCTGCGCCATCGAGGACTGGCGGCAGGCGCCGGATCGGTGGTGCTGGCCACCGCCGGTACCAGCGCGGCGGTGGGTGAGCTCGCCACCGCGCTGCTCCGTCCCGGCGACACCGTCGCCATCGAGGATCCCGGCTACCTACGCGCCGTCGGCGCGCTGCGAGCCGTGGGCATCGAGGTGCTGCCGGTGCCCGTCGACGCCGGGGGTTTGTGTGTGGATCGGATTCCGCCCGGGGTCCGCGCGGTGTATTGCACACCGGCACACCAGTTCCCGATCGGTGCGATGATGCCCGCGGCGCGCCGGGTCGAGCTCATCGAATTCGCGAGAAGAACGGGCGCTTTCATCATCGAAGACGACTACGACGGCGAATTGCGTTACGACACAGCACCATTACCACTGCTCGCGGCGATGGCGCCGGATGTCGTCGTCCATCTCGGCACCACCAGCAAGATCATCGCCACCACCCTCGGCGTGGGCTGGCTCGTCGCCCGCCCCGACATCACCGACGCGGTGCTGGCCCATCGCGCGGAGATCGGTAGTTCCCCGAGCCCCGCCGGGCAACGGATCCTCAGCGAATTCGCCCGCCACGGCGACCTGTCCCGGCACCTGCGCCGGCTCCGCAGAGTCGTCCCGCCACGACGCGCCCTGGTCGTCGACGCGCTCACCCGCCGCGGGCTCCCCGTCATCGGCGACGACGCGGGCTCACACGTCGTCGTCGAACTCCCCGGTCCCGCCGCCGAGCGCCACGCCGTCGACGCCGCCCGCGCCCGCGGCGTCCTGCTCGACGGTCTGGCCCGCCACCACCTCGGCGTACCACACCACTTCGGCGTCGCCATCGGCTATACCGCGCTGAACAGCACCGACCTCGCCCGCGCCATGCCCATCGCGGCCCGCTGCCTCGCCGAAGCAGCACGCCCCGCCGGACCCGCGCGGTCGTAGCATGGACCAGGAACCGGCACGACCCCTCCGACTATCGAAGTGGTGAGAGCATGACCGATCAGGACATTCTGGCGCGGATCAAACAGCTGGTCGACGACGAGCACTCGCTGCGAGCCAAGGCCACCGCGGGCGAGATCGACCCGGTAGCCGAACGCAAGCAGCTGGCCGAACTGGAAGTGATGCTCGATCAGGCCTGGGATCTGTTGCGGCAGCGGCGCGCCCGCAGCGGCTCCGGCGAATCTCCCGAGGACACCGGGCTGCGTTCCCCCCGTGAGGTCGAGGGCTATCTGCAGTGACCGAGCTCGAGTACGACGTCATCGTCATCGGCGCGGGCCCGGCGGGTGAGAACGCCGCCGCCTACGCCATCGCGGGCAGCGACCGCACCGCCGCCCTGGTCGAGCGGGAACTGTTCGGCGGCGAATGCAGCTACTGGGCGTGCATTCCCAGCAAGGCACTGCTGCGCCCCGGCGCCGTACTCGACCTCGGCGAGGCGATGCCGGGGGTGAGCGCGAGCGGCCCGCAGGTGGCCGACATCCTCGCCCGCCGCGACGCCTTCGTGCACGACCGCGACGACAGTTCCCAGGTGGAGTGGGCGAAATCGACCGGCATCGACACCGTCCGCGGGGCCGGCCGTCTGGTCGGCGAACGACTCGTCGAGGTAACCACCGACGACGGCGTGAAGCGCTTGCGGGCCCGGCACGCCGTCGTCCTGGCGACCGGCACCACCGCCACCATCCCCGACATTCAGGGCGTGCGCGAGGCGCTGCCGTGGACCTCCCGCGACGCCACCAACCTGACCGTCGTCCCGCGCCGGGTCGCCATCATCGGCGGCGGTGTCGTCGCCTGCGAAACGGCGACCTGGCTGGCCGAACTCGGCGCCGAGGAGGTGACCCTGCTGGTCCGGGGTGACCGCCTGCTGCCGCGCAGCGAATCGTTCGCGTCCGAGCTGGTGCTGCGGGGCTTGCGTGACACCGGAATCGTCGAGGTGCGGTTCCACACCGAGCCGTTACTGGTCTCGCGCCGCGATCCCGAGGACACCGGCGTCGGCCGCCTCCACGGCGGTCCGGTCACCCTGGTGCTCGGCGACGGCGAACTCGAGGTCGACGAACTCGTCGTCGCCACCGGCCGCAGCCCCGCCACCTCGAATCTCGGCCTCGACGCGGTGGGGCTGCCCGCCGGCTATGTCGAGGTCGACGATCAGCTGACCGCGCGTGCGGTGTCCGGCGACTGGCTCTACGCCGTCGGCGACGTGAATCATCGTGTGGCGCTGACACATATGGGCAAGTACCAGGCCAGGGTGTGCGGTGACGTGATCGCCGCCCGCGCGGAGGGCAAGCCACTCGACGGCTCGCGGTTCACCGCGAGCGCCGACCATCAGCAGGTTCCCCAAGTCGTCTACACCGCACCGGAACTCGCCTCCGTGGGCCTCACCGAACACGAGGCTCGCACCGCCGGACACGCGGTGGACACCGTCGAGCTCGACATCGCCGTCGCGGGTTCCGCGCTCTCGCGTGACGACTTCCACGGCCGCGCGAAACTCGTGATCGATACCGCCGCCGACCGTATTCTCGGTGCTACCTTCGTCGGCCCCGATATGGGCGAGCAGTTGCACGCGGCCACCATCGCGGTGGTGGGACGGGTGCCCATGGAGACGCTGTGGAACGCGGTGCCCGCCTTTCCCGCCGTCAGCGAATTCTGGCTCCGGCTGCTGGAAGCCTGGCGCGAGAAGACTATTTGAGCAGCCGCGACATCCGCCGGTCGGCGAGCACCTTGCCGCCGGTCTGGCAGGTGGCGCAGTACTGGAAGGACCGCTCCGCGTAGGACACCTCACGCACGGTGTCACCGCACACCGGGCACGCCTGGCCGGTTCTGGCGTGCACCCGCATGCCCGAACGCTTCTCGCCCTTCAATCGGGCCGCGTCCTGTCCCACCGAACGATCGACCGCGTCGAGCAGCACCGTGCGCATCGCGGTGTACAAGTGCGAAACCTTCTCCGCGGACATCGTTCTGGTGTTCGCGAACGGGGAGATCTTCGCGGTGTGCAGAATCTCGTCGGAATAGGCATTGCCGATTCCGGCGATCAGAGTCTGATCCACGATCGCGGTCTTGATTCGCTGCGATGTACTTTTCAGCAGCGCGGCGAATTCGTCCTCGGTCAGTCCGAGCGCGTCGGGTCCGAGCCGCGCGATCCCCGGCACCAGCATCGGATCCTCGACGACATACACCGCCAGCCGTTTCTTCGTCCCCGCCTCGGTCAGGTCGATCGCGGGCGTGGCGCCCTCGGGCGTGAAGAAATGCACGCGCAGCGCCAGCGGGCTCTTACCGCCCGGCTTGGGTGGCAACGGATTCGGCTCATCGACCCAGCGCAACCATCCGCCGCGCGACAAATGGGTGATCAGCCACAGTCCGCCACAATCCATTCCGAGGAATTTCCCCCACCGTCCCGCACCGGTGACATCGCGGCCGGACAACGCGGTGACCGGCGGATCGAACGTCTTCACCGCGCTCAACGCCGCCACGTCCACACGGCCGACCACAGCGCCGACGGCATGATCCCGAAGGAACTGCGCCAACGCCTCTATTTCCGGCAGTTCGGGCACGGTTGCCAGTTTAGCTATTCATCGTGCGTCGGCGCGGGATCCGTCGCGGAGCAGATAGACATCCATGATCCAGCCTTTTTCCGCGCGCAGTTCCGCGCGGCGGGCCACTATGCGGCTTTCGACTTCGCGCAGAGCGCCTTCGATCAGGATTTCGTCGGGCATGCCGAGGTAGGCGCCCCACCAGATATGGATGTCGTCGCCACGAACCTCGGTGAACGAGCATTCACCGTCCAGCATCACCACGGTCGATCCGGGTCCGAGCCCTTCTTCGCGCAGTCTGCGCCCCGTCGTGACGTGGACGGGCTCACCGATCCGGTGCAGCACCATGCGGTGCCGGGCGGCCAGCGCGGCGATGCTGGTGACGCCGGGGATCACCTCGTAGTCGAAGTCGGCGCGCCCGCGCCCCAGCACGTGCTCGACCATGCGCAGGGTGCTGTCGTAGAGCGCCGGATCTCCCCACACGAGGATCGCGCCGATGCCGTCCACCTGGTCGAACGCGGCTTCGAGGAGCTCGGAGCGCCGTTCGTGCCAATCCACGACGACACCGGCGTAGTCGGCGGGAGTGCGCTCACGCGGCGGATCGGTGATCTCGATGATCCGATGCGGCGTGTCCACGTGTTCGGCCAGGATCGTGGTACGCACGTCGACCAGTTCCTGTTTCTCGGTGCCCTTGCCGATCACGAAGAAGGCCTCGGCCTTTCGCATGGCCTTGATCGCCTGCACCGTCACCTGGTCGGGGTCGCCGGCGCCGATGCCGATCACGTAGAGCTTGCGCATAGCCGAAGAGCTTGCCAGGTGCCGATCCGCCGAGCCGACCCCCGTAGAATCGCGAGACGTGGCCACCCCTGATACGCAGTACGAGGATCTGCTCCGGCACGTGCTGGAGCGAGGCACGCCAAAAGCCGATCGCACCGGCACCGGAACCCGCAGCATCTTCGGTCACCAGCTGCGCTACGACCTGGCCGAGTCCTTCCCGCTGATCACCACCAAGCGGGTCCACATGAAGTCCATCGCCTACGAACTGCTGTGGTTCCTGCGCGGCGACTCCAATGTCTCCTGGCTGCGCGAGCACGGCGTGACCATCTGGGACGAATGGGCCGACGCCAAGGGTGAGCTCGGCCCCGTATACGGCGTGCAGTGGCGCTCGTGGCCCACCCCCGACGGCACCCACATCGATCAGATCGCCCAGGTGCTGCACACCCTGCGCACCGACCCCGACTCGCGCCGGATGATCGTCTCGGCCTGGAACGTGGCCGACCTGGACAAGATGGCGCTGGCCCCCTGCCACGCCTTCTTCCAGTTCTATGTCGCCGACGGCAAACTGTCCTGCCAGCTGTACCAGCGCAGCGCCGACCTGTTCCTCGGTGTGCCGTTCAATATCGCCAGCTACGCCCTGCTCACGCTGATGGTCGCCCAGCAGACCGAGCTCGAGCCGGGCGAGTTCATCTGGACCGGCGGCGACGTGCACATCTACGACAATCACCTCGACCAGGTCCGCGAGCAGCTCACCCGCGAGCCCTACCCGTTCCCGACGCTGCGCCTGCGCCCGGCGACGAGCCTGTTCGACTACGCCTACGAGGACATCGAGCTGTCCGACTACAAACATCACCCCGGCATCAAGGCGCCGGTGGCGGTGTGAAGCGGATCGGCCTGATCTGGGCGCAGGCGAACGACCGGGTGATCGGTGTCGACAACACCATTCCGTGGCGGGTGCCCGAGGATATGGCGAATTTCCGCGACACCACCATGGGGCACCCGGTGATCATGGGCAGACGGACGTGGGATTCGCTGCCCGCGAGCTTTCGTCCGCTGTCCGGCCGCCGCAACATCGTAGTCACTCGCCAGACTGATTGGGCGGCCGACGGTGCCGAACGCGCCGCATCCGTACCCGACGCGCTGACGATGACCGGCGAGTCCGACACCTGGGTGGCGGGCGGCGGCGAGATCTACCGCGCCGCGCTGGCCTCGGCGACGACGCTGCTGGTCACCGAGGTCGACACCACCGTGGCGGGCGATGCGTTCGCCCCGGTCATCGGCCCGGAATGGCATGCGGACGACACCCCGTGGCTGACCTCGAAAACCGGTCTGCGCTACCGCATTCGCCACTACACCCGCGGCTGACAACACGCAGCTAACGGTCGCGGCAAAACGCCCGAACGCGTGGGCACCGTCGGGCATACTCCTGGCAAGACCTGCCCGCGAGATGCCTGCGAAAGGCCCGATCCATGGACAAGAAATCGCTGACCGCCGTGGCCCGTCAACAGCTCAAGCTGGCGGCCACGTCGACGAGCGGCCGGAGTTCGCAAACCCTCATCGGCGGCCACACCCACGCGCTGCGCCAGACGGTCGTCGCACTCGCCGAGGGACAGAGCCTGGCCGAACACGACAATGCGGGCGATGCCACCATCCAGGTGCTCTCCGGCACGCTGGTGCTGATCGCGGGCACCGACGAGTGGAAGGGTTCGGCGGGCGATCTCATCGTGGTGCCGCGCGCCCGGCACAGCGTCAAAGCTGTCGACGATGTCACATTTTTGCTGACCGTCGCGAAATAGCAGGTCGATCGCCCGAATTGCTTGACACCGCGAGGTGTTGATCAAACCTGTCGGCGCGGAGCCGTACTGTGGACGCCATGGGTGAGCCACAGCCGATCCTCGATCCACTCACGCCGTCCGCGATTTTCCTTGTCGCCACCATCGACTCCGGTGGCGAATCCGCGGTCCGTGACCTCTTGGCAGATCTCTCCGGATTGCGCCGTTCGATCGGTTTCCGGGTGCCCGGTGAAGGATTGACCTGCGTCACCTCGATCGGCTCCGCGGCCTGGGACCGGCTCTTCGTCGGCCCGAAACCCGCTGAGCTGCACGATTTCCCGGGCTACAACGGCCCGATCCACAGCGCACCGGCCACCCCTGGCGACCTGTTCTTCCATATCAAAGGCGAAACTCAGGGCCCGTGCTTCGAACTCGCCATGGTGATCGGCGCTCGCCTCAAAGGCGCGGCGACCATCGTCGACGAGACGATCGGCTTTCGCTATTTCGAGCAGCGCGACCTGCTCGGCTTCGTCGACGGTACGGAGAACCCGGAGGGCCCGAGCGCGGCCTCGGCGGCGCTGATCGGCGACGAGGACCCCGAGTTCACCGGCGGTAGCTACGTGGTCGTGCAGAAGTACACCCACCCGCTCGACCAGTGGAACGCACTGTCGATCGAGGAACAGGAGCGGGTGATCGGGCGGACCAAGCTCGCCGACTACGAACTGCCCGACGACGTGAAACCCGCCGACTCGCACGTCGCGGTGAACACCATCACCGAAGCCGACGGCACCGAACGCCAGATCGTGCGCGCCAATATGCCGTTCGGCACCATCGGCACCGGCGAGTTCGGCACCTATTACGTGGCCTACGCCGCCACCCCGAGCGTCACCGAACGCATGCTCGAACGGATGTTCCTCGGTACCGGCGAGGCCGCCTACGACCGCATCCTCGACTTCTCTTTCGCCGTGACCGGCACGCTCTTCTTCACTCCCACCGTGGATTTCCTCGATGACCTGCCCGACGCACCCGACACGGCGGCCACCGAGATCGAGCCGGCGACACTGCCCGAAATCGTCCCCGTCGAACGTGCGAACGCGGCGGCAGCCGCTCGCTCGGACGGCTCCCTCGCAATCGGCACGATGAAAAGGAGTAATTGAATGAACAACCTGCATCGCGAACTCGCGCCGATCACCGGCGAAGCCTGGTCGCAGATCGAGGAGGAGGCGACCCGCACGTTCAAGCGCAATATCGCCGGTCGCCGGGTCGTCGACGTATCGGGACCGCATGGTTTCGACTTCTCGGCCCGCAACCTCGGCCGGATCACCTCGATCGCCTCGCCCGACGACGGCGTGCAGGCTCATCAGCGCCTGATCCAACCGGTTATCGAGCTGCGGGTGCCGTTCACCCTGCAACGCTCCGAGCTCGACGACATCGAGCGCGGCGCGGGCGACGCCGACCTCGACAATCTCAAGGACGCCGCGCAGAAGATCGCCTTCGCCGAAGACCGTGCGATCTTCGAGAGCTACGCCGCCGCGGGCATCACCGGGATCCGCGATGCCGCCTCGAACTCCCCCGTCGCGCTGCCGAGCAACGTCGTCGACATTCCCGATGCCATCTCGCACGCCCTCACCGGCCTGCGTCTGGCCGGCGTGCAGGGCCCGTATTCGGTGGTGCTCAGCGCCGAGCTGTACACCCAGGTCAGCGAGACCTCCGATCACGGTCACCCGATCCGGACCCACATCGAGCGGCTGATCGACGGCGAGATCATCTGGGCGCCGGCGATCTCCGGCGGTTTCGCGCTCACCACCCGCGGCGGCGACTTCGAGCTCGCGCTGGGCCAGGACCTGTCGATCGGCTACCTCAGCCACGATGCCGAGACGGTGCAGCTGTACTTCCAGGAGACCTTCACCTTCCTCGTCGAGACCTCGGAGGCAGCGGTGTCGCTCGGCTCGTGAGACCGCGGCGATGCGCACCGCTAGGGTGAGCCACGAATCGTGATTCGCCGATCGGCGCGAGCATCGGGCCCGGCGAGCTGGAGAGGGAGGTCCGCATGTCGGTCGTGCGTGCCGGTGTGGTGTCCACCAGGCGGAGTCTGTTCTATTGCTTGATCGCGGTCCTGGTCACCACGGGCGTCGTCGGGTTGTTCCTGGCGATGTTCGGGGTGAACCGGGTGATCACCGGCCTGCTGGTCGGGGCGGTCGGCGGGTTCGCGGTGGGTGTCGCGCTGTTCGTCCGTGATGTCATCGAACTGCACGAGCACGCCATCTACGCGCGGACCCCGTTCCGCTCGTCGACCGTGCCGTGGGACCGTGTCGTCGCCGGCCGCTTCACCCTCGACGAGCACGCCCGCTGGGCACTGGCACTCGACCTGAACGGCGAGTCGGCCGACGAGCTCGTACTGCTGTCCATCCCCCCGGTGATCCGCCCCGTCACCGGCGCCTACGACATGCGCAAGCGCGAACAGGTGAGCGAGATCCGGGAAATGCTGCGCGCCAAACGAATCCCGATCACCGTGCTGCCCGAGATCGCGGGCGCGCTCAACCAGCACTGGCAGATCGCCCCGCCGACCGCCCGCTGAGACCCGCTACGCACTCGCCTCGGATTCGAACCTGCGCCGGTAGTCCGAGGGCGACACCCCGAGCCGCGCCACAAAGGCCCGGCGTAGCGCCTCGGCGCTGGCGAAACCCGCGCCGGAGGCGGCCCGACTCACCGAACTGCCGGCTTCGAGCTCGGCCCGGGCGAGATCGAAGCGCACATTCGCCGCGTACTCGGCCGGGCTGAGCCCGGTCTCCTCGGTGAACAGGCGGGTGAGGTGGCGGACGCTCACATTGACGTATCGCGCCAGGTCCACCACACTGTGCCGCGCGGCGGGGTCCCTGGCGATCAGGTCGGTGACCACGCGCACCGGACCGGGCGGCAGGGCGACGGCGCGCATGGGCGTCGAGAACTGGGTCTGCCCGCCGGAACGCTGCAGATAGACGAGAAGCCCCTGAGCGACCTGGCGAGCGATGTCGCTGCCCAGATCGTCTGCCACCAGTGCGAGCGCGAGGTCGATGCCCGCCGCGACGCCCGCCGAGGTCGCGATGTCGTTGTCCCGCACGAAGATCCGGTCCGCCTGCACGTCGATCCGGGGATACCGGCGGGCGAGCTCGGCGGCGAATTTCCAGTGCGTGGTCGCGCTTCGGCCGTCCAGCATCCCGAGTTCGGCCAGCACGAAGGCGCCACTGCAGATGGAAACGACCCGACGACTGCGCGCCGCGAGAACGCGAGCGGCCTCGACCAGATCGGGACGTACGAACTCGGCGGGGCGCACTTCGCTGCCGGGCACCACGAGCGTGTCGAGCGGGGGCGCGTCCGCCACGGAAGTCGTCACAGCAACTCCCTGGCCCACCGAGCTGTGCACCGGTGCGCCCGTGGGCGAGATCAGCACGATCTCGTAGGCATCGGCGAACTGATTCGCCTCGACGAATACCTCTGCGGGACCGACGTAGTCGAGCGCCTTCACCCCGTCGAACAGGAGAAACCCGATACGCCGTGTACCACTGGATGCACTGTGACGTAGGCGATTCCGGGGTGTGGACATGCCGATAAATCTAATACTCGGCCGGAATGGCGGGATCTTCGGCCGTTCCGGTGGGCGACAGCGCACCGGCGCTCGACAACTATGGGCAACCTATTCGTCCGCATCTCCGACAGGAGCACAGCACAATGCCCTACTTCACCATCACCGACGGCACCGAGATCTATTTCTCCGATTGGGGCACCGGACGACCTGTGGTGTTCAGCCACGGCTGGCCGCTGAGCTCCGACGCGTGGGCGCTGGAGCGCAAGACCTTCGCCGACGCGGGCTACCGCGTCATCGCGCACGACCGCCGCGGTCACGGCCGCTCCTCGCAGCCGTGGCAGGGCAACGACATGGACACCTACGCGCGCGATCTCGCCGAGCTGATCGAGTCACTCGACCTGCGCGATGTCATCGTGGTCGGGCACTCGACCGGAGGCGGCGAAGTAGTGCGTTACGCCGCCCAGCACGGTGTGGACCGGGTCGCCAAGGTCGTCACCATCGGCGCGGTACCGCCGATCATGGTCGCCACCGATGCCTATCCCGACGGCCTGCCGATGGAGGTGTTCGACAATATCCGCGCCGGGGTGCTCAGCGACCGCTCCCGCTTCTATCAGGAGCTCGCCCCCTCATTCTTCGGCTTCAACCGCGAGGGCGCCGTCGTCTCGAAGGGCGCGCAGGACGACTTCTGGCGCCAGGGCATGCTCGCGGGGATCCAGGCCGCCTACGAGTGTGTCGCCGCGTTCTCCGCGACCGACTTCACCGAGGATCTGAAGGCCCTGAAGGTGCCGGTCTTCATCGCGCACGGCGACGACGACCAGATCGTGCCGATCGCGAATGCGGCACTGAAGTCGATCGAGCTCGTCGAGAACGGGACATTGAAGGTGTACGCGGGCGCACCGCACGGCGTCTTCGGCGCCTATCAGCAGGAACTCATCCAGGACATCCTGGCGTTCATCCGAAGTTGAGGTATCGCGGCGCTCCTCGCCCACCGGGTACGGCCTCTCAGGCGGGAGCGATCTCGCCCAGCCGTGCGAGGAGCGCCGCGGCCGATGCCCGCACCGTACCCGTGTCGCCCGGGTAGCCGACGATGCGCAGCACGGCGTCCGGGATGACGCGCTCGGTGTCCACGCCCGCCGCCCCCTCGTCGTACCTGATCGCGATCACCGTCTCCACCAGCCGGAACGGAAGGATCCGCGCGTCGTCGGATTCCCCCGCGGCCGTCGAGGCCGCGGCGGCCAGACGCTCGTAGTGTCCGCGCAGTTCGTCACGTCGTCGCCGGAACGCGACGAAGCGTTCCGTGCGCAACTCCGGGAGCAGGTACAGCGCGCCCAGATTCCACCGCGCCGTCCGCAGTTGGCGCACGTCGAACAGGGCAAGCGCGTAGAGCTGGGTCGCCACGTCATCCGGTTCGGTCATCATCCGCTGCGCCAGTTCGACCGGTCCCGCCACTGTTTCGGCCAGTAGTGCGTCGAGGATGTCGTCCTTGGCGGCGAAGTGGTGATACAGCGATGCCTGCCGGATGCCGACCGCGTCGGCGACTGCCCGCGTCGAGGTGTTGGCGTACCCCTTGGTGGTGAAGAGCTCCGCCGCCGCGTCGAGGATCTCCGCGCGCGGCGTAGTTCCCTGCCTGCGCCGCTGTTCCAGCCGGGGACGCCCGGGACCGAGATTCGCCACACCGAAGATTCTGTCATCGGGCCACGACCTGCACCGCAGCGGGCAGCTCACCGGCGGGAATGCCCAGCGGTCGAATTTCTGTCATTTGACAGAAACTCACGCAACGCAGAAGTTACCGCGGGGCGTCCAGTCGATACACGCACGACACCGTTCGAGCGATCGCGCGCGCAAAACTATCGACTGATAGATATTGGCCGAACCGCTGAAGGACTCCGACATGGCCACGACATTCGAATCCCCCGCCGCCCCAACCGAACTCGGCCGCGACAGCGCCGATCTGGCAGCCTTCGGCTACACGCCGGTCCTGCACCGCAAACTGGGGCGTTACGCGTCCTTCGCGGCAGGTTTCTCGTTCGTCTCCATCCTCACCACGATCTTCCAGTTCTTCGGCTTCGGCTATTCGTTCGGCGGCGCCGCCTTCTTCTGGACGTGGCCGCTGGTGTTCGCGGGCCAGTTCCTGGTCGCGCTGAACTTCGCCGAGCTCGCCGCCCGCTACCCGATCTCGGGCTGTATCTATCAGTGGTCACGTCGGCTGGCCGGTGGGCTGATCGGCTGGTTCGCCGGCTGGATGATGGTGATCGCGCAGGTCGTGACCGCCGCCGCGGCCGCCATCGCGCTCCAGGTGGTGCTGCCCTCGATCTGGAGCGGATTCCAGCTCATCGGCACCGACACCGCGCTCACCTCCCGCGACGGCGCGATGAACGCGGTGCTGCTCGGCAGCGTGTTGCTCGTCGTCACCACCACCATCAATGTGATCGGCATCGACCTGATGTCGAAGATCAATTCGATCGGTGTCACCGTCGAGATCGTCGGTGTGCTGGCGATCATCGCGCTGTTCTTCGCCAACACCGAGCGCGGCCCCGATGTGGTGTTCCAGACCGACCAGGCCTCCCCCGGCCCGTACTGGGCGGCATTCCTGGTCTCGGGCCTGATGGCCGCGTACGTGATGGTCGGATTCGATTCCGCCGGTGAGCTTTCCGAGGAGACCAAGAACCCGCGCAAGGTCGCTCCCCGCACCATCCTGCTCGCGCTGGCGGTCTCGGCGCTGGGCGGTGGCCTCATGCTGCTCGGCGCGCTGATGGCGGCTCCGAGCCTGTCCGACGGCGAATTGTCCACCGGTGGACTGGCTTACGTCATCACCTCGAAGCTCAACAGCCCCGCCGGTTCGGTGCTGCTCGGCTGTGTCGCGGTCGCGGTGATCGTGTGCACCCTCGCCATCCAGACCGCCGGCTCACGCCTGATGTTCTCGATGGCCCGCGACGGCAAACTCCCCTTCGCGAAGGCCCTCTCCACCGTGCACCCCCGCTTCGGCACCCCCGTGTGGCCCGCCGTCGCGATCGGCGCCCTCGGCATCGGCCTGCTGGTCCTGAACCTCGGCAACCCCGCCATCTTCGCCACCCTCGCCAGCGTCTGCATCGTCAGCCTGTACCTGGCCTACCTCCTGGTCACCGTGCCACTGCTGCTGCGCCGCGTCCAGGGCCTGCCCGCCCCCGACGACAAGACCCTGTTCCACCTGGGCCGCCTCGGCATCCCCATCAACGCCCTCGCCGTCGTCTGGGGCATCGCCATGGTCATCAACCTGGCCTGGCCCCGCCCCGAGGTCTACACCCCCGCCGGCGGCAGCTGGTGGCAACTCTGGGCAGGCCCCCTGTCGGTAGCCGTAATCCTCACCACCGGCGCCATCGTCTACCGCTCGGTAGTAGCAGCCAAAACCCCCACTCCCCGCACCGAAACCGCCCCCGCCACAACCTGATCCGCCACACCCAGCCCGTCCCCGTCTTCAACAACCCACCCAACCCAGCCACCGCACTCCCGACCCCTAGGGAGGGACGGCCACGAAGTGGCCGGTCCGCGGCCGGGCCGCCGGTCAGGCGCCGGGGCGTAGGCGACGAAGGAGCAAGCCCGGTGCCTGACC